>NZ_CP077800.1:905167-1206889 GCF_019112525.1 Modestobacter sp. L9-4
TGGCGATGACCGTCTCCTCCGGCCTCGACCCGGCCACCTGGGGCACGCTGCCGACACTCTTCCTCGGCGGCGCCTTCACCCTCGGCCTGGTGCTGGTGCTCATCGCCGGCTCCGACCTGGCCACCGGCAACATGATGTTCGTCCCGCTGGCCGCGATGAACCGCAAGGTCGGCCTGGGGTCCGTCGCCCGCAACCTGGTCCTGGTGCTGATCGGCAACCTGATCGGCGCGCTGTTCGTCGCCTACTTCCTGGCCATCCAGACCGGCGTCATCGGGCACGCGGGCTCCAGCGGCACCGCCGGGCTCGTCTACCAGCGGCTGGCCGGGATCGCCACGGGCAAGGCCGTCACCGAGTCCCCGTGGCAGACGTTCCTGCGCGGCATGGGCTGCAACTGGCTGGTCTGCCTGGCCGTCTGGATGTCGGTGGCGACCAAGAACGTCGCCGGGAAGGTCATCGTGATCTTCTTCCCGATCATGGCGTTCGTGGCCATGGGCTTCGACCACGTGGTGGCCAACATGTTCTTCCTGCCGGCGGCCATCTTCGCCGGCGTCCCGGACGTCACCTGGGGCGAGACGCTGCTGAACTGGCTGCTCGCCGGTGCGGGCAACCTCGTCGGCGCGGTGGTCTTCGTCGCGACCACCTACTGGTACCTGTTCCTCAAGGACCAGCCGCAGGCAGCGGCACCCGCCGGCGCCCCGGACGCCGAGCGCGCCTGATCAGTCGGTCGGCGCCGGCCCGTCGGTCGGCGCCGGCCGGTCGGGCCCCGCCGGCGGGTCGATCGGTGCCGGCCCGTCCGCAGCCCGCTTCGCGGCCAGCTCCTGCCGGGTGCGCCAGGACTCCAGCGCGACATACCCGAAGACGACGACGTAGGCGAAGCTCAGGAACGCCGACCCGTACTCGCCGTCGACGAGGTGCCGGACGAGCTGGACGGCGTTGTACAGCGACAGGCCCACGCCGAGCAGCTGCACGCCCCAGTTGCCGAGCCAGGGCGGTCGCACAGGTCCGTTTGCCACCCCGGAACAGTAGCCACCGGCGTCCCCTCGACGGCGTCCCCGGCGGTGTGCGCCCCTCCGACGGGGTGGCGGCCGACCGAGATCACTGCCTGTCCGGGCGGGGCGGACGAGCGCGGCGGCGCGCGGTCGGCGATGGTGAGGGGATGAGCACCACGCAGAGCGGCAGTGGATACGTCGAACCCGGCAAGGAGTACCAGCGGGACGCCAACTACATCACCGACCGGATCACCGCCGACGGTGCGAGCGGCTGGCCGGTCGAGGCCGGCCGGTACAGACTGGTGATCGCCCGCGCGTGCCCGTGGGCCAACCGCGCGGCGATCGTCCGGCGGCTGCTCGGTCTGGAGCAGGCGATCTCGATGGGGATCTGCGGCCCCACGCACGACGAGCGCAGCTGGACCTTCGACCTCGACCCCGGCGGCCGCGACCCGGTGCTGGGCTACGAGCGGCTCCAGGAGGCCTTCTTCGCCCGCGACCCGGAGTACCCGCGCGGCATCACGGTGCCGGCGATGGTCGACCTGCCCACCAAGGCCGTGGTCACCAACGACTTCATGCAGATGACGCTGGACTTCTCCACCCAGTGGACGCAATTCCACCGCGACGGCGCCCCGGACCTCTACCCCGAGCACCTGCGGGAGGAGATGGACGAGGTGATGAAGCGGGTCTACACCGAGGTCAACAACGGCGTCTACCGCTGCGGCTTCGCCGGCTCGCAGAAGGCCTACGACCGCGCCTACGACCGCCTCTGGACGGCGATGGACTGGCTCGAGGACCGCCTCACCGACATGCGGTACCTGATGGGCGAGACCATCACCGAGGCCGACGTCCGGCTGTTCACCACGCTGGCCCGCTTCGACGCCGTCTACCACGGCCACTTCAAGGCCAACCGGCAGAAGCTCACCGAGATGCCGGCACTGTGGGGCTACGCCCGGGACCTGTTCCAGACCCCGGGGTTCGGTGACACCACCGACTTCCCGCAGATCAAGGAGCACTACTACGTGGTGCACGCCGACATCAACCCGACGCAGGTCATCCCGATGGGCCCGGACACGTCGAACTGGCTGACCCCGCACGGCCGCGAGGAGCTCGGCGGCAGCCCGTTCGGCGACGGCACGCCGCCCGGCCCGGTCGCGGCCGGCGAGGAGGTCCCCGCCGAGCACGGCCCCGGCGGCATCGGCCACCGCTGACCGGTGCGCCCGGCGCCTCCCCCGCGGGGGTGCCGGGCGCATGCTGGACCGGTGAGCACGCTCTCCGCCGGCGACGTCCGGCTCGCGCTCGACCTGCCCAGCGCCGGCCCCGAGCCGCTGACCGGCCGGACGGCGCTGGCCGCCGTCCTCGGCTACGCGCGGGGGCGGCGGCCGCTGCGGTACCGCTCCCCCAACGAGCGCGAGGGCCGCTGGGTGCAGGTGCCCGCCTTCGGCCACGAGCGCTTCGACGCCCGCCCGGTGCCGTCCGGCCCGCTCGGGGACGACGACGTGCTGGTCGCCGAGGGACTGCACGGCCGGCTGGACCCGGAGAGCTGGACGGCGGTCCGGCGCGCGCTGGACGAGGCGCAGCCGGTCGCCGACGCGCTGGTCGCCCGTGCCGCCGGGCGGCCGTTCTGGGAGCTGCCGGCCGACGAGCTGTCGGTGCTGGGCGAGCCGGGCACGGTCGGTGCCGCACTGCGCAACCTGGCGGAGCTGCCCCAGCCGCAGCCCCGGTACGTGCTCGCCGCCCTGCACCACCGCCACCCCGAGCTGGTGCCGCTGCTGACCCGGGCGACCTGGCTGCAGAGCGTGGCGCACCTGCGGGAGGGCGACAGTGGCGTGGCCGCGGTCGCCCACCGGGAGCTGCGGGCCAACGCCGCCGCGTTCGCCGAGCTGGAGACGGCGGTCGCCGCGCTGCTCCCGGCCGCGCCGCTGACCCGGCTGCGGCTGCACGACCTGCTGGTCTGGCTGTCCGGCACGCTGCGGCTGCCCACCGCCGTGGCCCTGGGCGAGGGCACCGAGGAGTGGCGCCGGCTCAGCGGGTCGTGATCCCCAGGTAGGTGACCTCCCCTGCGTCGGGGACGGCGATCTCGGTGAACCCGAGCCGGTCGTAGAAGGCACGGGCCGCCCGGTTGGTGGGGACCATCCCGAGGTGCAGCGCCGGCGCACCGGCTGCGGCGACGGCGGCGCGGAACGTGTCGACCAGCGCCCGGCCGTGTCCGGCGCGCTGGTGGCTGGGCAGCAGGTCGATGTGCAGGTGGGCCGGGAAGGGCGCGAGCTCGGGCAGCAGCATGCGCTCGGGCCGGTGGCCCAGCGTGAGCATCCGCTCCTCCGCGGTGCACGGCGGGTCCGGTGGCACCGGGTACCGCTGGCTCAGCACGGGCACCCAGCGCTCCCGCCAGGTGCGGACGAACGCCGGGGTGTCGGCGGTGCCGATCACGTAGCCGACGACCCGGCCACCGTCCTCCAGCACGAACGCCCGCTCGGGCTCGAGGTCGACGTAGGGACCGGCGAACAGGTCGGGCATCAGGTCGTCGGTCGACCACTGCCCACGGGCGTCGCCCCCGGCGTCGGCGGTGCGCGTGCAGACGTCGTACACCGCGGCCCGGTCGGCGGGCCGGTACGGGCGGATCGTCGCCACCTGCTGCTCCTGACGTCGGGCCGCCCATCCTGCCCGGGAACGCACCGACGGCGGCGCCCCGCGGGTGCGGGACGCCGCCGTCGGCGGGTGGTCGGGTGGGGTCAGGAGTCGGCGCCGGCCTGCTCCTCGCGGCCCTTCCCCTTGCCCTGGTCGAGGACGTCGGTGCCGGCGCCGCCGATCAGGGTGTCGCTGCCGTTCTCACCGCGCAGGGTGTCGTCGCCGGCACCGCCGAACAGCACGTCGTCGCCGTTGCCCCCGGTGATCGTGTCGTTGCCGTCGCCGCCGCAGACCACGTCATCGCCGTTGCCGCCGGTGATCGTGTCGTTGCCACCCAGGCCCATGACCACGTCACGACCGGTGGTGCCACGCAGCACGTCGTCGCCGGCGGTGCCGACGACGGTGGGCTCCAGGCCCTGGCACAGCACCGGGGCGGGGACGGCCGTGGCCGCGTACTCCTCGACCTGGTTCAGGCTGCGCCGCGTGCCGGTCTCGTCGGTGTAGACGACGTTGACGTAGACCTTCGACGCCGCGACCGACGTCCTGCCCGACGGGACCAACACGTAGCTGCGCTCCCCCGGGGCCAGCGTGACCGGCTGCCCGGCCGGGAAGTCGGCGGTGGCGTTGAACTTGACCGTCAGCGGGACGTCGCCGGTGTTCTCGGCGAACTCCGCCAGCGACACCTGGCCGTCGACGACCTGCGCCTTGACGTTGCTGTTGATGGCCGGCCGGACGGCCACCACCGGCGTCTGCAGGTCGATGCCCAGCACCAGCGGGTCGTGGTCGCTGGAGCGGTAGGGGTTCGGCGCGTACAGGTCCGAGGCGCCGTCGTACTCGTAGGCGAAGGACTCGACCGAGTTGATGTTCCAGTGCGCGACGTCGGTGATCTTCGCGGTCAGCTCGGTCGTGGCCAGCGCGTGGTCGAGCGAGCCGGACAGCCCGTCGAACACGTAGCTGTAGCGGCCCGGGTCGAACTGCTCGCCCAGGTCGGTGTACCCGGCCTCGCGCAGGGTCTGGATCGGGTCCTCCTGGCTGTAGGCGTTGAAGTCGCCCATCAGCACGACGTCGGGGTCGCCGCTGGAGGTGCGCAGCTGCTGGCTGAACGCGGCCAGCGAGCGCGCCTGCCGCACCCGGTCGCCGTTCCACTGGCCCTGCCCGTCACCGGCGTCGGCGTTGTCGCCGGTCGCGGCACCCGTGCTCTTGGACTTGAGGTGGTTGGCCACCACGGTGAAGGTGTCGCCCTGGGCGCGGAAGGTCTGCGCCTGGGGCTCGCGGGCGTTGGACCACACCGTCTCGTCGACCAGGCCGACCGGGTCGCCCACGGTCTGCACGGCCGCGGGCTGGTAGATGATCCCGTTGCGGATGACGTCGCGGTCGACGCCGTACAGCTCGTCGGGCATCGGCACGTACGCCCACTTCGTGCTGCCCGCGGCGGTGTTCAGCCGGGACACGAGGTCGGCCAGCGCGGTGTCGGCGTTGCCGGGGGTGAGGCCGGTCGAGTCGGTGTCCTCGATCTCCAGCAGGGTGACGACCTCGGCGTCCAGCGCCGAGATGGCCGCGACCTCCTTGGCCGCCTGCTGCTCGAACTCCGCGTCGGTGGTCGCGCCGCGGCCGACCTTCGGGTCCCGGGTGAGGAAGTAGTTCAGCACGTTGAAGGTGCCCAGCTGGATGTCGCCACCGACCGGCTGCGGCGCGGCCGTGCGGGTGTCCTGCGGCGCGAAGACGCCGTCCGCGGTGCCGTCGGCGGGGATGAGCCGCCACTCGCTGAAGCCGAAGCCCAGCACCAGCGGCTCGGTGAAGGTGAGCTGGTCACCGACCCGGACCGGGGTGGTCGAGGTCAGGTAGGGCGCGGTGGTGACGCTCGTGCGGGCGCTGACCGCGTCGTCGAGCAGGATCGTCCGGGCGGCGTTGTCGGCCGCGACCGCAGCCGCCTCCGGGGTGCCCGGGCGGGCGGCCTCGGTCGGCTGCACCAGCACGCCGCCCTCGGCCAGGGTGAGCTCGCCATAGCTGGTCAGCGCGTAGACCTCGGCGACGGTGAGGCGGTCGACCGGCGCGACCCGCATGCCCTCGAGGCGCTCACGGGTGGCGTCGTCGGCCGGCAGGTCCAGGGGTGCTGCGGCCGGCAGGTCGGCGGCGGTGCCGTCGGCGCACACCGCGACCGTGCTGCCGCCGGCGATCTGCGTCTGGCCGAAGGCCTCCGAGACCGAGCCGGTGACGGCGACCGTGTCACCCAGGTCGACCGCGGCGGTCGAGGTGACGAAGACGCCGTCGGAGGTCGCGGCGTCGCCGTCCCCGTCCGCGTCCTGCAGGTAGAAGCCCGCCAGACCGGGGACGTCGCCGACGACGGTGCCGCGGACGGTCACCGTCCGGCCGGCCAGCGGGGTGGCGCTCCCGGAGCCCTGGACGGCGCCGATCTCGTTCGTCACCGGGACGGTGCACGGGTCGACGGGTGCCGGCGGGGGCGTCGTCGGGGACGTGCCCTCGTTCCCGGGGTTGACCTGGCCCGGGGTCGACGTCGCCGGACCGGACCAGACCGAGGTCCCAGTGGCGGACCAGGTGCGCGACAGCGACTGCCCGACGGGCTCGGTGCCGGCTTCGCTGACGCCGACGTCGGTGCTCGTCCGGCCGGACGCCGGACCGTCGGTGGCGGTGACGACCCCCTCGTAGGAGAGGAAGTCCAGCACCGCGCCGGACGCGTCGACCAGGGCGATCGCGTCGGGCGAGCCGTTCTGGACGCCGTTGGCCGGGTAGCTGACGACCGCGACGGCCGGTGCCCCGGCCGGGGCGGTGACCACCGGGAGGGCGTCGGAGTCGTACCGGAGGCCCTTGCCGGCGTCCCCGTTGTAGAGCACGACAGACAGCCCGGCCGAGCTGGTGCCGGCCGGGATCTGGACCTCGACGAACTCACCGGCGTCGGTCCCGGCGTTGTCGTAGTGAAACTCGGACAGGAACGGGGTCGTGGGCGGCGCGGCCGAGGCCACGGCCGGGACCGTCACGACGGCGACCGCGGCGGCGGCGACCGCGACGGTGATCCGGACGGCGGTGCGGGGGCTGCCGGGGGGCAGGAGCACGGGGTGTCCTTCCGAGAGGGGCAGGGTCGGTGACGCCCGCCGAACGTAAGCACCGCTCATGAACGACACACCGGGCACACATGACCGGGACGTGTCCCTGCTGGTCCGGCCCGGCGTGTCGCCCACGGTCACCGCGCCCGCACAACCCGTTGCGACTGCGGGTCAGGCCGAGCGCTGCACCGCGTCGTCGAAGTCGGTCGACCGGCTGACGCCGGACCAGACCGCCGCCTCCCGTGCCCGGGCCCGGGAGGACCGCTCCGCCAGCAGCAGCGCGTCCGACCCGAGCAGCAGCCGCAGCGGCGGCTCGGGCGAGGCCACGACGTCCCGCAGCACCTGCGCCGCCCGCGCCGGGTCACCGGGCTGCCGGCCGTCGGTCAGCCGGCGGCGCTCGTGCACCCGGCCGACCGTGCCCGAGTAGTCCTCCCCCACCTCGGCCAGCCGCATCGAGGTGCCCCAGCCCGTCCGGAAGGCGCCCGGCTCGACGATCGTGACGCGGATGCCCAGCGGGGCCACCTCGGCGTGCAGCACCTCCGAGAAGGCCTCCACCCCGGCCGCCGCGGTCTGGTAGGCCGCCAGGCCCGGCGTCCCGCCGACCCGCCCACCGATCGAGGAGAACTGCAGGAAGTGCCCGGACCGCTGCTGCCGGAACACCGGCAGGGCGGCCTGGGTCGTGCGGATGACGCCGAACAGGTTGGTCTCCAGGTGCGCCCGGAAGGACTCCTCGGTGGTCGCCTCGACCGGGGCGCTGTCGGCGTGCCCGGCGTTGTTGACCACCACGTCCAGCCGGCCGAAGGCGGCGACCGCGGCCTCCACGGCGGCGGCACCGGCGTCGGGGTCGGTGACGTCGAGTGCCAGCGGGCGCACCCGGCCCACGAAGCGGTGGGTCAGGTCGGCGAGCAGCTCCGGCTCCCGGGCGGTGGCCAGCACGGAGTCGCCGGCCTCGAGGACGGCCTCGGCCAGGGCGCGGCCGAGGCCGCGCGAGCTGCCGGTGACGAGCCAGGTCTTCGACACGGGGTCCCTCTCAGTTGACGGGGACGACGGAGACGTCGTCCAGCGGGGCAGGGACGGAGACGGCCGGGGTGGGGACAGGGGCGGCCGGGACCGGACGGCGGCGCGCTGCGCCGGGCACGAGGAGGGCGAGCACCGCGGCCGCGACCGAGGCACCCGACAGCGCCCAGAACGCGGTGGTGAAGCCGGACTCAGCGGGCAGGCCGTCGGCGCCGGCGGAGGCGGTGACCACGCTGCTGACCAGCGCGGTGCCCAGCGCGCCGCCGATGGTGCGGATGTTGAGGTTCATGCCGCTGGCCGCGCCGGTCTGGTGCGCCGGGACGCTGCGCACGATCAGGCTGGTGAGTGCGGAGTAGGCCAGCCCGAAGCCGACGCCCAGCCAGCCGGCGGCGACGGCCACCTGCCACGGGGCGGCGTGGAAGAGGGCCAGCCCCGCGCAGCCCAGCGCGGCGATGCCCGAGGCGAGCACGAGCTGGGGCTTGTAGGCCAGCACGGTGACGATCCGCCCGGACAGGACGCCGGTGACCGACATGGTCACCAGCAGCGGCAGCATCAGCAGCCCGGCGACGGTCACGCTGTCACCGAACCCGTAGCCGGTGCTGGCCGGCAGCTGCACGAACTGGGGCAGGAAGGCGTAGACGCCGAACATCTGCGCGCCGAACAGCAGCGCCACCAGGTTGGTGGTCCAGACCGCCGGCAGCCGCATCATCCGCATGTCGATCAGCGGGGTCGCCGAGCGGACCTCGACGGCCACCCACGCGGCCAGGGCCAGGACGGCGACGGCGAGGAGCCCGAGGGTGCGCCCGGAGGCCCAGCCCCAGGACGAGGCCTGCGACAGCGGGACCAGCAGTGCGACCAGCCAGCCGGCCAGCAGCAGGGCGGCGACGACGTTGACCCGCCCGGGTGTGCGGACCGGGGACTCCGGGACGTACCGGCGGGCCAGGACGGCGGTGCCGGTCACCACGACCATCGGGATCCAGAACAGCGCGCGCCAGCCCAGGGCGCTCTCGATCGGGCCGGCCAGCACGATGCCGACGCCGCCGCCGGCCGCGATGACCGCGGACAGGAAGCCGACGGCCGAGGGCAGGCGGTGCGGCGGGAACTCGTCGCGCAGGATGCCGAAGGCGAGCGGGAAGGCAGCACCCCCCAGGCCCTGGACCACCCGGCCGAGCAGCACCAGGGGCAGCGACGGGGCGAGGGCGGCGATCAGCGAGCCGACGGCGATCGCGGCGAGGGAGAGCACCAGCGTGCGCTCCTTGCCCTGCATGTCACCGACCCGGCCGAGCAGCGGCGTGGCCACCGCGGCCGACAGCAGCCAGGCGGTGAGCACCCAGGTGATGCCCGAGGCAGAGGTGCCCAGGTCGTGCTGGATCGTCGGCAGCACCGGGGTGACCAGCGACTGCAGCATGGCGAAGGAGGCGGTGGCCGCGGCGAGCACGGTGAGCACGAGCCGTGGGGAGGAGCGTGGTGCGGACATGGTCGCTCCAGACGGAGAGATGAGCAGGAGGGGACGCGCGCTCGCCCGACCTCACCGGGGTCCGTCGCGAGCGGGCCGGGGCTATCATCGGGTCAACTGGAGGCGCACCTCCACATTAGCGGAGGCAGACCTCCGGTTGCAAGGGGAAGGTGGCGGCGTGGCCGAGCTCGGTGCAGGACTGGTCGAACTGGGCGTGCGCCGTCCGCAGCGTGCCGACGCCGCACGCAACTTCGACGCCCTGCTCGCCGCGGCCCGCGAGGTGTTCGCCGAGCAGGGCGCGGACGCCTCGCTCGAGGACGTCGCCCGCCGCGCCGGCGTGGGCATCGGCACGCTCTACCGCAACTTCCCCACCCGCCGGGACCTCGTCGAGCGCCTCTACATCGGCGAGGTCGCCGACCTGTGCGCCACCGCACGGGAGGTCGCCGACCTGCCGCCGTGGGAGGCGCTGGCCGGCTGGCTGGACCGCTTCGTCGGCTACATCGCCACCAAGCAGGCGATCAAGGAGGCCCTCAGCGCCGGGTCACCGGTGTTCGCCGCCTGCCGCGCGGAGATGTACGGCGCCGGCACGCCGCTGTTCGACCGCGCCCAGGCCGCCGGCGAGGTGCGCGCCGACCTCTGCTTCGACGACCTGGTGAAGCTGCTCGCCGGCATCACGTCGGTGTCCTTCGCCGACGACGCCCAGCGGGACCGGGTGGTGGCCGTGGCCCTCGACGGCGTGCGGACCTCCCGGTGAGCGACCTGCAGCGCTTCGTCGACGCGCAGGACGCTGGCGACACCTTCGACACCGCGCTGGCCGAGCTGCGCGCCGGCCGCAAGCGCAGCCACTGGATGTGGTTCGTGTTCCCCCAGCTCGCCGGGCTGGGCCGCAGCGAGATGGCCCAGCGCTACGCCGTCCGCGACCTCGCCGAGGCCCGCGCGTACCTGGCCCACCCGGTGCTCGGGCCGCGCCTGCTGGAGTGCGCCCGTGCGCTGACCGCGCTGGACCTCACCGACCCGGTGGCCGTGTTCGGCGGCATCGACGCGCAGAAGCTGCGCTCGTCGATGACGCTCTTCGCCCACGCCGACCCGGACGAGCCGGTGTTCCGCGCGGTGCTCGACCAGTACTGCGCCGGCGCCGAGGACGACGCGACGACGTCCCGGCTCTGACCCCGGCTCAGCGCGGGGCGTCCGCGCCCGGCTCGTCGGCGCGCAGCTCGTCGGGCACTCGGCGGTAGGTCGCCAGTGAGCCCTTCTCCGAGAAGGCCGCCCACGCGTTGACCCCGGTGATGCCCACGACGGCGATGCACCAGACCACCAGGAAGGTCCGCCCGCCGCCCTCGGCCCCGCCGAACTGCGTCAGCCCCACGACGAGCATCCCGATGCCGACGACGATCGACAGGACGCCCATCGGCTTGCTCGGCTTGTAGCGGTACGAACTCACGACTGCTCCTGTCCTGGTCAGGCCGCTGTTGGCCGTGATCGGGGAGGGTAGGGCACTCCGCGTGGGTCCGCCCGCCGGAGACCGGCCGCGCCCCGGCACGGACCGGTGGCAGGATGGGCGGTCGCCGATCACGGCTCGCTGGACCCCCACGCGTAGGAGTTGCAGGACTTGTCGAGCCCCTCCCCCGGCACGGACCCCGCATCGGACCCGGAGCTCGCCGCCGAGCAGGCCGCCGTCACCGACCTCTACCGACGGCTGGACGCCAACCGCGAGCACGCCGTCTACCGGTTCAAGCAGGCGCTGGCGATGCCGGCGATCAACCCGCAGGCCCTCGGTGAACGGGAGGCCGCCGCCAGCTTCCAGACGCAGCGGATCACCGCCCTCGACGCCGCCGAGCACGGCCTGGTGATCGGCCGCCTCGACCGCGAGGAGCAGCCGCAGCCGCTGTACATCGGCCGCGTCGGCCTGCCCGCCGACGACCCCGCCGGTGACCCCGCGCTGGTCGACTGGCGTGCGCCGGCGTCCCGGCCGTTCTACACGGCCACCCCCTTCCGGCCCGAGGGCGTCGTCCGCCGCCGGCACGTGCGCACCCGCGGGCGAACCGTGGTCGCGGTCAACGACGAGGTGCTGAGCATCGACGCCGCCTCCGCCGGCGACGGTCCGGCGCTCACCGGCGAGGCGGCACTGATGGCCGCGCTGACCGCCGAGCGCACCGGCCGGATGACCGACATCGTCGCCACCATCCAGGCCGAGCAGGACGCGATCATCCGCAGCGACGCCCGCGGCGTGCTCGTCGTCCAGGGCGGGCCGGGCACCGGCAAGACCGCCGTCGCCCTGCACCGCGCGGCCTACCTGCTCTACACGCACCGCGAGCGGCTGGGCCGCAGCGGCCTGCTGGTCGTCGGCCCCACGCCGACCTTCCTGTCCTACATCGCCGACGTGCTGCCCTCCCTCGGCGAGACCGGCGTGCTGCTCGCCGGCCTGGGTCAGCTGCGCCCGGGCCTGGACGCCCGCGGCACCGAGTCCCCGGAGACCGCCGAGGTCAAGGGCCGGCTGGCCATGGTCGACGTGCTCACCGCCGCCGTCCGCGACCGGCAGACGCTGGGCCGCGGCGTCCGGGAGCTGGTCATCGACGGGGTGCGCATCTCGCTGCGCCCGGCCGACCTGACCCGCGCCCGCACCGCCGGACGCCGGGCCTCCCGGCAGCACAACCTCGGCCGCCCGGCCTTCGCCCGCGCCGTGGCCGACCTGGTCACCGAGCGGTACGTGGGCCGGATCGGCGCCGACGTGCGCGGCGGGGAGACCCTGCTCGACAGCCGGGACGTCGACGCGCTCCGCTCGGAGGTCATCAGCGACCCCGCGGTGCGCCGGCTGGTCGAGGAGCTGTGGCCCAAGCTCACGCCCGAGGAGCTGCTGGCCGACCTGCTCACCTCCCCCGACCGGCTCAGGCGGGCGACGAAGAACTGGACCGAGGAGGACCGGGCACTGCTGCTGCGCACCGACGGCACCGCCTGGACCCCGGCCGACGTCCCGCTGCTGGAGGAGGCCGACGAGCTGCTCGGCTACGACGACAGCGCCGAGCGGGCCGCCGAGGCCCGCCGTCAGCGTCGCGAGCGGGCCGAGGCCCAGGACACCCTGGACATGCTGCACGGCTCGCGCTCCACCGACCTCGAGGACGACGAGGAGGGCGAGGAGCTCACCGCCGGCGACCTGCTGGACGCCGAGTCGCTGGCCGCCCGCAACGCCGAGGTCGACTACCGCACCACGGCCGAGCGGGCCGCCGCCGACCGCACCTGGACCTTCGGGCACGTGGTGGTCGACGAGGCGCAGGAGCTGTCGGCGATGACCTGGCGGCTGCTGGTGCGCCGCTGCCCCACCCGGTCGATGACCGTCGTCGGCGACCTCGCGCAGACCGGCAGCCTGGCCGGCGCGCAGGCCTGGGGCGAGGCGCTGCGGCCCTCGGTCGGCGACGCGCACTGGCGGCTGGCCGAGCTCACCGTCAACTACCGGACGCCCGCGGAGATCATGGCCGTGGCGGCCGCGGTCCTGGCGGCCGGTGGTGCACAGACCTCCGCCCCGCGGTCCGTGCGCAGGACCGGCGTCCCGCCGACCGAGGAGCGGGCCGCCGAGGCCGAGCTGCCGACGCGGGTGGCCGAGGTCGCCGCCGAGCTCGCCGGGCTGGGCGGCACGGTCGCGGTGATCGTGCCGCCGAGCCGGCTGACCGCCACCCTGGACGCCGTCCGGCAGCAGCTGCCCACCGCGCAGGCCGGCGCGGACGCCGACTCCCGCCGCGCACCGGTGGTGCTGGTGCCCGGCGAGGCCAAGGGCCTGGAGTTCGACTCGGTGGTGCTGGTCGACCCGTGCGCGGTGCTCGCCGAGGGCGTGCGCGGGTACAGCGACCTCTACGTGGCCCTCACCCGGTCCACCCAGCGCCTGGCCGTCGTCCACCCCGGCGAGCTCCCCGAGGAGCTGTCCACCCTCGTCCCCGCCTGAGGGACCCGGGCGACGTCGCGGCGCGCCATCGACTGTGCACCCAGCGGGCTGACCCCGGCTCGCCGACCCCGCTGGGGGCACAGTCGGTGGCCGCGCAGCCCACTCAAGTGGCCAGCAGGGCGGCGATGCGGGCGACGAGCGCCTCGGGGCGGTAGAGGTCGGCGGCGGTCACGAAGACGACGCGCCAGCCGGCGGCGGTGAGCCGGTTCAGCCGCTGCCGGTCTTTGGCGAACTGACCGGGCTCGGCGTGCCAGAGCCCGTCGTACTCCACGGCCACCCGGTGTGCCGGCCAGCCGAAGTCGACGTCGGCCACGAACCGGCCGCCGTGGACGACGCGGTGCTGGGCCACCGGGGCCGGCAGCCCACCCCGCCGCATCAGCAGCCGCAGCCTGGTCTCCTGCGGCGACTGCGCGAGACCGTCGGCCAGCGCGCACACCGTGCGGGCCCGGCGGCAGCCGCGCCCGGCCTGCGCGGTGGCCAGCGCCCTGACCGCTGTCAGCCCGGCGGCCCCGGACACGGTCATCCAGTCGACGGCGACCACCGCCTCGTCCAGCGGCAGCGCGGCGGCGAGCGCCACGGTGGTCGACACGGGATCGGTCACCCGGACGCCGCGGTGGGTACACACCCGGTGCGGGTCGAGGACAGCTCGGCGCACGCGCAGACCGGGAGCCCGCACCGGGTGGGCGCCCGGCGGGAGGGTCAGCTCGACGTCGTCCTCGGGCTCGGCGAGGTCCACGCCCCAGAGCACCGCGGCGCTGCGCCCGGTTACCACCGCTCCGGGCCGGAGCACGCCTGCCGCCGCCCGGGCGCGCAGGGCGTGGGTGACCGGGACGTCAGCGGCGATGTGCACGTCCCGGAACAGCGCCCGGTACCGCGGCCCGCGCAGCACATCAGGCGTCACCAGCCCCCGGTGGACGGCCACCGAACCGCGGAACACCCCACGCAGCGGGGCATCGGCGCGGACGGACACCCGAGCAGCGTCCCCGAAGAGACGTCGCGCCCGGGTTCGTCGTCCACAGGTCCGCCGACTGTGCGCTCACCTGGCCCGATCCGTCCTGGCGACCCCGCTGAGGGCACGGTCGATCGGCACCAGCGACGGGCGGCGAGACCGGCGGCGCATCGGTCGCGGAGAAGGGTCAAGCCTGGTGCGCCGAGTGTGCGCACACCGGGCCGGGTACCTCTGGCGGGCCCCGCTGCGCGCACGGTGGAGGGGCGGAGCAGCGCACAGCGGCTCAGAAGACGCGGTGCGGCGATCGAGTGAGACGACTGTGCGCACACCGGGCTGGATCCGGCCCGCTGACCCCGCTGGGCGCACAGTCGGCGCTCGCCCGCTGCGCGCACAGGCGCACACGGGACTCAGGGGTCGCGGGTGAGCGCGAGCAGGGCGATGTCGTCGGCGCGGTGGGTGCCGGCGAGGTCGGACAGCAGCCGGTCGCACAGCTCGTCGGGGGTGGACGTCGCCGACCGGCCGGCCGCGGCCCGCAACCGCTCCAGGCCCGCGTCGATGTCGCTGCTGCGGCTCTCCACGAGCCCGTCGGTGAACAGCACCAGCGTGGCCCCGGGCGGGACGACGCCGCTCCACTCCGCCGCCGGCGCGGGCGGGGCGCCGAGCATCCGGGTGGGCACCACCGGCAGGAACTCCGCCCGGCCGTCGACGACCAGCAATGGCGGCGGGTGGCCGGCCGAGGCCACGTGCAGCTCACCGGTGGGCACGTCGAGGGTGGCGAACAGGGCGGTGGCCATCCGCTGCAGCCCCAGCAGCGGCCAGCTGGCCTGCAGCCGGTCGATGACGGCGGCCGGCGCCGGGGCCTCCACCAGCAGCGCCCGGTAGACGCTGCGCAGCTGCCCCATGGTCGCCGCGGCGGTGATGTCGTGGCCGACGACGTCACCGACCGCGATCGCCACGTGCCGGCCGGGCAGCGGGGCGACGTCGTAGAAGTCACCGCCGATCTCCACCCCGGAGGTGGCCGCGAGGTAGCGCACCGCCACCGTCATGCCGGGCACCGGCGGCGGGGGCGGTGGCAGCAGGGTCGCCTGCAGGACGTGCGAGGTGCGGGCCTCGAGCTCGTAGCGCTGCGCCTTGGCCATCATCAGGCTCACCTGCAGGCCCAGCTGCTCGGCGAGCTCCACGTCGGCGGCGGTGAACGGACGCCGGCGCCGGTCGACCGCCAGCGTCATCACCCCCAGCGCCCGGCCCTCCGCCATCAGCGGGACGCTGACCAGGCTGATCAGCTCCAGGGCGCGGGCGGCGGCGACCTCCTCGGGGCTGCGCGCCATCGCGGCCAGCTCGGCCTCGTCGACGGCGGTGAACCACCGGGTGCGGCCCTCGGCCATCGCGGTGCGGGCCGGCGCCGGCAGGTCGCGGTGCGGCGGGGCCCAGGCGCGCAGCACGTCGACGAAGGGCTGGCGCCCCGGGTCGCCGTGCCGGGCCACGACCCGCTCCATGCCGTGCTCGCCCACCAGGTCCAGCACGCACAGGTCGGCCAGCCGCGGCACCACCATCTCCGCCAGCCGCTCGACGCTCTCGCCCACCCCGGCCGCCCGGGCCAGCATCCGGGCCGCGTCGAGCAGGAAGCCCGAGCGCTCGGCCTGGCGGGCGGTCTCCTCGTGCAGCCGGGCCCGCTCCAGCGCCTGACCGGCCTGCCGGCCCAGGGTGACCAGCAGGTCGACGTCGGCCGGGTCCAGCGAGCGGTGCGCGGCCGGCTCGGTGAGGCTGATGAGCTCGCCGTCGTCCGGGTCGCCGAGGGTGAGCAGCAGGGCACCCAGGTGGGTGCCGTCGGTGGTCACCGGGACGACGACCAGGTCGGTGACCCGCGCCGCCGCCGCGGCGGTGGCCAGCTCCGGCCAGGCCTCGCGCAGCGCCGCGGTCACCGGCACCGTGCGCACCCCCGAGCTGAGCACCAGCCCCACCCGGCCGGCCGAGGTGGCGTCCAGGGCGGCCAGCAGCGCGGCCGGCACGTTCTCGGCGGCGCTCAGCACCGCCGCGGGCTCGGTGGCACCGGGCCGGGCGGCGTCCGGGGCCACCAGCCACAGCGCCGCCCCGGTGGCGTGCACCGCGCGCCGGCTGCGGTGCACGACCACGGCCGCGGCGTCCGCGGTGGTCACCGCCGCGGCCAGCTCGGAGACGAACTGCTGCAGCGTGCGGGACCGGAGCCCGGAGTCCTCGGCCACCCGCTGCGCCGCCAGCAGGTCCAGCTCGTAGCGGCGGCGCGCGGTGGCCTCGAACAGGGTGGCGCGCACGATCAGCGGGCGACCGTCGGCGTCGCGCACCTCGATCGCGTTCACCAGGCAGGGCAGCAGCGAGCCGTCGGCCCGGACGACGTCCAGTGCGACCTCCCGGGCCGCCCCCTGCATGCGCAGCAGCGGGGTGAGGTGGGCGTCGTGGAACACCTGGCCGCCCAGGCTGAGCAGGTCGCGCAGCCGGGTGCGCAGCACCTCCCCCCGCGGCAGCCCCAGCCAGGTGCACATCGTCTGGTTGACCTTGACGATCGTGCCGTCGGCGAGCATCGAGAGGTAGCCGCAGGGGGCGTTCTCGTAGAGGTCCGCGGGGTCGTCGTCCAGCAGCTCGTCCAGCGCCGCCCGGACACCGTCGACCAGCCGGCGGTCGCGGGCGACGGGCCGTGCCGTCCCGCGGGCGTCGGTCACAGCCAGGCCCGGATGGCGGCGGAGGTCTCCTCCGGGGCGCTCAGGTGCGGACAGTGCCCGGTGGCGGAGAGCTGGACGAAGGTCGACCCGGGGACGTGCTCGTGCACGTAGCGGCCGGCGGTGACCGGGGCGATGACGTCCTCGGCGCACTGCAGCACCAGGGTCGGCACGTCGACGCCGGCCAGGTCGGCCCGGTTGTCGGACAGGAAGGAGATGCGGGCGAACTGGCGGGCGACGTCGGGGTCGGTGCGGCAGAAGGCGGTGGTCAGCTCGGCGGCCAGCTCCGGCCGGTTGGGGTTGGCCATGACCTGCGGGGCCATCAGCGTCGACCAGGCCAGGTGGTTGGCGTCCAGGCTCTCCAGCAGCTCCCGCAGCTGCGCGCGGCTGAAGCCACCGACGTAGTCGCCGTCGTCGACGTAGCGGGCGCTCGGGCCGACCATGACCATCGCGCCGATGCGCTCGGGCGCCATCGCGTGGGCCAGCACGCCGATCATCGCGCTGACGGAGTGCCCGACGAACACGGCGTCGGTCAGGTCCAGCTCGGTGAGGACCTCCACGACGTCCGCCGCGTAGCCGCGCAGCGAGCCGTACCGCACCGGGTCGTAGGCGGTCAGGTCGGAGTTGCCGAACCCGACGTGGTCGAAGGTGACCACCTGGTGGTCGGCGGCGAAGTGCGGCGTCACGTACCGCCACATGTGCTGGTCGCAGCCGTAGCCGTGCGCGAAGAGCATCGGCCGGGCACCGGGCGCGCCGCTGACCCGGACGTCGTTGCGCGCGCGGACGCTCACGACGGTCACCGTACTCATCCGCCCACCCCCGGCACAGTCCCGCCGCGCGGTACCGGAACCGGTTCAGCCCGCCCGGACACCGCTCAGCACGACTCCGCTGGCCGGGCGCGCCGGGATCCGGGACAGCGAGATGGTGAGGTCCTGCGGCGGCAGCCGGTACTGCAGCCGGGCCAGCCGGACGGCGAGGGCCGACAGCAGCGCGACGGTGACGTCCTCACCCGGGCAGCGGTGCCCGGTGCGGGGGTCGCCGGCACCCTGGGGCACCAGCTCCCACGCGCCGATCTCGCGCACCCGGTCGCCGGCGAGGAACCGCTCGGGGCGGAAGGCGTACGGCTCGGGGAACAGCTGCGGGTCGTGGTCGGTGCCCCACAGGTCCAGCAGCACCATCGACCCGGCCGGCACCCGCTCGCCCTCCCACTCCACCTCGCGCGGGGAGCGGCCGCCGATGAACGGCGCGAACGGGTAGAAGCGGCGCACCTCGTGGGCGAAGGCCTCGGCGAACGCCGGGTCGCCGGTGCACAGCCGCTCCCGGTTCCCCGGCCAGCGGTGCAGCGCGTGGGCGGAGAAGGCCACGAACCAGCAGACGGCGACGGTGGGCCGGACGACGTTGAGCACCTCCACCGCGGCCACCCGCGGCTCGAGCAGCTCACCGTCGGAGTCGCGGTGCGCGGCGACCGTGGCCAGCACCGAGCCGGCCGGCACGGTGCGGGCGCCGGAGCGCACCTCCTCGACGATGCCGGCCAGCCACGCCTCGCGCCGCTGCCGGACGCGGCGGGCCCGCCAGTGCCGCGGGGCACCGGTGGCGAAGCCGTCGACCAGGGTGGTGAGGTCGCGGGCCAGCGACGGCAGCTCGTCGTCGGCCACCGGGACGGCGGCCCAGTCGCAGACCCCGCGGGTGAGCACGCGGGCGGCCTCCTCCATCAGCACGACCTGCCCCTGCTCGCTCCAGCGCGGCACCGCGTCGTCCCAGGCGGCGGTGACCGCCTCGACCAGCTCGCCGACGCCGGGGCCCATCAGCAGGTGCACGAACATCGCCTTCCGCACCCGGTGCGCCTCGCCGTCCAGGGTGTGCACGGCGCCGTGCCCGAACAGCGTGCTGATCACCGGCTCGGGGAGCGCACCCCCGCGGCGCACGTGGTCCTCGTCGTAGACGAACCGCGCCCCGGCCGGGCCCTCGACGGCCAGCGCCTGACGCAGCATCACCCGGGTGCGCACGGTGTCCCGGCCGGCCGCGCGGCGCCGGTCGGGCAGCCAGGCGTAGCCCTTGGCGAGCATCGGGAGGGACTGGTCGAGCCGGGGCCGCCGCGTCATGGCAGGCCCCGTGCCCAGCCCCGCAGGAGTCCACTCATCCCACCGTGTGACCCGGTCGTCCCGCTCCGTGGCCGGGTCCGCCCGCCGGTGGTCCGGTCATCCCGCCCCGTGGCCCAGCTCCTCCAGCAGCCGGCGGACCTCGTGCCCGGCCCAGCTGCGCCCGGACGTGCCGGCCAGCGCCGTGGCGACGTCGCCGAGTGCGGCCGAGAGGGTGCGCTCCTCGGCGTCGAGCAACCCGCGGTAGGCCGGGTCGAGCAGGTAGCCGGTGGGCGGGCTGGACAGGCAGCCCAGCAGGTCCAGCAGCACCTCCAGCCGGCGGGCGGCCTCCGGACCGGGGGCGCCGGCGGCGGCCATGGCGACCGTGTCGACGTCGCGCTCCCACAGCCGGGCGCGCACCGGGTCCTCCTGCAGCGCCAGCACGGTGCCGCTGCGCCGCCGGTGCGGGTCCCCCGGGACGGTGAGGACGCTGCGCACCTGGTGGGCGATGCGGATCAGGTCGTCGTCGAGCATCGAGGTGCCCACGAACAGCACGTGCCGGGTCAGCAGCAGGGTCTGCAGCACCCCGGCCAACGCCGTCCGGTGGTCGCCGAACTCCAGGTACTGCTCCCGGGTGAGCACGATGCTGTCGGGGTGCGCGGCGTCGCCGTGCAGCTTGAGCAGCCAGCGGGCGCCCGGCTCGACCTCGGCGAACGGCAGCACCCGCAACGGCCGCCCGACGTCGGCGGCGGCCAGCTCGACCAGCGGGTCGTAGTTGGTGGTCACGAACTCCGCGACCGGCAGCCCGGCGATCAGCGCGTGCGCCAGCCCGTAGGGCCCGGGGCCGAAGCGCTGCTGCACGTAGGTGGTCAGCTGGTCGCGACCGAGCTCGCGGGCCAGCAGCGCCGCGGCGTCCTGCGGCGGCAGCCCGGACAGCCCGGCGGTGAGCTCCTCGGGCAGCCCGGCCCGGTCGGCGAGCTCGTCGAGCAGCGCCTCCCAGGTGGGCAGCCCGGCCGCGGCGCTCACCCCGGCACCCAGGAAGACGGCCAGCTCGCCGGCCCGCGCCCGGGCGCCGAGGTCCTCGGCCACCTCCCGCAAGGGGGCCGGCAGCGCCCATCCCCCGCCCTCGGCGCGGCGCACCCGCTGCGCGGCGGCCAGGTCGCTGGGCCGGCGCAGCACCAGCGCGACGTCGTAGCCGTGCTCGGCCGCGGCCTCGCGCAGCACCGGCAGCAGCTGCTGCAGCAGCGCCCCGCGGCGGCCGGCCGCGCCGCCCCAGCCGGTGCCCAGCGCGGGCAGGCCGACCAGCCGGCGGGCCCGTCCGTGCGCGGGCCGCTCGACCGGGCGCCGGGCGACCGCGGCCAGCGCCTCCCGCGCACCCTCCAGCAGCCAGCTCAGCCCGCGGTCACCGCCGTCCTCGTGCTCCACGGTGTCGACCAGCCACGTGCGCCGGGCCCCGTCGCCGGGCAGCTCGCGCACCCGCGCGCCGGGGTCGAAGGACCCGGCCACGGTCACGCCGTCGTCGTCGGTGACGGCCACCGAGCCGGCCGGCAGCAGCGGCACCCAGCTGGTGCCCACCCGCAGGTCGCGGTCGGTGGGCACCAGGACGTCGTCGCAGGACAGCCGGGTCAGGTCGGCGCCGACGACGAAGACGTGGCCGCTCACCGGACCGGGGGCCGGACGGCGTCCAGCGGCTCACCCAGCGCCGCGCGGGCCGCGGTGTAGGCCGGCCGCCGGAACCGGGCCATCGGGCCGTCGGCGACCAGGCCGGGCGGTGGGTGCAGCACGGCGTCGAAGTGCAGCGGCGGGGCCTGGGGTGGTCGCTCCCCGAGCACGACCCGGGCGAAGGGCTGCTCCGGTCCGGAGCCGACGGTCGCGGCGAGGCCGAAGACGCCGGGACCGTGCGGGTGCGCGGCCAGCAGCACCGGTCCGGCCGGACCGCGGTAGCCCATCATCGAGCCGTAGGTGGTGGCCGGGTCGCGGCGCAGCACCGGCAGCCGGCGGGTCCACCGGCCGCGCCCGGAGGAGGACAGCAGCAGGTCGACCGGCCGCTCCCCCGGCGCGCGCAACGCGAAGCCGAGCAGGTCGGGCCACCGCGGCGGCAGCCCGGCGCCACGGGACAGCCGGACCAGGACGTCGTCCGTGCCGGGCTCGTCCAGCCAGGCGACGCCGCTGGGCCGCGGCAGCCCGGTGCGGTGCAGCCGGGCGGTGAGCACCACGCCGCGGGGGTGCATCGGCCGGCCACCGGAGGCCCGGGCCAGCAGCGCCAGCGGGACGGCGGCGAGCCGGCCGGCGGCCTCGGGGAGATCTGCCATGCCCTGCCGGTCACCCGCAGCGGCCCCGCTCAACCGTCCCTGCGGTGTGTCGGGGCCGGTCGGGCGGTGTACCCGGGGTCAGTCGCGGGTGGTGCCGCAGTCGGTGCAGCGCCGGCGGGCGACGTCGTTGGCGTGCCGGCAGTTCTCGCACGTCCAGGTGGTGCGCTCGATGGTCTCGCTCATGGTCGTCCTCCCAGCCCGCCGGGCAGGTGCCGGCGTCGACGTGCCGGCGGGCCAGGAACACCTGTCTGCCCACCGCACGCTCGAGGCTAGGCAGCGTCCGTGACGACCACGTGTCGTGCGGGGAACGACTGGACGGCGGCCCGTCGACGCCGGGTCAGCGCAGGGCGGCTGCGCCGCAGCCGCCGCCACCGGCGCTGCACGCGCAGCCACCGCAGCCGGCGGCGGGCGCGGGCGCGGCCGCCTCGCGGGCCGAGCGCACCGCGGCGACCAGGTAGCCGATCCCGGCGAGGGCCACGACGGCCACGGCCAGGACCCGGCCGGCGTCCAGGAGGCTGTCGACGCCGCCCAGGACGGCGGTGAGCACCGCAGCCGCGGCGACGACCACGGCCCCGGCGGCGGCGACCGCGGGACGGACGGCCGAGAGAGCGGCGAGCGCGGGCAGCGCCAGCACGGCGGCGGCCACGAAGACCCAGCCGGTGGCGGTGGCCGACAGCAGCGCGACGGCCGCGGCGAGCAGCCCGAGCCAGACGGCCCCGGCGCCGGCGACGGCGACGGTGCGGTCGGCTCCCCCGGTGCGGGCCGCCCGCAGCAGGGTGGCCCCGCGGACGAGCGCGCCGACGCCGAGCACGCCCAGCAGCACCCGCGGACCGGCACCCGACCAGGTGCCGGCCAGCACCGCGAGGGCCAGCAGCGCCGCGCCCAGCGCGGCCGGGCGCACCCAGGTGGGACGGACCGAGGGGGATGTCGACGGGGAGGTCCCGGCCAGCCGGCCGGCGGTCACGGCGTTCGTCACGCGCCCAGTCTCCCCCATCCGGCGCGGGTCGGTGCCGGGCAGCCCGCGGACCCGCGTGGAACCCTGTGCGCCGGGCCGGTGCCGGCCCGGGGACGGGGCGGTGGGTGGAGACCAGCAGTGCCGTGCACGACGCGGCGCGCAGCAGCACCCTGCGTCGGCTGGCCGCGGTCGGGCTGGCCGGGTACGGCGTCGTCCACCTGCTGGTGGCCGGGCTGGTGCTCCAGCTCGCCTGGCGCGGCGGCGGCCCGCGCAGCAGCGGGCAGGAGAGCACCGCCGACCCCACCGGTGCCCTCGCCGTGCTGGCCGGGTCGACCGCCGGCCGGTCGCTGCTGGTGCTGCTGGCCGTCGGCTTCGCCGCGCTGACGGTGTGGCAGGCGGTCGAGGTGCTGCGGCACCGCCGGGCGGTGCCGCAGCCCGGGCCGGAGCGGCGGGCCGCGGTGCTCCAGCTGCTGCGCACCGTGGGCAGCGCGCTGGTCTACGGCTGGCTGACCTGGCTGACGGTGCGGGCCGCGCTGGCGGGCGGGCAGCAGCGCGACGACGAGCAGCGGTCCGCCCGCGGGGTGCTCGCGCTGCCGGGCGGGCAGTGGCTGGTGGTCGGCGCCGGCGTCGTGCTGGTGGTCATCGGGGTGTACCAGCTGCAGAAGGGCTGGCGGGCCGGGTTCCTCGACGAGCTGGACCTCGACGGCCTCCCGCCGCGGCTGGGCCGGCTGACCCGGGTGGTGTGCCAGGGGGCGTTCGTGGCCAAGGGCGCCTCCTTCGCCGCCGTGGGCGTGGTGCTCGGCTGGGCGGCCGCCACCTTCGACCCCGACCAGGCGACCGGGCTGGACGGCGCCCTGCAGACGATCGTGGCGACCCGGTACGGGCCGTGGGTGCTGACCGGCATCGCGGCCGGGTTCGCCGCCTTCAGCGTGTACTGCTTCACCCGGGCCCGGCACCCGGTCAGCTGATCGCCGACCGGCGGTCGGCCCTCGCCCGTGCGAGGCTGTCCGCCGCGTGATCGTCGAGCGCCTGCGTCCGGAGCCGGCGACGGTCGTCGGGGGCGCGGTGACAGGAGGAGACGGTCATGGGCACCTCGGGGAACGTCGTGGGCTCCTCCGGGAACGCAGCGCAGCGGGCCGGTGACAGCCGGGCACTCGAGCGCCTCGCCCAGGTCGGCCTGACCGCCTACGGCGTCGTGCACCTGCTCATCGCGTGGCTGGCCCTCCAGCTGGCCTGGGGCGGCGGCGGCGGGTCCGCCGACCAGTCCGGCGCGATGGCCACCCTGGCGGGGGAGCCGCTGGGCAGGGCGCTGCTGTGGGTGCTGGTGGTCGGGCTGGTCGCGCTCGCCGTCTGGCAGCTGGCCGAGGTGCTGCGGCACCGCGCCGGCCTGCAGGCTCAGGGCGAGGCACGCAAGAAGGCCGCCGGCAAGGTCGTCAAGGCGGTCGCGAAGACCGTCGTGTACCTCTTCCTCGCCGTCACCGCCCTGCGGTTCGCCACCGGCGGCGGGCAGTCCAGCTCCGACCAGCAGCAGTCGACCGTCGCCGGGGTGTTCGGCTGGCCGGGCGGGCGGTTCCTGGTCGGCGTCGCCGCGCTCGTGGTGATCGGCGTCGGGGTCTACCACGTGCGCAAGGGCGTCACCGGCCACTTCCTGAAGGAGATCGACACCGCGCGGGCCGGTGCCGGGCAGCGCCGGGTGATCGAGCGGCTCGGCCAGGTCGGCTACCCCGCCAAGGGCGTGGCGCTGGCGCTGGTGGGCGGGCTGCTCGGCTGGGCGGCGGTCACCTTCGACCCGGAGAAGGCCAGCGGGCTCGACGGCGCGATGCGCACCCTGCTCGACGCTCCCTTCGGCAAGGTCCTGCTCACCCTGGTGGCCCTGGGCATCGCCGCGTTCGGCGTCTTCTGCCTGTTCCGCGCCCGCTACCCCGAGCGCACCTGAGCCCGGTGCACGTCGTCCCGCGCCGGGTGCACGACGCCGTCACCCGCGCCCGTGAGGTCACCGACCACCCGGTGCTCACCCACCTGGCCCGCGTCGGCCTGGTCGCCTACGGCGTCCTGCACGTGCTCATCGGCTGGCTGGCGTTCCGGATCGCCTGGTCCGAGACGCCCCGCACCGAGGACGCCGACCAGACCGGGGCGCTGCAGACCGTCGCCGGCTCCCCCGGTGGCCGGGTGCTGCTGTGGGTGATCGGGCTCGGCATGCTCGCGCTCGCGGTGTGGCAGGCCGGTGAGGTGCTGCGCTGGTGGACCGGGCTGCTGCGTCCCGGGCACCGGCGGCGGGTGGCGGTCGTGTGCGCCAAGTGCGGGGCGAAGGCGGTGGTCTACGCCGTGCTCGGGGTGACCGCGCTGTTCTTCGCCGTCGGCGCCGAGTACGACGCCGCCGTCCGGTTCCGCGACCTCACCGACGACGCGCTGCACGTGCCCGGCGGTGCCGCGCTCGTGGTGGCCGTGGGCGTCGGCGTGGTGGCCGTCGGGCTCTACACGCTGGTGCGCGGGGTGACCGGCGGGTTCATGCGGGACGTCGACCTCGACGCCGCCCCCGACCGGGTCGAGCCGTTCATCCAGCGGGTCGGCGCGGTGGGCTACGTCGCCAAGGGCATCGCGTTCGCGGTCTCCGGCGGGCTGCTGGTGTACGCCGCGGCCACCTCCGACGTGTCGACGGCCACCGGCCTGGACGGCGCGATGAACGCCATCGGCGCCGTGCCCACGGGGCAGTGGCTGCTCACCGCCGTAGCGGTCGGGTTCGCCGCGTTCGGGGTCTACGCGCTGGCCCGGGCCCGCTACCCCGACCGCGACCCGGCCAGCTGACCCCGGCCACCCCGGCCCGAGCGGGTGTCAGGCGAGGGCGACCAGGCCGGCGCCGGTGGGCGCGAAGCCGCAGCCGTCGAGGTAGAAGCCGCGCAGGTGCTCCTCGAAGTCCACGTGCAGCCACTCGCAGCCGGTCCCGCGGGAGCCGGCGACCGCGGCGCGCACCAGGGCCGACCCGATGCCCTGCCGGCGGCGGTCGGCGCGCACGAGGGTGTCGAGCAGGAAGGCGTGCACGCCGCCGTCCCAGGCCACGTTCACGAACCCGACCAGCTCGGCACCGTCGACGGCGGTCACCCAGCCGAGGCTGAACCGCTCGACCTGGGCGTTCCAGTCGTCGTCGAGGAGGCGGTGCCCGAAGCCCTCGGCGTGCAGCGCGTTGACGTCGTCGTTGGAGAAGGCGCCGCGCCAGGTGGTGGTGACCATCACCAGATCATGGACGCCGGCCCGGTCACCCGACGACGGTGAAGACGTCCCGGAGGCCGGTGATCTCCAGCGGACGGACGACGGCCCGGGTGCCGCCGACCCGCATCTGCAGCGTGCGGCCGCCGGCCTGGGCGGCGCGGTGCGCGGTGGCCAGGGCGGAGAGCCCGGCGGAGTCGAGGAAGCTGACCCCGGTCAGGTCGACCTCCACGGTGACGGTGCCCGGGCGCTCGAGCACCTCGAGCAGGCAGGTGCGCAGTCCGGGGGCGGTCGTGGAGTCGATCTCACCGCTCACCGTGATCACGGCGCCGTCGGCCGAGGTGGCGGCGCGGACGTCGATGCGGGTGGGGTCGAGATCGATGGGGAGTGCGGTCAAGCGGACCTCCGGCAGGCCAGGGCCGACGACGGACGTCGACCGTGAGCGCCGAGCAGACGTGCACTCGGTCGCGGCTGGTGGTTGAACCGCGACCAGGACGCTAGGCACCAGATCGGTCGCGCACAAGAGGTCGTCGGCGTGGCGGCTCCCGCCACGCCGGTGCTCACAGCCTCCACACCGGGCGTGTCCGGGGTCTCCTCCCCACCGGCGGTCATCGGCGACGGCACACAGGAGCCGGGCGGATACTGGTCGGCATGTCGAAGCGGACGATCGTCGCCGGGGTCGTGTGGGTGGTGCTGAGCGTCCTGGCGTTCACCGTGGACCCGATCCTCGGTGCGGTCGTGCTGATCTTCGGCGCCGCCGCCGTCGTCGTCGTCCAGCTGGCCAGCACCTGGGACGAGCACCCCGACTACGAGGCGCGCGAACAGGTCCGGGCCCGGCGGCGCAAGGCCAAGTGGGAGCGCAACTCCGGGTCCCGCGAGAAGGACGCCGCGCGCTACGCCGCCCACCTGGCGCGGCAGGCCGCCCGGGCCCGCGACGGGCAGGCCGGCACCACGCCCCGTTCCGACGCCGACACGACCTCCTGACCACCCGCCGGCAAACCGGTGGACGGCGGCCGCACGGCGGTCGTACCGTCCCCGCCATGGGCTCCTGACACGGCCGCACCCCCGATGAGCTGACGCGGGCTGCACAGCAGCACCGCCGTCGGCCGGTCCCGCACCGGCCGGCCCCGCACCCCGCTCGTCCCGGCGCGCCCGCCGGCCGCCGGCCGCACCCTCCTGGAGGCCCCCGTGTCACGACCCACCCCTGCCCTCGACGCCGTCGCCGAGGCCCGCGCCCAGCTGCCCGAGGACGCCCATGCCGACCTCGACCGGCTCGTCCACGGCGTGCTGGCCGGCCGGGCGCCCGCGCTCGGCGCCGCGCTGCGCAGCCAGCTGCCCGGCACCGGCGGGGTGCGCTGGCTGCACGCCGAGGGCCTCGCGCCCACGGCCCGCCCGTCGGCGCTGACCGCGGCGCAGTGGCTGTCGCTCTTCAGCACCTGGCAGGCCGCCCAGCCGGCGCCCCGCTCGGGCGGCCGCAGCGAGGGCCACGGCCCGCGGGCCGACAGCCGGCACGGCCACGCCCCCGGCGCCCAGGCCGCCCCCCGCTGGTTCTGACGGCCCCGTCCGAGCCTGCGAGGGGTGCGGAGGACGGGGTCCTCCCGATGCTCCCCACCACTCGCAGGCCCGTGGCGGGCCCCTGCAGGAGGAGCGCAGGACCCGCGATCGGTCGGTCGTCGGGGCGGGTCGGACGGTCGCTCGCCGGGTGATCGCTCAGCCGACGCTGTCCTCCGCGGCGAGCTCGGCGGCGCGCTGGGGGTGAGCGAAGGCCTCGGCCAGGGCCTGGCGCAGCGGCCAGGCCCCGGCCCGCCAGGCCAGCGCCCGGCCCAGCGCCGCGGGCGTACCGTCGACCGCGTCATTGTCGGCCCCGGGCCACCAGGCGACGCTGCGGCCACCGCTGACGGTGAGCGTCGGGTGCACCGCCACCGACCCGGTCAGCTCGGCCAGCCCCAGCCGGGTGGCGGCCAGCCGCGCCCCGGGCACCTCCGACCAGGCGACGGTGCGCGCCGCCCGGCTGGTCACCCGCGCCTGCTCCAGCTCGCTGGCCAACGGCAGGTCGAGCAGGTCGGCGACCGCCTCCGGGGCACCACCGGCCGGCACCAGCGGCGCATCGACCAGTGGCTGCAACCAGGGTGCGTCGAGCACGACGGCCTCGGCGCTGACCCGGTCCGGTGCCACCCGCACCCGCGCCGGCGGCTCGACGTCCACGCCGTCCAGCGCGGCGGCGAGCCGGGCGTAGACACGGGCCAGCACGGGCGGGCCGACGGTGCGCTGCGGGTCGCCGAGCCGGTGCAGCAGCTCCACCGCGTCGTCGACGTCGGCCAGCAGGTCGGCCACGGTCGCGGCCGGGCGCAGCAGCTCCAGCACCGCCGGCGGCAGGTCCGGGACGGGTTCGTACAGTCCCTGCAGCTCGACGCCGTCGGCCGCCCGGAGCTGGTCGGGACGGGTGCCGCCCAGCACGGGTGAGGTGCGCAGCCACCAGCGCAGGTGGCCCGGCACGGCGGTGCCGCCGAGGTCGACGTCCGCACGCGCGGTCGCCGGCAGGGCGGCCAGCAGCGGCAGCGCCCGGTCCCAGTCCCGCACCAGCTCCAGGTCGCGGACGGCGGTCAGCGGGGGCCAGTCCGGCGGTGGCGCACCGTCCGGCAGCCGGTCCAGCACCGCCTCCGCCCACTCCTCGGCCCGGTCGACGTCGAGCTCTTCCGGGTCGGCGGCGGTGACGAGGGCGAAGGTGTCCAGGACGCCGACCGCGCGCAGCGCACCCGCGTCCTGCCCGGTGGCGACCTCCGGGTCGAGGGTGCCCAGCGCGCCGGGGGCCAGCACGTCGGCCAGCGGTGAGCCCGGGAGGACGAGCTCCCCGGCGGGCGCCCAGCCGCCGTCGTCGTCGGGCAGCGCCAGCTCGGCCAGCCACGGCAGCTCGCCGGGGCGCGGTCCGGCCGCGGCGACCAGGGTGAGCACGGCGACGGCCAGCGGCTCGACGTCCTCGCCGTCGTCCGCCCGGTCCAGCGAGGTCTCCACCGCGGCCCGGACGTCGGGGTCGGCGAGCACCGCGGCCGCCGTCGCCGGGCGGGCACCGAGCCGCTCGAGCACGCGCCGGGCGGGGCCGACGGCCACGGCCGGGTCGGCGATCCGCAGCCCCAGCGGGGCCAGCCGGCCAGCGGGCAGCGCGGCGTCGGCCAGCAGCACGCCGGCCGGGGTCTGCGCGGTGCGCCCGTCGGCGAGCGGCACCGGCAGCGCGGCCAGCTCCTCCCGGTCGGCGCCGTCGAGGGCGGCGTAGAGGTCGGCCCACCACTCCCCCGGTCGCCGCACGCCGCGCACCGCCTCGACGACGTCGGCCAGCCCCGCCCGGCGCACCCCGAGCGCGGCCCGCACCGGGGCGTCGCGGCGGTGCGACCAGCCGGCCGGCAGCAGCCCGGGCAGGACGCCGACCAACGCGGCCACCCGCTCGTCGGTCGCCTCGTCGAGCGCGACGGCGCGGTCGGGCCGCAGCGGCCGCTCCTCCGGGTCGGCCGGCGGCAGCCACGCCGTCGCGGTGAGCCGGTCGAGCACCGCCGTGCACAGCGCCGCGTCCAGCGCGGCGGCGGCCAGGCCCACCCCGGGCACCAGCCGCAGCAGCACCGGGTCGGCGGGCAGCGCGGCGAGCAGCTCCGCGTAGCCGTCGGCGGCGGCCTGCACCAGCGCGTCGGTGACCGGCCCGGGCGCGACGTGCCGCCGGTCGGGGCCCAGCGGGAAGGGGGCGACCAGCCGGGCGGGCAGCGACAGCGGCTCGTCGCTGGGGGTCGGGGCGTGCAGCACCTGCCGGCCGGGCAGCGGAGCCGGGACGCCGGCCTCGTCCAGCGGGACCGCCCAGGTGAGGGTGGCCGCGCGGCGCCCGCGCTCCTCGACCGGGCGGTCGGCGAGCAGCTCGGCGGGCAGCTGCACGGTGCGCTGCACGAGCTGCCACGTCCTCGTCCGGTCGCCGTCGCCGAGCCGGACCCGGCCGCCGTCGTCCTCCCGGGTCAGCGTCCGGGTCGCCCCGTCGACGACCACGTCGACCCGGGCCAGTGCGGGCAGCGCGAGCAGCAGCTCGGCGTCCAGCGCGTGCAGCGCGGCCCGGACGGCGTCGGCACTGCCCGGCCGCAGCGGCAGCACGACCTCGGTGGCCAACCCGGCCGGCGGGGCGCCGTCGGCGTCGAAGGGCAGCCGCAGCACCGGGACGGCGCCGCCCCGGCGGGCGAGCTCCGCGGCCAGCGCCGGCACGGCGGCGACGGCGGCCCGGGTGTCCTCGGCGGAGAAGCGCACCGACCGTCCGGTGGACACCACGGCGGGGGCGTCGCTGACGGCCAGCACCGCGGCGAAGCCGACACCGAAGCGGCCCACGGCGTCGGCGGCGTCCCGCTTGGCCGATGCGCGGAGGGTGGCCAGCGCCTGCACGCCGTCGTCGTCCAGCGGGGCGCCGGTGTTGCCCGCGCGGAGCACGTCCCCGGTCAGCTCCAGGCGCAGGTGCCCGGGGACGCCGGTGCGGGCCGCGGCGTCGGCGGCGTTCTGGGCGAGCTCGACCAGCAGCCGGTCGCGGTAGCCGCCGCGGACCAGGTCCTCCTCGGCGTTGGCGTCCTCGCGGAAGCGGGCCGGGGAGTCGGTCCAGGCGGCGAGCACCCGGCGGCGCAGTTCGGTGGGCTCCGGCACGCCCGCAGCATGCCCTGCCCCGGGCCACCGGTCAGCGCAGGGCGCTGTGGCCCTCGGGGAGCTGGACGGGGCCGGCCTCGGCGGGTCGCGGCCGGTCCTCCCGGTGCGCGCGGATGGCCAGCAGCGCCACGTCGTCGTCGACCCGGCCGGCCAGCTCACCGAGCACCCGGTCGCAGAGCTGCTCCAGCGGCAGCTGCCCGATCTCCTGCAGCAGCCCGACCAGCCACGCCTCGCCCTCGTCGAGCGGGACGCCGGGCCGCTCGATGAGGCCGTCGGTGTAGAGCAGGACCGTCGAGCCCGGCTGCAGCAGGTGCAGGTGGTCGGCCCGGCGGGCGCCCGGGTCGACGCCCAGCAGCAGGTCCGCGGGCCGCTCCAGCACCTCGACGCTGCCGTCGGGGCGCACCAGCAGGGGGGCGGGATGCCCGGCGTTGGACCAGCGCAGCACCCGGCCGCCGTCGACCTGCTCGACGGTGGCCAGGACCGCGGTGGCCAGCGTGCCGATGGCCAGGTCGCGCATCGCCAGGTCCAGGCCGCTGAGCACCTGCGCCGGGGTGCCCCCGCCGCTGTGCGCGACGCCGCGGAGCACGTTGCGCACCTGCGCCATCGCCGCGGCGGCGATGCTGTCGTGGCCGGTGACGTCGCCGATGACCAGCGCGGTGCGGCCGTCGGCGAGCACGAAGCTGTCGTACCAGTCGCCACCCACCTGGGCCTGGCGCGCCGCGGGGAGGTAGCGGACGGCGACCTGCAGGTGGTCGGGCTCGGGTGGTTCGGACAGCAGGCTGCGCTGCAGCGCCTCGACCGTGCCGGCCAGCGCGGCGAGGGCGGAGCGCTCGGAGGTCCGGGTCTCCAGCCGGTCCAGCGCCTGGGCGATCTGCGCGGCGAAGGCGACCGCGGTGCCGACCTGCTCGGGCAGGTGCGCCTGCGGCTGCGCCCAGCCGATCACGATCGACCCGACCAGCCGGCCGCCGGTCTCCAGCGGCAGCCCGAGCCAGGCCTCGCAGCCGGTCTCGGCGATGGCCCGGTCCATCTCGGCGGTCAGGGCGCGTGCCTCCGCGGCGTCGTGCAGCAGCACCGGACGCCGGGTCCGGGCGGCGACGCTGATCGGCAGCGGGCCGTCGAGCGGCACGAGCCCGAACGTCTGCTGGGCCGTCTCGCCCAGGCCCTCGGACAGCACCAGCCGGATCATCGCCGGGTCGCGGGGGTCGGTGACCGCGACGGCCCCGCCCTGCGCACCGAGGGCGGCCAGGCCCCGCTCCGCGACGGCGACCAGCTCGCCCAGCGTCTCGGCCCCGCCCAGCTCCAGGGCCAGCCCGGCCAGCGCGGACAGCTGCCGCGCGCTGCGCAGCTCGGCCTCACGGGTCTGGATGCGGTCCAGCGCCTGGCTGCACTGGGCGGCGAAGGCGGTGAGCAGCTCGACGTCCTCGGGCTGGAACGCCTGCGGCGCGTCGTAGGCGACGGTGAGCACGCCGATGTCGCGTTCGGTGGTGCGCAGCGGGAGGCTGGCGAAGGCGACGGCGCCGGTGGCCTCGACCACGCCCGCCATCTCGGGGGCGAAGGCCAGGCAGGCCTCCCGGTCGGGCAGCAGCACCGGGCGACCCGTGCGGGCGGCCACGCTCACCGGCAGCGGGCCGTCGACGGGCACCTCCGCGTAGGTGCGCTGGGTGGTCTCCCCGCCGAGCCCGTCGGACACCACGGAGCGCAGCAGGTCGCCGTCCCGCACCGCCACCGCGCCGCCCGGCGAGCCGACCAGGGCCAGCCCGCCCTCGGTGACGACGGTGACCAGCTCGTCGACGCTGCGGGCACCGGCCAGCCGGAGCGCGACGGCGGCCAGCGCGGCCAGCTGCCCGGCGCTGAGCGCCTCCGCGGCGCGCGCCGCGGCGAGCTCGGTGCTGCGGGCGAAGAGGTCGGACTCGACCTCCAGGATGCGGCGCTGCAGCACGGACAGGTCCACCCCGACCCGCTGCTGGTCGCGGACGAAGTCGGTGATGTCCTCGGCGCGCTGCAGGACGTAGGCGCACCGGCCCGCCCCGTCCAGGACCGGGGTGCTGATCAGGCTCCAGAACCGCTTGCTGAACCCGCCGGCACCGTCGGGGATGTCGTACTCCTGCAGCGGCATGGTGTCCGGCTGCAGGGTGTCGCGGGCCCGCTCGAAGGAGGCCTGCACCGCGCTGACCCCGCCGTCGGCCTGGGAGTCCGACGGGTTGCCGGGGAAGGCCTCGAACACCGGCCGGCCCACCAGCTCGGCCAGCGTGCGCCCGGTGGTGGCCAGGTAGGCGGCGTTGGCGCCGACGATGACCAGGTCAGGGGTCATGACCAGGTACGGCGTGGGCATCGCCTCGAAGACGGCGGCGAAGTCGATCGCCGCGCGCGCCACGTTCCCTGCCGTCACGGCCCCCGCCCGTCCCCACCCGGGGGCCGGGCGGCGTCGGACGATCCTAGCGACCGCCGGTGCCCGGCCTCCCCGGCTCAGCCCCGGGCCACCAGCAGCTCCGTCGCCCGCCACACCGCGGCGGCCGCGTCGGCGTCCAGGCCCGTGCGGGCGGGGCGGCGGACCACGGGGTGGCCCTTGACGCTGCCGAGGCCGTCGGGCCCGACGTAGGCGTTGCCGGGCACGTCCTGCGTGGCGGCGAACAGGGTCGGCAGGGCGCCGTGCTCGACGTCGTTCAGCAGCCGGCCGCCCAGCCGCAGCACCAGCTTCTGCCGGGAGTGGTCGACCAGCCCGGTGTGCGCGATCCCCGGGTGCGCCAGCACCGACCGCACCGCGCTGCCCGACGCGGTGAGCCGGCGCTGCAGCTCCAGCGAGGTCAGCACCTGGGCCAGCTTGGAGTCCCGGTAGGCCTGCAGCGGCGAGTAGCGCCGGGTGCGCCAGTCGAGGTCGGCGACGTCGAGCCGCCCCAGCCGGTGCAGCTGGCTGGTCACGGCGACGACCCGGTCGGTGACGTGCGGCAGCAGCAGCTGGGTCAGCAGGAAGGGCCCGGTGTGGTTGGTCGCCGTCTGCAGGTCCAGGCCGTCCGCCGTCCGGGCCGCCGGCACGTCCATGACGCCGGCGTTGTGCACGAGCACGTCCAGTGGGCCGGACCAGGCTGCGGCGAACTCGCGCACCGAGGTCAGGTCGGACACGTCCAGCCGTCGCAGCTCCACGTCGCCGGGCAGTGCCTCCACCGCCGGGCGCGCCCGCTCCGGGTCGCGCACCCCGACCACGACGGAGGCGCCGGCGCGCGCCAGCTCCCGGCTGGTGACCAGCCCGAGGCCGCGCGCCCCGCCGGTGACCACCACCGTCCGTCCGGTCAGGTCGGGCAGGTCGGCCGCCGTCCAGTTCGCCATTCCACGCTCCTCGTCGTCCGGGGCGGCCGTGCGCCGCTCCCGCCGACCCAGGAGACGGCCTGCGCGGGAGGGCAGGAAGGCAGCGCCCAGCCACTGACCAGCAGTCAGTGGTCCGGACCCCGCGCCGCCGGGACGATGGACGCAGACGACGGCCACGCGGCCGCCGCACCGAGGAGGAGCCGTGGCCGCACCGCTGGACCGGGAGGCGCTGGGTGCGTTCCTGCGCGCCCGCCGGGAGGCCCTGCAGCCGGGCGACGTGGGCCTGGGGCACCGCCCGCGGCGCCGCACCCCGGGGCTCCGGCGGGAGGACGTGGCGGAGCTGTGCGCCATGTCGGTCGACTACGTGGCCCGCCTGGAGCGCGGTGACGGACCGCAGCCCTCACCCCAGATGGCCGCGGCGCTGGCCCGCGGGCTGCGGCTGACGTCGGCCGAGCGCGACCACCTGTTCCTGCTCTGCGGGCACCGTCCGGCGCAGCGACCGGTGGGCGACCACGTCGGCCCGGGGCTGATGCGGGTCCTGGACCGGCTGCAGGACACCCCGGCCCAGGTGATCGGCCCGGTCGGCGAGACGCTGCTGCAGACCCCGCCGGCGGTGGCCCTGCTCGGCGACCAGACCCGGTTCACCGGCCCGGCCCGCAGCGCGGTGCACCGCTGGTTCACCGACCCGGCCGAGCGCGCGCGGTACCTCCCGGCCGACCACGACGTGACCGCGCGCTCCTACGTCGCCGGGCTGCGCGCCGCTGCGACCCGCGACGGGGCGTCCTCGGCTGCGGCCCGGCTGGCCGCCGACCTGCACGGGGTCAGCGCCGAGTTCGCCGCGGTGTGGGACCGGCAGGAGGTCGGGGTGCGCTGGAGCGGCGCGAAGCGGTTCGTGCACCCAGGACTCGGCCGGATCGACCTGTTCTGCCAGACGCTGCTGGACCCCGACGACGGGCAGACGCTGCTGGTCTTCACCGCCACACCCGGCACCGAGGACGCCGAGAAGCTGGCGCTGCTGACCGTGCTGGGGACCGACCACTTCCCGGTGGGCTGAGGCGCCCGCCCGGTCCGCGGCCACGTCCCGGACCGCCGGCCACGTCCGGCCGGGATCACCGTGTCCGCGCGGATGCCCCGGTGACCGGGCGGTCGTGACGATCGGTGCTCCGACCTCCAGGGAGCCGAGATGACGACCACCACCGCACCTCCCGTCCGGACCGCGCCCCGCTCGCGGCTGCCGCACCTCGTCCAGCGCGGGGCGACCCTGGTCGACCGCCGGGCCACCCTGACCGCCCTCCGGCGGCGGCACGGCGCCACCTTCGCGGTCCCGCTGCCGCTGCTGGGGGACGTGGTGGTCGTCAGCGACCCGGCCGACGTCCGCACCCTGTTCCGGTCCGGTCCGGACGTCGTGGACGCCCAGGACCCGAACCTGGGGCTGCTGCTGGGGACGGGGTCGCTGTTCGCCCAGCGCGGGGCCACGCACGCCGCCCGGCGGCGGCTGCTCGCCCCGCCGTTCCACGGCCGCCGGATCGCCACCCACGAGCAGATCGTGGTCGAGGCGACCGAGGCGGAGCTCGCCCAGCGCCCCCTGGGTGCGGCGTTCCCGGTGCTGCCCTCGACGATGCGGATCACCCTGGACGTGGTCCTGCGGGCGGTGTTCGGCGCCGAGGGCGAGGACCTGGACGAGCTGCGCGAGGTGCTGCCCCGCTGGGTCGAGCTGGGCTCACGGTTGTTCGTCCTCCCGGTGCCCCGGTGGGACCTCGGCGGTCGCGCACCGTGGGGTCGGCTGCGGGTGTTCCGCGAGCGCTACGAGGCGGTGCTCGACCGGCTCGTCGCGCGCGCGGCCGAGGACCCCGGCTCCCGCACCGACGTCCTGTCGATGCTGCTGCAGAGCCGGTACGAGGACGGCTCGGCGATGTCCCGGTCCGAGCTGGGCGACCAGCTGCTCGCCGTGCTGGCCGCCGGGCACGAGACGACCGCCATCACGCTCGCCTGGGCCCTGGAGCGGCTGCGGCGGCACCCGGAGCTGCTCACGCGCCTCACCGCCGCGCTGGACGACGGCGACGACGCCCTGCTCGACACCCTGCTCGACGCCACGATCGCGGAGGTGCAGCGCACCCGACCCGTCGTCGGCCTCGTGCCGCGCCAGGTGACGGCTGCGTCCCTGGAGCTCGGCTCGGTCACCCTGCAGCGCGGCCAGACCTTGGTCGTCCCGGTCGAGCTCGTGCACGGCGACCCCACCGTCTTCCCCGACCCCGAGCGCTTCGACCCCGACCGCTTCCTGGGCTCGCGGCCCGTCGTCGGCGAGTGGGTCGCGTTCGGCGGGGGCTCACGCCGCTGCATCGGCGCGGCCTTCGCCCAGATGGAGATGCGCGTCGTGCTCCGGACCCTGCTCCGCCGCCACGTGCTGGTGCCGACGGACGCCCCCGACGAGCGGTGGCGCTTCCGCGGCGTCGCCTACGCCCCGGCCCGGGGCGGCGAGGTGGTGCTCCTGCCCCGCTCGTGACCGGGCTGCACGCCGCCACCTCCGCGCCGGTGACGGCAGGCGGCCCGCGGCTCAGCCGGGGGTCGAGCCCGCGTCGAGCTGCTGGCTGCCGATGACCGCCAGCAGCTCGAGCTGACCGGCCGCGGCGCTGCCCGGCGGTGCGGTGAAGAACAGCAGCCGTTGCCGGCCGTCCTCGCTGAACAGCCGCTGGCAGTCCAGCTCCAGCACGCCCAGCGCGGGGTGCACGATCCGCTTGTGCACCGACCGGCGGACGGCGACGTCCCCGGAGTCCCACAGCCCGGCGAACTCCGCGCTCGCCGCCCGCAGCCCGGACACCAGCGCCGCGGCCTCCTCGTCCCGGCCCCGGCGGGCGACCGCGGCGCGCAGGTCGGCGACGAACTCCGCGGAGCGCCGCGGGTGGTCCTCGACCGGGTAGAGCGCGCGGCTGGCCGGGTCGGTGAACCAGCGGTGCACGAAGCTCGCGGCCGGCCCACGCCGGACGGGCGGCTCGCCCAGCAGCGCCGCACCCAGCCGGTTCTGCGCGAGCGTCTGGTCCAGGTCGGTGACGACCCGTGCCGGGGTGGTGTCCAGCCGGTCGAGCAGCGCGAGCATCCCGGGCTGCACGTGGTCCGCGGCGTGCCCGGCGACCGGGGCGGGCTGCCCGGCCAGGTGGAAGAGGTGGTCGCGCTCGTCGGTGCCCAGGCGCAGCGCCCGGGCCAGCGCGGCCAGCATCTGCGCCGACGGGCGGGCACCGCTCCCCTGCTCCAGCTCGGTGTAGTACTCGACCGACGCCCCGGCCAGGGTGGCCACCTCGTCCCGGCGCAGTCCGGGCACCCGCCGCCGTGGACCGGTGGGCAGGCCGACGTCCGCCGGCCGGATGCGCGCCCGCCGGGAGGCCAGGAAGGCGCCGAGCTCTGCTGGGTCCACGGGTCCAGTGTCGTGGGAGCACCCGCGGCCCAGCCAGGGGTCGCCGTCCCCTGGGTGAGCAGTGGCTGGTTGCCCTCCCCCACCCCGCGGAGGGTGGGTACCGGCGCTGCGCCGAGCGCGGCCTCGTCCGACCACCCGCACGACCCACCGAGGAGACAGCCATGCCGTTCGCCAACCTGAAGGTCCCCGCCGACACCCTGACCCCGGAGTCGAAGAAGAAGCTGATCGACGCCGTCACCGAGGCCTACGCCGAGGTGTACGGCGAGCGGGCCCGGGCCACCACGCTCGTCCTGGTCGACGAGGTCGCCGAGGGCGGCTGGGGCCTGGGCGGCCACGTGCTGACCGCCGAGGTGCTCGGCCGCAGCTGACCCCCGGGCCGGCGGTGCACCCGCACCGCCGGCCTGGTCAGCCGTGCGCCTCCACGGCAGCGGCCGGCGTCGGGGTGACCGGCAGCGCCGTCGCCGGGTCCGCCGGGCGGCGGCGCACCGAGATCGACAGGCCCGCGGCCAGCACGCACAGCGCGGCGGCGCCGTACCAGGCGGCGTCGTAGGACCCGGTCGCCTCCCGGACCACGCCCGCGCCGAAGGCGGCCAGCGCCGCACCGATCTGGTGGCTGGCGAACACCCAGCCGAACACCACCGGTGCCCGGGCGCCGAAGTACTGCCGGCACAGCGCCAGCGTCGGCGGCACGGTGGCCACCCAGTCCAGCCCGTAGAAGACGATGAAGGCGAGCATCGAGGCCTGGATGTCGGTGCCGAACAGCTGCGGCAGCAGGAACAGCGACATCCCGCGCAGGCCGTAGTAGGCCAGCAGCAGCAGCCGCGGGTCGACCCGGTCGGTGAGCCAGCCGGAGAAGACGGTGCCGACGACGTCGAAGACGCCGACCAGCGCCAGCAGCCCGGCCGCGGTGGTCGCCGGCATCCCGTGGTCGTGCGCGGCGGGGATGAAGTGCGGCTGCACCAGGCCGTTGGTCGAGGCGCCGCAGATCATGAACCCGCCGGCCAGCAGCCAGAACGCCTTCGTCCGGACGGCCTCGGTGAGCCCGCGCAGCGCGGTGCGGCCGGGGTTGCCACGCACCGGGTCGACGTCGTCGGCCGCCGTCCCGCCGTAGGGGGTGACCCCCAGGTCGCGGGGCCGGTCGCGCAGCAGCCAGGCCACGAACGGGACGACGGCCAGCGCGGCGGCCGCCGTGCCGAGCGCGGCCGGACGCCAGCCGAGGTGGGCGTTGACCTGGGCGACCAGCGGCAGGAACACCAGCTGGCCGGTGGCGCCGGCGGCGGTGAGGATCCCGGAGACCAGCCCGCGGCGGGCGACGAACCAGCGGCCGGTGACCGTGGCGACCAGCGACATGGCCATCGACCCGGTGCCCAGCCCGACCAGCACGCCCCAGCACAGCAGCAGCTGCCAGCTGGCGGTCATGAACACCGTCAGCCCGCTGCCCAGCGCGGTGACCAGCAGCGCCGACACGACCACCCGCCGGATGCCGAAGCGCTCCATCAGCGCGGCGGCGAAGGGCGCGGTGAGCCCGTAGAGGGCCAGGTTGACCGCGACGGCGGCGGAGATCGTCGACAGCGACCAGCCGAACTCCTCGTGCAGCGGGTCGATGAGCACCCCGGGCACCGAGCGGAAGGCGGCTGCGCCGATCAGCGCCAGGAACGTCACCGCCGCCACCCACCAGGCGGGGTGGACGCGGTGGGTGCGGAGGGCGGTCGGGGTGCTCACGGCAGCGATCCTGGCGGTCGGGACGGCCTCGGAGCCAGTGGCCCGACGGCCAGCATGTGCAAGGATCGGGCCATGGCTGCTCCGGTGCCCCACGAGGTCGTCGTCCTGGTCCTGGACACGGTGGTCGCCTTCGAGGTGGGCCTGCCGCACGCCTTCCTCGGCGGGGCCGTCGACGCCGACGGCAACCCGCTGTACCGGGTGCGCACGGCCTCGCTGGACGGCGGGCCGGTGGCCACCAGCGCCGGCTACGCGGTGCTCCCCGACCACGACGCGAGCGTCCTGGCCACGGCCGGCACGGTGGTCGTGCCGGGCATCTACGGCGGGCCGCAGCTCGACGGCACGCTGGACCCGGCCGTGCGGGAGGCCCTGGTCGACGTGGCCGGCCGGGCCCGGCTGGCCAGCATCTGCACCGGTGCGTTCGCCCTGGCCGCCGCCGGGCTGCTCGACGACCGGCCGGCCACCACGCACTGGTGGCACGCCGAGGCGTTCGCGGCCCTGTTCCCCAGCGTGCGGCTGGACCCCGACGTCCTGTTCGTCGACGACGGCGACGTGCTGACCTCCGCCGGCAACGCCGCCGGCATCGACCTGATGCTGCACCTGGTGCGCCGCGACCACGGCAGCGCGGTGGCCAACGACGTCGCCCGCCGGCGGGTGGTCGCCCCCTGGCGCGACGGTGGCCAGTCGCAGTTCATCGACCGCCCCCTGCTGGCCACCGGCGACACCGGGACGGCAGCCACCCGGGCGTGGGCGACCGCCCGGCTGGGCGAGCCGCTGACCCTGGAACAGCTGGCCGCCCACGCGGCGATGAGCGTGCGCACGTTCACCCGGCGGTTCCGGCAGGAGACCGGCCTGAGCCCGCAGCGGTGGCTGACCCGGCAGCGGGTGGACCTGGCCCGGCGGCTGCTGGAGACCACCGACACCCCCGTCGAGCGGATCGCCGCCGACGCCGGCTTCGGCACCACCGCCTCGCTGCGCCAGCACCTGCACGCCGCGATCGGCGTCGCCCCGCTGGCCTACCGGCGCACGTTCCGCGGGGCCACGTCGGGTGACGGGACACCCACCCCGGTGTGACCAGTCCCTCTCGCGCCTGGGCCCGGAGGAAGATCAGGTCTGGCAGAGTGGGAGGCACCGGCGCCGCCCTCCGCTCATCCGAGAGCAGGTGGACTCGACGTCGGCGCGAGGCAGCGCCACCGAGGCGCGCCGGCGACCCGACGTCCGACCCGGAGCAGCGCGGCCCCTCAGTGGTGGCCCCGCGCCCGGGAGGCCGACGGGAGCCACCGGACTGTTGAGGACTCCCATGACCACCCCTGCCCAGGGCAGCGACGACCGACCCCGTCGCCGCGCCACCTCCCCCGCCTCCGCGCCCGCCGCGGACGCCGGGTCCCGCACCCCCCGCCCCGCCGCCCCGGCCGGTCCCGCCGCCGAGGGTGACGCGGCGCGCCGCCGCCGCGGTGGCCGCGGCCGCGGCACCGGCCCCCGCCCCGAGGGCCAGCAGTCCGCCCCCCGCGCGGAGGAGCAGGTGCCCGTGGCCCCGCTCGTGCCGGTGGGCGCCGACGCCACCGTGCTGCCCACCGACGCCACCTTCGCCGGCCTCGGCGTCCCGGCCCCGCTGGTCGAGGTGCTCACCGCCAGCGGCATCACCGCGCCGTTCCCGATCCAGGTCGCGACGCTGCCGGACACCCTCGCCGGCCGTGACGTGCTCGGCCGCGGGCGCACCGGCTCGGGCAAGACGCTGGCCTTCTCCATCCCGCTGGTCGCCCGGCTCGCCGCCTCCACCAGCAGGCGCCAGCCCAAGCGGCCGCGCGCGCTGATCCTGGTGCCGACCCGCGAGCTGGCCAACCAGGTCAACGCCGTCGTGGACCCGATGGCCCGCGCGCTGGGCATGCGCTCCACCGTCGTGTTCGGTGGCGTGGGCCAGAACCCGCAGGTGCAGGCGCTCGCCGCCGGCGTCGACGTCCTCATCGCCTGCCCCGGCCGGCTCGAGGACCTCATCCAGCAGGGCCACTGCGACCTGGGTGCCGTCGAGATCACCATCCTCGACGAGGCCGACCACATGGCCGACCTGGGCTTCCTGCCCGGCGTCAAGCGCCTGCTCGACCGCACCCCGAAGGTCGGCCAGCGGCTGCTGTTCTCCGCCACCCTGGACAACGGCGTCGACGTGCTGATCAAGCGCTACCTGGACCGGCCCACCACGCACTCGGTCGACCCGGCCGTCGCGCCGGTCTCGACGATGACCCACCACGTGTTCCGGGTCGACGCCGCCGACAAGCCGCAGATCGTCCAGGAGCTGGCCTCCGGCCTGGGCCGCACGGTGATGTTCACCCGCACCAAGCACCAGGCCAAGAAGCTGGCCAAGCAGCTCACCGCCGCCGGCGTGCCCGCGGTCGACCTGCACGGCAACCTCAGCCAGAACGCCCGCGAGCGCAACCTCGAGGCGTTCAGCAACGGCGAGACCCGGGTGCTGTGCGCCACCGACATCGCCGCCCGCGGCATCCACGTCGACGACGTCGCGATCGTCGTCCACGTCGACCCGCCGGCCGAGCACAAGGCCTACCTGCACCGCTCGGGCCGCACCGCCCGCGCCGGTGCCGGCGGCATCGTCGTCACCATCGCCACGCCCGACCAGGCCGGTGAGGTGCGCACCCTGGCCCGCCAGGCCGGCATCACCCCCGACGTGTCGGCGATCAAGCCCGGCGCCCGGGAGATCACCGCGCTGACCGGCCCGGCCGCGCCCTACGTCGAGCCGGCCCCGGTGGCCGAGCCGCAGCCGCAGGGCGCCGGTGGTGGCGCCAACGGCGGCCGCCGCCGTCGCAGCGGCGGGGGCGCGGGCAGCACCGCGGGTGCCTCGTCGTCCGCCGGCGGCCGCAGTGGGTCCGGCGGCCAGGCACGCTCCGGCGGCCCGGCCCGCACCCGGGCCGAGCTGGCCGCGCGCGCGGGGCAGGCGCCGTCGGGTGCCGGCCGCGGGCGCGGACGCACCGGCCGCTGACCTCGCACCGACCCGCACGGGCCGGTGGCGGTCGTCCTCGACGGACGGCCGCCACCGGCCCGTGCCCGTCCGGGGGATCCCCGGTCGCGGGGACGCCCCGGGGGCGACCATGATGTTGAGCGTTCCAGCATCCCCGTCGCCAGTGAGGTCCCCATGCGTCTGCCCATCACCCCCAGCGAGATCGCGCCCCGCATCGCCACCGGCGCCTTCATCCTGAACTCCGGCCTCGGCAAGCGGAACGCGGACGAGGGCACCGCCGCCGGCCTGCACGGCTTCGCCGCCGGCACCTACCCCTTCCTGGGCAAGGTGCCGCCGAAGACCTTCGCCAAGGTGCTCTCGACCAGCGAGATCGTCATCGGCACGGCGCTGCTGACCCCCTTCGTGCCCGCCGCCGTCGCCGGTGCCGCGCTGACCGGGCTGTCCGTCGGCCTGCTCGGGCTCTACCTGCGCACCCCGGGCATGACCAAGCCCGGCCGCAGCGTCGCCCCCACCCAGGAGGGGCTGACCATCGCCAAGGACGTGTGGATGCTCGGCACCGGCCTGGGCCTGGTCACCCAGGGCCTCACCAGCAAGGACGCCGGGATCACGCTCGGCAGCTCCACCCCCCGCGAGCAGCGCGCCAAGGCCCGCCGGAAGGCCGCGAAGAAGGCCGCCAAGGCCGCCGCCGGCTCCTGAGGGACCCCGGGCTCCGGGCTCGTCCCCCAGCGCTACATCAGCTCGCGGACCAGCGCCGCGATCTCGTCCGGCCGGGTGTGGGGCGTCATGTGCCCCGCACCCGGCAGCTCGACCAGCCGTCCCTGCGGCGCCGAGCCGGCCAGGTGCGCCGCCCAGTCGTGCGGGCACAGCGCGTCCCGCGACCCGCGGACGACGACCACCGGCACCCCCACCCGGCGCAGCCGCTCGTCGATCGCGTCCACCGACGTGCGGCGCCAGAGCCGGACCATCGCCGGCGGTCCGGTGCGCAGCCACTGCACCGCGATCTGCGGGGCCTGGCGCCACGGCTCCCCCGCCGCCGTCCGCAGCCACCGACCGGCCAGCACCCGCAGGCGCCGCATCCGCGGGTCGGCGCTGGGGCCGAGCAGCAGGACGGCGACCACGCGCGGGTCCCGCTCGGCGACCGCGGCGACCACCGGGCAGCCCTGCGAGTGACCGACCAGCACCACCGGACCCGGCCCGAGCGCGGCCTGCACCCGGGCGGCCAGCTCGGCCACCGGCCCGGCGCGGCCCGACCGTCCCGCGCCCGGCAGCAGCACGACACGCCCGCCGACCAGCCGCCGGACCCGGGCAGAGGAGAGTGCCCCCAGACCGAGTCCGGGGACCCACACGGGTGTGGGAACACCGTTCGCCTCCAGGCTGCTGACCTGGATGCCGACTGTGTGAGGGACGACGCCGCCCCTCGCACCGGAGGGCGGCCGCGCGAACGAGCGCAGTAGTGGGAGGATGACAGTCATCATGACGACATCAGGAGGCAGCGTGACCACCGCAACCCAGTCCACCGGACGGCGGCCCCGGGTGGTCATCGTCGGCTCCGGCTTCGGTGGCCTCTTCGCAGCCAAGCAGCTGAAGAAGGCCCCGGTCGACATCACCCTCGTGGCCAAGACCACCCACCACCTCTTCCAGCCGCTGCTCTACCAGGTGGCGACCGGCATCCTCTCCGAGGGCGAGATCGCCCCCGCCACCCGGGAGATCCTGCGCGACCAGGACAACGCCCGCGTGGTGCTCGGTGAGGTCACCGACATCGACCTGACCGCCCGCACGGTCACCTCGGTCGTGCTGGGCCGCACCAGCGTCCACGAGTACGACGAGCTGATCGTCGCCGCGGGTGCCGGGCAGTCCTACTTCGGCAACGACCAGTTCGCCGAGTTCGCCCCGGGCATGAAGAGCATCGACGACGCCCTGGAGCTGCGCGGTCGCATCTTCGGCGCCTTCGAGCTGGCCGAGCTGGCCACCGCCCCGGAGGAGATCGACCGGCTGCTGACCTTCGTCGTCGTCGGCGCCGGCCCCACCGGTGTCGAGATGGCCGGGCAGATCGCCGAGCTCGCCCGCCGCACGCTGCGCAAGGACTTCCGGCACATCGACCCGACCAGCGCCCGGGTGATCCTGCTCGACGCCGCGCCGAAGGTGCTGCCCCCGTTCGTCGACAAGCTGGGCCAGGCCGCGGCCAAGAAGCTCAACTCGATCGGCGTGGAGATCCAGCTCGGCGCGATGGTCACCAACGTCGACGCCGACGGCATCGTCCTGAAGGACAAGGACGGCCACGAGCGCCGCATCCACTCGGCCACCAAGATCTGGGCCGCCGGCGTGCAGGCCAGCCCGCTGGGCAAGCGGCTCGGCGAGCAGTCCGGTGCCGAGGTCGACCGCGCCGGGCGCATCTCGGTGCAGCCCGACCTGACCCTGCCCGGTCACCCCGAGGTGCACGTGGTCGGCGACATGATGTCGCTCAACCGCCTCCCCGGTGTCGCGCAGGTCGCCATCCAGGGCGGCAAGTTCGCCGCGGCCGCCGTCAAGGCCCGCGCCGCCGGCCGCCCCACGGCGAAGGAGTTCCACTACTTCGACAAGGGCAGCATGGCCACCATCTCCCGCTTCGACGCGGTGGCCGACACCTGGAAGTTCCAGTTCAGCGGCTTCCCGGCCTGGGTGCTCTGGCTGGCCGTGCACGTCATGTACCAGGTGGGCTTCAAGAACCGGTTCAACACGGTCTTCCACTGGGCGGTCAGCTTCCTGGGCCGCGGTCGCTCGCAGCGCACCGCCACCCAGCAGCAGGTCTACGGCCGCCTCGCCCTGGAGGAGCTCGGCTCGGACTTCGAGGTCTCGAAGACCGGCGGCCGGCACCACTACGGCGAGAAGGTCGACGTCACCGGGCGCGAGTCCGCCTGACGTCCCGCTCCACCCGACGGCCCGGTCCCCGCACCTGCGGGGGCCGGGCCGTCGTGCGTCCGGCCGTCGTGCGTCCGGCCGTCGTGCGTCCGGCCGTCGTGCGGCAGGTCCGGTGCGGCGGGCTCCCTCAGGTCCCGGACGGGTCGCCGACGGCCTCGGCCAGCTGACGCACCCGGGCCTGCGCCCGCTCCCGGATCGCCACCGCCGTCTCCGCCCGGCGGACGGCGGCGTCCCGGCGGTCCTGCGCATCGGCGACCGCGGCGGCGGCCTCCTCGGCCTCACGCCGGGCCCGGCGCAGCTCCCGCTCCAGCCGCTCGACGCGCCGGCGGGCGCCGTCCTGCCGCTCGCCCACGGCGGTGACCTCCGCGTCGGCGGTCTCCGCGGCGGCCGCGGCGTCCGTGGCGACGGCGGCGGCGTCCTCCGCGTCCCGGCGGGCCTGGGCCAGCTCGCGGCGGGCCTGCTCGGCGGCCTCCCGGCGCCGCTGCTCCTCGGCCTCCCGGCGCTGCTGGTCGCCGTCCCGGCGGCGGTGCCCGGCCTCCCGCTCCCCCGCGGGTCGGGCCGTGCGCGCCGGCGCGGACGCACGCACCGGCGTCGCCACCGCACCACCGAGGTCGACCGGGCCGAGCCCGCTGTAGGACAGCGCGGTGGTGAGCCGGCCGGCCTGCAACGCCGCCCCGGCGCCGGGGTCGGCGACAGCGGCCCGCAGCGTCGCCTCCACCTGCTCGGCCACGGCGCTGCTCACGTCGTGGCCGTCGGTGTGGGCCAGGCCGCGCGCCTGCCGGGCGAGCGCGGCCACCAGCTGGTTGCGCTGCCGGCCCAGCTCGCGCAGCTGGTCACCCGAGAGGTTCACCTGCGCCGCGCGCAACAGCTCGGCCAGCTCGGCGAGCTGGGCGACCTCCTCGGGCTGCCGGCGCACGAGCAGGTTGCACACCCAGGCCGCGGTCGTGGGCTTCGGCAGCGCGGCGATCGCGGTGGCCAGCGGCCGGTCCCCCGCCGCCCGGGCGTCGTCCCGGGCGGCGGTGCGGGCGGCCACGAACTCCTCCGGCGGGACGCCGTACAGCTCCTCGGCGACGGCGTCGAGCTGCTCGTCGGGTCCCGCGTCCTCCGGCGAGGCGTCGTCGGTCAGGGGGTGCGCCAGTCGTCGGTGGTCATGTTCGAGCCGGCCATCGGGCCCATCTGCAGCATGCCCCCGTCGACCGGCCAGGAGGCGCCGTTGACGTAGGCGGCCGCGGGTGAGGCGAGGAAGGCGACCACCGCGGCGATCTCCCGGGCGTCGCCGGGGCGGGCGACCGGGATGCCGGGGCGGCGCTTGCCGGGCGCGGTCGGGTCCTCGTCCTCCTGGCCGGTCATCGGGGTGGCGATCTCCCCGGGCGCGACGGAGTTGACGGTGATGCCGGAGTCGGCGAGCTCCAGGGCCGCGACCTTGGTGAGCAGGCCGAGCCCGCCCTTGGCCGCGCAGTAGGCGCCCGCACCGACCCGCGGCTGGGTCTCGTGCACGCTGGTGATGTTGACGATCCGTCCGCCCCGGCCCGCGGCGAGCATCCGGCGGGCGGCACGCTGCAGGCACAGGAAGGCGCCGTTGAGGTCGGTGTCGAGCACCCTCAGCCAGTCCTCGTAGGCGGTGTCGACCAGCAGGGCGGCGTCGCCGGTGCCGGCGCAGTTGACCAGCACGTCGATGCCGCCGAGCGCCTCGGCCAGCTCGTCGACCACGTCGGCGGCGCCGGGCAGGGCCGTGAGGTCGAGGTGGCGCAGCTCGGCGCGGCGGCCGGTGGCCCGCACCTCGGCAGCGGTCGCCTCCCCGGCCGCCTGGTCGCGGTACCAGGTCAGGCCGACGTCGTGCCCGGCCTCGGCGAGGGCGACGGCGGTGGCCCGGCCGATGCCGGACTCCGATCCGGTGACGACGGCGACGCGCGGCGGCTGGCTGCTCTCGGTCATGGCCACGGCGCTACCCCGCGGGGCGCCGGCCGATGCAGCGGGTGCCCCCGGCGCGGGGGTGGGATCGATCCCTCGCCGGCCGACCGCGCCCCGGACCGGAGCCGGCCGGTGCGGCGTGCCATCGTGCTGTCACCGGGCCGGTCGCGGCCCCGTCGCGGACTGCGGGGGTGGGCGTGCAACCGGACGGTCAGGTCCGCCCCCCGCGCGTGCAGCTCGCTGCGGTCGCGGCGTCCGCCGTCCTGCTGGTGCTGCTGGTCGTCCTCGGGGTCAGCGCCCGGGGCGGCCCGTACACCGCACCCACGCCCGAGCGTCCGACCGCGACGTCGACCGCGCCGTTGCGCACCGGGGCACCCCTGCCCCCGCCGGCCGCAGCCGCGACGCCGAGCCGGGTGCCGGACGTGCGGCCGGGCAGCCCGGTGGTCGGCCAGGTGCTGCTCGTCGTCGTGGTCGGGCTGGTCCTGCTGGTCGCCGCACTGGGGATCGCGCGGCTGGTGCGCCACCTGCCCCGCCGGCTGCCCGACCGTGCCACCGGCAGCGCACCCCCGGGCCCGGAGGCGGCCCGGCCGCAGCTGACGACGGCGGTCGAGCGGGCGCTGCACGCGGTCGAGCAGCCCGTCGCGCGCGACGCCGTCGTCCAGGCCTGGCTGCTGCTCGGTGCGGCCGCCGCCGAGGCGGGGACCCCGGCGCTGCCGTCGGAGACCGCCGCCGAGTACGCCGCGCGCCTGGCCCGCGCACACCGGCTGCCCGCGCCGGCGCTGCACCACCTGGCCGAGCTCTACCGGGTCGCCCGCTTCTCCGAGCACCCCGTGGGCGAGCCGGAGCGCGACGACGCGCGCCGGGTGCTCACCGAGCTGCGCACCGGTCTGGCGGCCGGGTGAACGGCCGCTGGACGGCGCCGGCCTCGGTGCTGGGCGGCCTGGCGCTCGGGGCGGCCGTCGTCCCGGCCGCCGACTACGTCGGCACCGACGTCCCCTGGGCGATCGCCCTGGTCGCCGGGCTGGTGGCCGGTGCGCTGCTGGCGATCTGGCTGGGCACGCCCGCCACCGACCCGCTCCCGCCCGAGGACGAGCGCCCGCCCGGTCCCGACAGCAACGCCGGCCTCGGCGACCTGGGCGTGCTGGTGTTCACCCTCGACGGCGCCAGCCGCGACCCCGAGCGGTTCGAGACCCGGGTGCGCCCGCAGCTGGCCCGGCTAGCCGTCGACCGGATCTGGCACGCCCGCGGCCTGGACTGGCACACCCCTGAGGGCCGGGCCGCCGCCGAGCAGGTGGTCGGCCCGCACACCCGCGCCCTGCTCACCGCACCGCCGGGCAGCCTGCGGCTGACCCCGCAGGCGCTCTCCGACTGGACCGAGGAACTGGAGCAGCTGTGACCGAGGACCGACCCGCTCTCACCCCCGCGGCCACCGCCGAGCTGGGGGCCGCCGTCCTGGACCGGGTGGGGCAGGCGGTGGTCGGCAAGCGCGCCGAGCTCCAGCTGGTGCTGGCCGCGGTGCTGGCCGGTGGGCACGTGCTGCTGGAGGACGTGCCGGGGCTGGGCAAGACGCTGGCCGCCCGGTCCTTCGCCCAGGCGCTGGGGCTGTCGTTCCGGCGGCTGCAGTTCACCCCGGACCTGGTGCCCGCCGACGTCACCGGGTCCTTCGTCTACGACCAGGCGACCTCGGAGTTCGTCTTCCGGCCCGGTCCGCTGTTCGCCGGGCTGGTGCTGGCCGACGAGATCAACCGCACCCCGCCGCGCACGCAGAGCGCCCTGCTGGAGGCCATGCAGGAGCACCAGGTCACCGTCGAGGGCGAGACGTTCGCCCTCCCCGACCCGTTCTGCGTGCTGGCCACCGCCAACCCGGTCGAGCACGAGGGCACCTACCCGCTGCCGGAGGCGCAGCTGGACCGCTTCCTGCTGCGCGTCTCCTTCGGCTACCCGCCGCCGGAGGAGGAGTGGCAGGTGCTCACCCGCCGGCTGGGCCGCCGCCGCGAGGAGGTCACGCTCGAGCCGGTCACCGACGCCGCCGGGCTGCGGGCGATGCGGGCCGCGGTCGAGGCCGTGGACGTGGAGGAGTCGGTGAGCCGGTACTGCGTGGACCTGGTGACCGCGACCCGCAGCCGCCCCGAGGTGCAGGTCGGCGCCTCACCGCGGGGTGCGCTGGCGCTGCTGCTCACCGCCCGGGCGCTGGCGGTGCTGCGCGGGCGCGACTTCGTCGTCCCCGAGGACGTCAAGGACCTGGGCGTGGCGGCGCTGGCCCACCGGCTGACCCTCAAGCCCGAGACGTGGATGCAGCGGGTGACCCCGGTGTCGGTCGCGCGGGCGGTGCTGGCCGAGGTGCCGGTGCCCACGAGCACGCTCGCCGTCGTCCCCGGGTGAGCTGGCAGCCCACCGCGGCGCTGCTGCGGGTCAGCGTCCTGCCGGCGGTGACCGCCGTCGTGGCGGTGCTCGCCCACCGGCCCGACCTGCTGGCGATCGCCGCCCCGCTGGCGGTCGCCGCGCTCCCGCTGGTGCGGCGTCCGGGCAGCGCACCGGCGGCCGAGCTGGACGTCGACGACGAGACGCCGGCCGAGGGCAGCGACCTGCAGGCGGTCGTGCGGCTCACCGGGGTGGCCGGTGCGGAGACGGTGACCGCGGCGGTGCCCACGCCCGGCTGGGTGCGGTCGCGCACCGGGCGCCGCCCCGCCGGGGTCGTCGCCCCCGTCGGCGACCACGCCGAGCTGCCCTTCGACCTCACCGCCGCCCGGTGGGGCCGGTCCGACGTGGGCCCGGCGACCGTCAGCTGCTCGGCGGCCGGCGGCCTGCTCCGGTGGGGGCCGGCCGTGCTGCCCGCGCGGCGGGTGCGGGTGCTGCCGGTGGCCGAGCCGCACCGCGGGGCCACGCTGCTCCCCCGCGCGCGCACCGGTACCGGCCTGCACCGCTCACCGCGGCCGGGTGAGAGCTCCGAGCTCAACGGCGTGCGCGTGTTCGCCCCCGGTGACCGGATGCGGCGGGTCAACTGGCGGGTGTCGCTGCGGTCCGGCGAGCTGCACGTCAACGCCACCACCTCCGAGCGGAACGCCGACGTGCTGGTGCTGCTCGACGCCCGGTACGACGCCGGGGTCAGTGGCGGGCTGGCCGGGCGGGCCAGCGGGGTCGACGCCGCGGTGCGCGCCACCGCGGCCCTCACCGAGTTCTACCTGGGCCTGGGCGACCGGGTGGGGCTGATCGCCTGCAGCAGCCGGCTGCGGCAGCTGCCCGCGCGGGGCGGCCGCGGCCAGCTGCAGGCGGTGCTGGCCGCCCTGCTCGACGTCAGCGCACCGCGGCTCGGGGGCGCCGAACCCGCGCTGCCCGAGCCCGTCGGCATCGACCCGCAGGCGCTGGTGCTGGTCGTCAGCCCGCTGGTGGGCACCCGGGTGTTCGACCGGGCCGCCGCGCTGGGCCGCGGCGGGCACACCGTCGTCGTCCTCGACACCCTCCCCGACGACGCCGGCCCCACCGAGGTCGGGCCGTGGACCGCCCCGGCGCTGCGGCTGTGGCGGCTGGAGCGCAGCACCCGCATCGCGCAGCTGACCGCACTCGGGGTGCCCGTCGTCCCGTGGCGCGGGGCGTCGAGCCTGGACCAGACGCTGCTGGAGCTCACCCGTGCGGCGGCCCGGCGGTGACCGCCCGGGTGCTGGTCGCCGTCTGCGGGCTGGCCGCGCTGGCCCTGCCCGGGCCCTCGCTGGACCCGGTCGGGGTGGTGCTGACCGTGATCGGGCTGGTGGCGGTGTTCATCGCCGTGCAGCAGCCCGGGTCGGCCGCGCCGCTGGTGCTGATCGGCACCGCCACGCTCTCCTGGGTGGCCACCGGCGGCGACGCCGGCACCGCCCGGCTGCTGGCGCTGGCCGTCTGCACCGCGGTCGTGCACAGTGCGGCCGCGTTCGCCGCCGTCGTCCCGGCGCGCACGCCGGTCGCCGCGGCCGTCGTCCGGCGCTGGGTGCTGCGCACCGCCGCCACCACCCTCGCCGGCCTCGCCGTCGTCGGGGCGAGCACGCTGGTGCCGGCGACGTCGGCACCGGTGGCGACCGTGGTCGCCGGCCTGCTCGCCGCGCTGCTGCTGGGCTGCTGGGCGCTGGTGCCCCGCCGCCGCTGAAGGAGCTGCGCACGGGCGCTCAGACCGGCGCGAGCAGCCGACCGTCCAGCGGGTCACGGCGGTGCGGCGCGGCCAGCCGGTGGCTGGTGACCCCCAGCAGCGCCAGGCTGATCACGGCCAGGACGATATAGCCGACCGTGGAGCCCGACAGGTCCCAGGCGGTGTGCAGCGCGACGACCAGGGCGAAGGTGAGCACGAAGCGGCCCAGCGCCGCGGTGTGCCAGCGCCCGGCCGCGGCCTGCCACAGCGCGGCGGCGGCCAGCGCCGTCCAGGCCATGTGCGCGGCGGGGCTGAGGACCCCGCGCAGGAACAGCAGGTCGTCGACGACCTCAAGGTCGCCCCGGGACTGCACCAGGACGACGAAGGCGTAGCCCATCGTCTCCAGCACCGCGAAGCCGGCGCCGCAGGCGACGCCGAGCAGCAGGCCGTCGGCGGGGTGCCGGTTGCGGCGGACGGCCAGCAGCACCAGCGCCGGCACGATCAGCTTGGCCGCCTCCTCGATGAGGCCGACGGCGAGCATCGGCAGGGTGCCCAGCCGCTGCAGGGTGTTGTACTCGAGCACCCCGGCGGTCACGACGCCGATCACCCCGCCCACCAGCGCGGTGAGCAGGACCGTGCCCGCACCCGCGCCGAAGACCAGCCGCCGGCCGGCGATGAAGGTGACGAAGGCGGTCGGGACGACGGCGGCGCCCAGCAGGATCAGCGAGGGCAGCAGGTTCGGGTTGCTGGTGTCGGCGATCGCCCGGCGGATGAACTCGTAGAGCGCGGCGCCGCCGACCAGCACCAGCACCCAGGACCAGCGGCGTGCGTGCCCCATGGCGGGAGGACCTCTCGTCGTGTTCGGGCGGGCGCTGCTCACCCGCGGCCGCCGGCCGGGACGACGTCGTCGCGGGGGGCGCCCCAGCCTCCGTCATCCCGCCGGTCGCGGCCACCGCAGCAGGTCCCGCCCGCGCCGGCGCCGCGGGTAGCGTGCCCGGCGGGTGGTCGCCGTCACACCGCCCGGGGAGGCGCCATGAAGGTCTCGCTCTTCGCCACCTGCCTGGTGGACACCCTGACGCCGTCGGTCGGGACGGCCACCGGCCGGCTGCTGCAGCGGCTCGGCCAGGACGTCGTCGTCCCGCCCACGCAGGCCTGCTGCGGGCAGGTGCACGTCAACACCGGGTACCGGCGCGAGGCGCTGGGCATCGTCGCCAACCACGTGCGGGCCTTCGCCGGTGCCGAGGTGATCGTCGCGCCGTCCGGCTCGTGCGTGGCCTCGGTCCACCACCAGCAGGCCGCGGTCGCCCGGCGGGCCGGGGACGAGGCGCTGGCGCAGGCCGCGGAGGAGCTCGCCGGGCGCACGTACGAGCTGTCGCAGTTCCTGGTCGACGTCCTCGGGGTGACCGACGTCGGGGCGTACTACCCGCACCGGGTCACCCACCACCCGAGCTGCCACTCGCTGCGGCTGCTGGGGGTCGGTGACCGGCCGTTGCGGCTGCTGCGGGCGGTGCGCGGCCTGGAGCTGGTGGAGCTGCCCGGCGCCGAGCAGTGCTGCGGCTTCGGCGGCACCTTCGCGGTGAAGAACGCCGACACCTCCACCGCGATGCTCACCGACAAGATGGCGGCCGTGCTGTCCACGCACGCCGAGGTGTGCACCGCCGGCGACGCGTCCTGCCTGATGCACATCGGCGGCGGGCTGTCCCGGCTGCGCGCCGGCACCCGCACCGTCCACCTGGCCGAGATCCTGGCCGCGACGGAGCAGGACCAGGCACTGGTGACCGGGACGGTGACCGCGTGACCGCCGTGTTCCTCGGCCTGCCCACGGCCCCCCGGGGCGTCGGGCACCTGCGTGGCACCGAGTCCTTCCCGGACGCCGCCCGGCACGAGCTGCGCAACGGCCAGCTGCGGGCCAACCTCGGCCACGCGACGGCGACCATCCGCGGCAAGCGGGCCGGGGTGGTCGCCGAGGTGCCCGACTGGGAGCAGCTGCGGGTCGCCGGCAAGGCGATCAAGGCCGCGACCATGGCGCGGCTCGACGAGCACCTCGTCGAGCTGGAGCGCCAGGTGACCGCGCGCGGGGGCACCGTGCACTGGGCCCGCGACGCGCACGAGGCCAACGCGATCGTCACCGCCCTGGTGCAGGCCACCGGCAGCACCGAGGTGGTCAAGGTCAAGTCGATGGCCACCCAGGAGATCGGGCTCAACGAGGCGCTGGAGGCCGTGGGCCTGGACGTGTTCGAGACCGACCTGGCCGAGCTGATCGTGCAGCTGGCCGAGGACTCCCCCAGCCACATCCTGGTGCCGGCGATCCACAAGAACCGCGCCGAGATCCGGGAGGTCTTCGCCCGCACGATCCCCGGCGTGGACCCCGACCTGACCGACGACCCCCGCCAGCTGGCCATGGCGGCGCGCACCCACCTGCGCGAGCGGTTCCTGCGCGCCCGGGTCGCCGTCAGCGGGGCCAACTTCGCCGTCGCCGAGACCGGCACGCTGTCGGTGGTGGAGAGCGAGGGCAACGGCCGGATGTGCCTGACCCTCCCGCAGACGCTGATCACCGTGATGGGCATCGAGAAGGTGGTGCCCACCTGGACCGACCTCGAGGTGTTCCTGCAGCTGCTCCCCCGCTCCTCCACCGGCGAGCGGATGAACCCCTACACCTCGACCTGGGCCGGGGTCACCCCCGGCGACGGCCCGCAGGAGTTCCACCTGGTGCTGCTGGACAACGGCCGGACGGCGGTGCTGGCCGACGAGGTGGGCCGCGAGGCGCTGCACTGCATCCGCTGCTCGGCCTGCCTGAACGTCTGCCCGGTGTACGAGCGGACCGGCGGGCACGCCTACGGCTCGGTCTACCCCGGCCCGATCGGGGCCGTCCTGTCCCCGATGCTCACCGGCGTCGAGGACAACGCCTCGCTGCCGTTCGCCTCCTCGCTCTGCGGCGCCTGCTACGAGGTCTGCCCGGTGGCGATCGACATCCCCTCGATCCTGGTGCACCTGCGCGCCGAGCACGTCGAGGCGCAGGAGCGCCCGACCGCCGAGGCGCTCGCCTTCCGCGGTCTGGCCCGGGTGATGTCGCATCCCCGGCTGTGGCACCTGGCCCAGCGCGGCGCCCGGCTGGGCCGGCTCCTCGCACGCGGGAGGCCGACGCTGCCCAACGCCTTCCCGGGACCACTCTCGGGCTGGACCCGCAGCCGCGACCTGCCCACCCCGCCGGCGCGGACGTTCGTGCAGCAGTGGACCGAGGAGCACGGCCGATGACCCACTCCGCGGACGCTCGTGCTCTGCTGCCGCACCGGCAGCAGAGCACGAGCGTCGCCAGGAGCACCCGGTGAACGCCCGCGACGAGGTGCTGGCCCGGATCCGGACGGCGCTCGGCGAGACCCGCGCCCCGGTGCCGCAGGTGGTTCGCACCTACCGGCGGGCCGGGACCGCCCCCGCGGACGCCGCCCTGCTCGACCTGCTGGTCGACCGGGTCACCGACTACCGCGCCGACGTGCTGCGCTGCGCCCCGGACGAGATCGGCGCGACCGTGCGCGCCGCACTGGACCGCGGCCTGGGTGCCGGCTGGGCGGCGGCGGGCGTCGTCGTCGCGCCCGGCCTGGACGCCGCCTGGCGGCCCGAGGGCTGCGACGTGGACGACGACCGGCCCGCGGTGCAGCTGGCCGAGCGGGCCGCCGCCGTCACCGCGGTCGCGGTGGCGATCGCCGAGACCGGCACGCTGGTGCTCGACGGCTCCCCTGCCTGCGGGCGGCGGGCGCTGTCGCTGCTGCCCGACTGCCTGGTGTGCGTGGTGACCGTCGACCAGGTGGTCGCCGGGGTGCCCGAGGGCATCGCCGCCCTCGACCCGGTCCGGCCGCTGACGATGATCAGCGGCCCGTCGGCGACCAGTGACATCGAGCTGCAGCGGGTCGAGGGCGTGCACGGCCCGCGGCAGCTGTTCGTCGTCCTGGCCGGCTGACCGGCCGTACGCCCCGCCGGCTGACAGTCGGGATGACCGGCGTCGCGGTGGCTCTCCGGCCACCGCGACGCCGGCCCCCTCCTGCCAGGTCAGCCGCCGGTGACCGGCGACCAGACCCCGAGCTCCCACAGCGAGTAGCCGTACCCCGTTGCCCGGGTCAGCCCCTGCACCCGTACGTAGCGCGCGGACGCCGAGACGTCGTAGGCCGTCTCACCGACCGAGCCGGTGCGGTCGGGCCCGACCTGCTGCCAGGGCGCGTCGACGCTGTCACGCACCTGGATGCGGAAGGTCGCGGCGTGCGCGGCCTCCCAGTCGGTGGTGACCCGCGAGATGGGCGTGACCTGGCCCAGGTCGACCTGCACCCACTCGTCGTCATTGCCCCAGGCGCTGGACCAGCGGGTGGTGTGCCGGCCGTCGACCGCAGCGGCCAGCGGCGTCCCCTCCCACTCCACGGACGACGCGGTCACCTCCCGGCCGAGCGCCACGTCGCGCAGCGCCGGGGCCGGGGTCGGGGTCGGAGCCGGGGCGGCGGCCTGCGGGCGGACGCCGACCGTCGCGGTCCCGGCGACGCCGCCGACCGTGGCGGTGACCGTCGCCGCGCCCGACGCCGACGCGGTGAACCGGCCGGTGCCCTCGACCTGGCCGGTGGTGGCCGTCCAGGTCACCGGGGTGCCCGCCGTCAGCGGGCCACCGTTGCCGGCGGCGTCGAAGGCGTACGCGGTGAGCTGGGTGGTCACCCCGGCGAGCACGGTGCTCACCGGCGGGGTGACCAGCACGGTGGCCGGGGTGACCGCCGCCGCGCTGGGCGTGCCGTAGACCTCGACGCCGTAGGCCGAGTAGCCGTACTGCGTCAGCCGGGTCAGCCCGGTGATCCGGACGTACCGGCCGGTGGCGGCCACGACCAGGTCGTCGTCGCCGGCGTCGGTCTTGGTCACCGTCTGCACGGCGGCCGCGCCGCCGTCCGGGTCGTTCGAGACCGACAGCTGGTAGGTGCGCGCCGCGGCCCCCTCCCAGTCGACGTGCACCCGGCGGACGTCGTGCTCGGCGCCCAGGTCGATCTGCAGCCACTGGGCGTCGCTGCCGTGCACGGACTCCCAGCGGGTGTCGCTGCGGCCGTCCACGGCGAGGGCCGCGGTGTTGCCGCCGAGGGAGCTGCTGGCGGTGACGGCCTTGCCGCGCGCGACGTCGGCCAGCGGTGCGACCACGGCCACGACCGCGGAGCCGGTGGCCCCGTTCGCCGCGGTCGCCGTCACGTACCCGGCGCCGGTGCCGGCTGCGGTGAACCGGCCGCCGGCGACCGTGCCCGGCGCGGTCGTCGTCCAGGTGAGGTCCCCGGCCGCGACCGGGTCGCCGTACTGGTCCCGGCCGGTGGCGGTGAGCTCCAGCGACTGTCCGCTGACCACCTGCTGCCAGCCGGGGGTGACGGTCAGCGTGGTGAGCACCGGCGCCGGCGCGACCCGCAGGGTGTAGGCCTGGGTGACCCCGCCGCTGGTGGCGGTGACGGTCACCGGGTCGGCCTCGGTGGTGGCGGTGAGGACCCCGGCCGGGCTGATGGTGCCGCCGCCGGAGACCGCCCACCGGACGCCGTCCAGGGCGACGGTGGCGCCGTACTGGTCGACACCGGTCGCGGTGAAGGCGACGGTGCTGCCGGGCTGGACGGTGCGGACCGCACCCGGGGTGGTCACGTCGACGTGGTCGAGCGCGGCGTCCAGGTGGTGCCGCACGGTGCTGTGTGCCGGCACCCGGATGGTGCCGATCGTCCGTGCGGCCGCGCCGGTGCCCTCGTAGACCGGGTAGGCCTGCTCGGTGCCGGTGGGGTTGGTGACCACGTAGGTCCAGGTGCCGTCCTCGGCCCGGTAGACCTGGCTCAGCGGCGCGCCGGTGTGCCGGTCGAGGGTCTCGGTGCCGGTGCCCAGGTTCGACATCGCGTTCCAGTAGACGATCCCGGCCATCGACTGCGACGTCGCCACCGGGTCCTGGGCCTGCCACAGCGCGTCGCTGATGTCGACGTACTGGGCGGGGTCGGCCTGGGCGAGGTAGCCCAGCAGCACGTTGCCCAGCGCGTCACCGATCCGGCTGTAGACAGCCGCGGCCTGCGCGGTGTCCTCGCCGGGGGTGTAGTCGCCGGCGTCGTAGGCGTACAGCGCCCTCGCCACCGCGGGGTCGGCCACGTAGCCGGTCGACAGCCGCTGGAAGACCGGCCAGGCCGGCCCCCACGTCCGCGGGTCGGCGTCCGGCTTGTCCGCCGGCGGGGCGATCGGGGTCAGGGCGGCGGGCAGCGCGGCCGGCGTCCACACGTCGGCCGGGAAGGCAAGCGTGCCGTCGGCGGCCACCGTCACCAGCAGCCGACCGTCGACGACCAGCGGGTTGTCCGGCGTCATCGCCGTCACATATGCCGGGTTGTGCAGGTACGCCGTCCGGACGGCGTCCTGCAGGCTCCCGATCGCGGCGTTGCGGTCGAGGGTGATCTTCGTGTCGCCGTAGGTGCCGACGCCGTACCAGCTCTTGGCCGCCGCCTGGAGCTTGCCGGCGACGTCGCCGGGCACCCCGGCGGCGAGCGCGGCCGGACGCAGCGCGAACAGGTCGGTCAGCCGCGAGCGGGAGAACGCGGGGTCCCAACCGAGGTAGTTGAACCACGGGGCGGTCGGCATCCACTGGATGCCGTAGGTCCAGGCCGGGTCGCCGGAGAAGTAGTTGGCGAAGGTCGGGCCGCTGTCGAAGACGATGCCGGCGGTGGTGTGGGTGAAGGCCGCCGGGTAGGTCGAGGGCCCCTGCGGGTGGCTGGCGGCGGGGCTGCCGACGGCGTCGAGCCAGTACTGCCGCACCGAGGCGCGCTCGGTGACGTAGCCCATCGCCCCCTCGGCCTGCATGTCGGCGTTGCCGAGCACGCTGCCCAGCAGGTAGAGCCCGGCCCACGACTGGACCGCCTCGGAGCTGGACTCCTGGTTGTTGCCGCCGGGTGAGCTGAAGCCGCCGGCGTAGGAGTGGCCCTCGAAGGTGTCGAAGGTGCGCTGGTAGGGGAAGTCGTCGTCGTCGCGGTCCCAGTTGGCGTACTGCTTGGCCACCAGGGTCGCCATGTCGCCGTACTGGTCGGTGAACGTCGGGTCGGTCAGCCCGAGCAGCGCGGTGGCCAGGGTGAAGTAGCCGTAGTGGAAGTGGTTGTCGGTGAACTGGTACGAGCCGTAGGAGTCACCGAAGCCGATGAGCGCCTTCCAGGTGTCGTACCGGGCGAAGTAGTGCTCCTTCTCCCCCGGCGTGTACGTGTACCAGTCGGTCAGCGCGGTGCGCAGCGTCGACTGCAGCTTCGTGAAGGCCTCGGTGTCGCCGATCTGCTGGGCGATGAGCATGTACTCGGCGTACTGCTGCAGGTCCTTGCCGCCCCAGTAGGTGTCGCCGCCGTAGGTGGTGCGCTCGGCGTACTCGTCGACGTAGCGCTTCATCCGCGCCGGGTCGTACTCCGGTGCGGTCGGCAGCGCGGCCAGCGGGCTGATGCCGCTGAACGGGTAGGTCACCGTCCACGGCCGGTCGCCGACGGTCGTCTTCATCGGCCCGCGCGGGGTGGCGTAGCCGAACGCGGCGAACTGCAGGTCGGTCGTCGTCTCCACGTAGTGGTGCGGCAGCCAGCCCTGCACGGTGGCGGTGCTGGTGCCCTCGAGGGCATCGGCCTGCGTCGTCCAGGTCTCGGTGACCGTGCCGGCGGCCTGGTCGTAGACCGAGTCCATCGAGACGTCGCGCGGGACGGCGAAGGCGGTCCGGTGCAGGTCGTCGAGCGTCGCACCGGTGGCCGGGACGGCGCTGACGACGAGGTGGGCGACGGGGGTCTCGGCGGTGAGGACGTCGCCGGCGCGGGAGAAGGTGGTGCCCACGGGCACGTGGACGCCGTAGGTGCGGCCGCCCTGCGTGACGGCGAACCGGTCGGTAGTGACCGGGAAGGTGATCGGCGTCCCGGTCGAGGTGGTGACCACCGCACCCGGGGCGAGGGTGAGCCGCGGGGCCATGTCGGTGTACTCGAACCACGTGTAGGGCATGCCGCGCGAGGCGGTCACGTCGACGTGCTGGCTACCGCCGGTCTGGGTCATCCGCCAGCTGACGTTCTGGTCGCCCCAGCGCAGCGCCTTGGCGCTGTCGGCCCGGAACGCGGGGTCGAAACGGGTGTCCAGGCCCGTGGCCTGGTCGGTGAGCACGACCTGGTCCAGCAGCACGTGCGCCCACCCGGCACCCAGGGTGTCGACCACCCGGACCTGCGCCTGCCGGCCGGTGTACGCCGACAGGTCCCAGGTCACCCAGCGCAGCGTCTCGGAGTCCTGGCCCGTGGCCGACTGCACGACCCGGCCGTCGACGACGAGCTGCACCTCCTCCGTGCCCGGGTGGTTGCCACCGCCCACCATGAGGCCGGCGAACGCGTGGTCCACGGTGAAGGCAGGCGAGGTGAGCGTGCCGGTGGCGCCGTCGCCGCGGGCGTCGGTGAAGGAGTTGGCCAGGCCGGTGCCGAGGAAGCCCGCGACCGCGCTCTGGCCCCGGCTGGTGCCGGGCGAGGGCAGCGTGCCGAAGGCGTCGCCGGTGGTGGTCCAGCCGCGCGCGCCGGTCGCGGAGTCGAAGTCGGCGAGGACGACGTCGCCGGGGGCCGGCTGCGGGGTGACGGTGCCGCCGACGACGAGCGGCTGCTCGAGCTTCATCGCGGTGCCGTCGGCGTTCCACTGCGTCGGGTAGGTGACCTTCGTGCCGGTCTGGCTGTTGGAGACGACCAGCGGGTCGGCCCACAGGTCACCGGAGTACCGGCTCACGACGAGGTCGGTCCACCAGGCGTTGGTCGGGACCGGCTCGCCGTCCTGGCTGGAGTCGATGAACAGCTGCTGGTCGACGGTGGCCGACACGGTCGGCGTGTGGCCGGCGTCCAGGGAGGCCGGGGGCGCGGCGGCGTAGGAGCCGCTGCCGACGGCGACGACCGACGGGTCGCCGGGGGCGGCCTGCGCGGCGGGCGCGGCCAGCACGAGCGGGACAGCGCCCAGCGCGGTGGCCGCGGCGAGCGCTCCGGCGAGCCGCGGGAGGCTCCGGGAGGGCCGCCGGCGTGAGGGGGTGGCGCTCAGCACGGATGGACAGGAGAGTCAGCGGAAGTCACGGCGCGTGACCCTACGCACGCTGTGTGTCACCAATGTTGCCGGGGGCAGCCCGCTAGGCGAACAGCAGGTGCCCTCGTCCGGCCGCCGTCCCGGCCCGCCGGACAGCCGCCCGGTGCGCCGCGGGCACGATGGACGCCGTGGGACGAGTGGCGGTCATCGGTGACATCGGCGGGCACCTCGCGCAGCTGAGCCGGGCGCTGCGGCGGCTGGGTGCCGACCCGGGCACGCTCCGCCTGCCGGCCGACCTGCAGGTCGTGCAGGTCGGCGACCTCGTCCACCGCGGCCCGGACTCCGCCGGTGTGGTGGCACTGGTCGACCGGCTGCTGGCCGACCAGCCCGGGCAGTGGCACCAGCTGGCCGGCAACCACGAGGGCCAGTACGTGGACGTGCCCGCCTTCGACTGGCCGGAGACGGTCCCCGCCGGGGCGCAGGAGACGATGCGCCGCTGGTGGGCGACCGGCGCGATGCGGGTCGCCGCGGCGGTCACCCTCGGCGACGGGGAGCAGGTGCTGGTCAGCCACGCCGGGCTGACGTCGGGGTTGCACCGCTGCCTCGGCCGCCCCCGGACCGCCGACGACGCCGCCGCCGCGCTGAACGGGCTGCGCGGGACCCACCCGGCGGTGCTGTGGCGGGCCGGCGCGATGCTCGGCGGCGGCCCGCCCGACCTCACGGCCGGCCCGATGTGGGCCGAGGCCGGCGCCGAGCTCGCCGCGTCCTGGGTCGCCGACGAGGTGCTGGGCGTGCGGATGCCCTTCACCCAGGTGCACGGCCACTCCAGCGTGGTCGGCCACGAGCGCGGCGAGCCGGTGCTGCGCGCGCCCGAGCTGCGCGACCGGATCCAGCTGCAGCGGGACGACCGGCACGTCGCGGTCAGCGTGGCCGGCGAGCTGCTGATCGGCGTCGACCCCGGCTTCGGCCGCACCGCGCACTCACGCTGGGCACCGCTGGTGTTCGCCGACGCCACCGTCACCGGCTGACCGTCGCCCTCACGTCACCGGGTGGTCCCGGCGTGGGGAGGGCGGTGCCTCAGTTGATGATCTCGCCGGAGCGGAGCGCGGACAGGCGGTCCCGCCACAGCTGCAGCGCCCCCGGGGTCAGCCTGGTCCAGTCGGTGACCTCCCCGACGACCCGCAGCGGTGCGCTGCTGCGGTAGGACCGGGTGGGGTTGCCGGGGAACTTCTTGTCGGTCACGTTCGGGTCGTCCTCGAACGGCCCGGTCGGCTCGACCTCGTAGACGCGCGGGTCGCCGCCACCGGCGAGCTCCACGGCCAGTTCCGCCGCGAGGCCGGCGCCGTCCCGGAGCGCGGTGAAGTAGACGTGGTTCATCACGACGTCGGGGCGGTAGTTGGACCGGAAGCCGGGCGTCAGGAGGTCACCGACCCGGAGGTCGGCCCTGGTCCCGTGGAAGAACGGCCCGTCGGCCGGCGTCCGGCTCATCGCGCCACCGTAGGCCGGACTCCCCCGTCCCGGGGTGCGCCGGGCGGGGTCCTCGCGTGGGCGGACAGCTGCACGGGCCACAGACGGGTCGTCCAGACCACTGGGCGCGAGGCCGGACCTCCGGCACCGCTGCCGGTGGGGTCCTCACCGGGATCGGCGGTCCGTCGGCTGCCCGGGCCGGGTGGGGCGCCGGCCGAGGGGGTCCGGACAGACCTCCGGCCCGGGGCCCTGGGGGAACAGGGCGCCGGGCCGGAGGTCAGGCGGTCGTGACCCGGGCCGCCGCCCGCGCCGGTCCGAGGTCAGGGGACCGGCGCGGGCTCAGCGGACGCCCGGGGCGGACGACGTCAGCTGCAGCCGCTGGTGGAGCCGCAGCCCTCGCAGACGTAGCAGCTGCCGGCGGGGCGCATCTTCGTGCCGCAGGTCATGCACAGCGGCGCGTCGGTGGCGGTGCCGGTGACCAGCTCGAGCAGCTCGGCGGAGGAGTGGGCCTCCTTGATCGCCTTCTTGGGGGACTCCTTCACCACCGGTGCCTCGGCCTTGGCCGGGGCCTCGGCGTGGGTCTCGGTCGGCGCGGAACCCCGCAGGGCCTCCAGGTCGACGTCGTCCTCGCTGACCTCGGGGGTCGAGGCCGAGGTGCCGTAGGAGCCGGCGACCTGCTCGGCCCGCTCCTCGGCGGAGAAGATCCCCAGCCCGGCGCGGGTCTCGGCGGGCAGGTGGTCCAGCGCCAGGCGACGGAAGATGTAGTCCATGACCGACTGGGCGATCCGGATGTCCGGGTCGTCGGTCATGCCGGCGGGCTCGAAGCGCATGTTGGTGAACTTCTGGATGTAGGTCTCCAGCGGCACCCCGTGCTGCAGGGCCAGGGAGATCCCGATCGAGAAGGCGTCCATCACGCCGGCCAGGGTCGAGCCCTGCTTGCCCAGCTTGAGGAAGACCTCACCGAGGCTGCCGTCCTCGTACATGCCGGCGGTCATGTAGCCCTCGGCGCCGGCGACGCTGAAGGACGTGGTGACGCTGGTGCGCTTCTTCGGCAGGCGCTTGCGCACCGGGTGGGCCAGGGCGGTGGCCGCCGGGGCGACCTCGGCCACGGCGACCTCGTCCTTGGTGCCGTCGTTCTTGCCCTTGCCACCGGACAGCGGCTGGCCGACCTTGCAGTTGTCGCGGTAGATGGCGAGGGCCTTGATGCCCATCTTCCAGCCCTGGAAGTAGATGTCGGCGACCTCTTCGACCGTGGCCGACTCGGGCATGTTGACCGTCTTGCTGATCGCGCCGGAGATGAACGGCTGGACCGCGGCCATCATGCGGACGTGGCCCATCGGGGAGATGGCGCGCTCGCCCATCGCGCAGTCGAAGACCGCGTAGTGCTCCGGGCGCAGGCTCGGGGCGTCGACGACGTGGCCGTGCTCGGCGATGTACTCGACGATCGCCTCGACCTGCTCGTCCTGGTAGCCCAGGCTCGTCAGCGCCCGCGGCACCGTCTGGTTGACGATCTGCATGGAGCCGCCGCCGACCAGCTTCTTGAACTTGACCAGCGAGAAGTCCGGCTCGATGCCGGTCGTGTCGCAGTCCATCATGAAGCCGATGGTGCCGGTGGGGGCCAGCACGGAGGCCTGCGCGTTGCGCCAGCCGTTCTCCGCGCCGATGGCCAGGCCCTCCTGCCACTGGGTCGTGGCGACCTTGAGCACGTCGGCGTCGTCGGCGCCGACCGGGCGGATCGCGTCGTTGGCCGCGGCGTGCTTGCGCATGACCCGGGTGTGGGCGTCGGCGTTGCGGGCGAAGCCGTCGTAGGCGCCGACGATGCCGGCCAGCTCGGCCGAGCGGCGGTAGGCGGTGCCGGTCATCAGCGACGTGATCGCTGCGGCGAGCGACTGGCCACCGCGGGAGTCGTAGGCGTGGCCGGTGGCCATCAGCATCGCGCCGAGGTTGGCGTAGCCGATGCCCAGCTGGCGGTAGGCCCGCGTGGTCTCACCGATCGGGGCGGTCGGGAAGTCGGCGAAGCAGATCGAGATGTCCATCGCGGTGATGATCAGCTCGACGGACTTCACGAAGTTCTTGGAGTCGAAGGTGCCGTCGTCCTTGAGGAACTTCATGAGGTTCAGCGACGCCAGGTTGCACGAGCTGTTGTCCAGGCTCATGTACTCCGAGCACGGGTTCGAGGCGTTGATCCGCCCCGTCTCGGGGTTGGTGTGCCAGTCGTTGATCGTGTCGTCGTACTGGATGCCCGGGTCGGCGCACTCCCAGGCGGCCTGAGTGACCTTGCCGAACAGCTCGCGGGCGTCGACGGTCTCGATGACCCGGTTGTCCTCGCGGGCCCGCAGCCCGAACTCCGAGCCGCTCTCGACCGCGCGCATGAACTCGTCGTTGACGCGGACGGAGTTGTTGGCGTTCTGGTACTGGACGCTGGTGATGTCCTTGCCGCCGAGGTCCATGTCGTACCCGGCGTCCCGCAGCGCGCGGATCTTGTCCTCCTCGCGCGCCTTGGTCTCGATGAACTCCTCGATGTCGGGGTGGTCGATGTCGAGGACGACCATCTTCGCCGCGCGGCGGGTGGCGCCACCGGACTTGATGGTGCCGGCGGAGGCGTCGGCGCCGCGCATGAAGGAGACCGGGCCCGACGCGGTGCCACCGGAGGACAGCAGCTCCTTGGAGGAGCGGATGCGGGAGAGGTTCAGGCCGGCACCGGAGCCGCCCTTGAAGATCAGGCCCTCCTCGCGGTACCAGTTGAGGATCGAGTCCATCGTGTCGTCGACGGCCAGGATGAAGCAGGCGCTGACCTGCTGCGGCGAGGCGGTGCCGACGTTGAACCAGACCGGGGAGTTGAAGCTGAACACCTGGTGCATGAGCATCCAGGTCAGCTCGTGCTCGAAGACCTCGGCGTCCTCGTCGGTGGCGAAGTACCCGTGCTCGCGGCCGGCCGCACCGTAGGTCAGCACGACCCGGTCGATGAGCTGGCGCAGGCTGGTCTCGCGCTGCGGGCTGCCGACGGCGCCACGGAAGTACTTCGTGGTGACGATGTTGGTGGCGTTGATGCTCCACTCGGAGGGGAACTCGACCCCGCGCTGCTCGAAGTTGATCGAGCCGTCCCGCCAGTTGGTCATGACGACGTCGCGGCGCTCCCACACGACCTCGTCGTAGGGGTGCACCCCAGCGGTGGTGAAGACCCGCTTGACCTTCAGGCCCTTCCCCCGGGTGGGGGTCTTGCCCGCGGTGCGGCGGTTCCGGCTGGGAGAGAGGCGGTCGGCTGTCTCGGTCAAAGCGTGCTCCCCTGGTGAGGCGTGCTGAACTGGATGGCTGCAGGTCCGGCGGTTGCCGGGAGCCGGTGGTGTGGGTGTCCCGCGGGGCGGGAGCGCCGCGACCGGGTGGTCGGGCAGGTCGGGCAGCTGGTCGGGCGGGTCAGCCGGTCGGCGCCCCGGCGGCTGCGCCGTCGGGGCCGGCGGGCGGGCCGTTGTCGGCGACGTCGGGCCGGAGCCGCTTGAGCTCGGCGATCTCCTTCTCGAAGTCCGCGGCCGAGGAGAAGGACCGGTAGACGCTGGCGAACCGGAGGTAGGCGACCTCGTCGAGGTAGCGGAGCGGGCCGAGGATGGCGAGGCCGACCTCGTTGCTGGGCACCTCGGCGGAACCGGTGGCCCGCACGGCGTCCTCGACCTTGGCGGCCAGGACGGCCAGCTGGCCCTCGTCGACCGGGCGCCCCTGGCAGGCCCGGCGCACACCGGCGATGACCTTGTTGCGGTCGAAGGGCTCGCTGACGCCGCTGCGCTTGACGACGGCGAGCACCGGCTCCTCCACCGTGGTGAAGCGCCGCCCGCACACCGGGCAGGACCGGCGGCGGCGCGTGCTGGCGCCCTCGTCGGTCTCCCGCGAGTCGACGACCCGGCTGTCGGGGCTGTGGCAGAAGGGGCAGCGCACCGGGGCACCTCCTCGATCGGCGGGCCGCCGGAGCGACCGTGGTGACGCGCCCTGTGGACCGGCCGGGGGACATCCGGTGGATGTCCTGGGGCTGACCTGGGGACGCGCCTGTGGAGAGGAACTACATCTCTGTCACACAAGATGTTGGGGTGAGGTTAGCCCCGCACCACTACAGGTACAACCCCTGGGCCCCGGCGCGTCTTCCTGAGACGCACCCGCCCCGCCCGTACCAGGCACTTTCCCCGGACACGCCGGGCGCAGCGCCGGTCAGGGCAGCTGGAGCTCGGCGCCGGGCAGGAGGTCGACGCTGTCGAGGCCGTTGAGGGCGACGATCGCGTCGATCACCGCGCGCGGGTCCTCCTCGGGCGCGACGGCGCGGGCGATGGACCACAGGGAGTCCCCCGACCGGACGACGAACGTGTCGGAACCGGCCAGCTGCAGGCCGCTCTCCCGGTTCATCTCGACGTGCACGACCGTGGCCGCGGCGAGGGACAGCCCGATCGCGATCGACAGCCCGGCGACCACCCGCTGACCGCGCGCGGTGAGCCGCAGCGGCGGCGGCGGCCGGCGGACCCCCGACCGCTCCCGTCCCGCCGCGGGGCGGGGCTCGGTGGCGCAACCGCCACGGACGGCCCGCCCGGCCGGGAGCCCGTCGAGCCGCGCCGGGCGGGCCCCCGGGCGGGCCGCGTCGCGCCGGGCGGTGGCGGGCGCGGCCGGCTGCGGCCCACGGCCGGTCGCCGCCGGGACACGGGCGGCGACCCGGCGGGCTGCGGCCACGGGCCGCCACGGCGACGGCGGCGTGGGCGCCGGTACGGGTGCCCCGGGGGCGGAGGACACGGAGGCGGCGGACACGGGGACGGGGGCGTCGAGCTGCTGCGGGCTGACCATCGGGGTGCTCCTGGAGGTCTGGCGGTGGGACGTCGTCGGGCGTCCGGCGCGAGCGGGCGGTCCCCCCGAGGCCGGCCACCGGGAGGTGGTCGCCTCGAACGCCTGTTCGAATCGAACGTCTGTGCGATGTCTACCGCATCCCTCCGACAAGTCCCACCCCTGACGCGCGACATCTTCGAACAGGTGTTTGAACAACACCGGTGTAACCCGCTACCGTGACACCGAGATCGCTGACCGGACAGCTCTCCCGGCCCCAGGCGCCGGGTGGGCCACTGGGTACCGCTGCCCCGGCAGCCGGACGAGGAGGACACATGGCGGCCGACGGCCCCACGGCAGGCGGCACGAGCCCCTCGCGACGCACCCGCGCGACGGCCCAGGCCGCCGACGCCACCACCGGGACCGGGGCGGTGGCCGCGGTCCGCGAGTTCCCCGACCGCGGGGAGGCCGGCGACGGCCTGACCCAGCGTCAGCGCCGGGTGCTCGAGGTCATCCGCGACTCCATCGACCGCCGCGGCTACCCGCCCTCGGTCCGCGAGATCGGCGAAGCCGTCGGGCTGTCCTCGGCCTCCTCGGTGGCCCACCAGCTCTCGGTGCTGCAGCGGAAGGGCTGGCTGCGCCGCGACCCGAACCGGCCGCGCGCCCTGGACGTGCGGATGCCCGGTGAGACCACCGTCATGGCCGAGTCGCCCGCCGAGACGCAGGCCACCGCTGCTGCTGCCGACGAGACGAGCAACCCGCGGCCCACGTACGTCCCGCTCGTCGGGCGGATCGCCGCCGGTGGCCCGGTGCTGGCCGAGCAGGCGGTGGAGGACGTGTTCCCGCTGCCCCGCGAGCTGGTCGGCGAGGGCACGCTCTTCATGCTCAAGGTCGCCGGTGACTCGATGGTCGAGGCGGCCATCTGCGACGGCGACTGGGTCGTCGTCCGTCAGCAGCCCACCGCGGAGAACGGCGAGATCGTCGCCGCGATGATCGACGGCGAGGCGACGGTGAAGACCTACAAGCGCCGCGACGGCCACGTCTGGCTGATGCCGCACAACCCGGCGTACGAGCCCATCCCCGGCGACGACGCGACGGTGCTCGGCCGCGTCGTCACCGTGCTGCGCCGGGTCTGACCAGTCGGCCCACCGCTGCCCCTCGGGCAGCGGTGGGCCACAGCGGCACCACCAGGGCCCCCTCGCAGGCGAGGGGGCCTTCGTCAGGCCTGGCGACGGCGGAACCGGCCGCCGATCCAGATGAGCCCCGTCGCCACGCCGGCGGCGATCAGCCCGGCCGTGACCGGACCGACCGGACGGGACGGGTCGGCGGCCTCGGCTGGCGCCGCGGCGGCAGCACCGTCGTCCCCGGCTGCGGGCGGCGCGGGCGCGAGGTCGCCGGCGACCGGCACCAGGGTCACCGCCGCCGGCAGGCTCTCGCTGCTGACCAGGAGGCTCCGCTCGTCACCGGCGAACGCGATCGCCTCGCCCTGCGGGGAGTCCGGCAGCGGCACCCGCACCGGCGACCCGCTGAGCGCCCCGGTGACGTCCGAACCGGTCAGCGGCCACACGTAGGCGTCGGTGTAGGTGCGCAGGGCGATGCGCTGCCCGTCGGCGGAGACCGCTCCCCCGGTGACCAGCAGCTGGCCCGCCCGTCCGACCGGCCCCCCGGGCGTGCCGGTGAGGGTGAAGCCCATGCCGAGCACCCGGGTCATCGGCACCGTCGCACCGTCGGCCAGGGGGGCGTCGGGCCGGTAGACCGAGCTGGCGCCGAGCACCTCCTTGGTCACCAGGTACGGCGTCCCGTCCGGGGCCAGCAGGAGGGCCTCGGCGTCGTGCGCACCGTCGGGGTAGGTCAGCCGGGTCAGCGTGCTGCTGCCGTCGGTGCGCAGCCCGATGAGCGCGACGGTCTCCCGCTTCTGCTCGTTGTCCCCGGTGTCGGCCAGCCAGACCGTGCCGTCGGCGCCCACGGCGAGGTCCTCGGGGTCGTAGGGGTCGACGTCGGCGGTGCGCACCTCGCCGACCGTGCACGCGCCGTCGAGCGCGTAGACCTCCACCCGGTCGCCACCGTCGTTCATCGCCAGCATGCCGTCGCCCACGCCCACCAGCCCGGAGAGCTCGGGCAGCCGCGGGTCGGTGATCTCGCACCGCGTGGTGGGGGCGCCGTACGCCTCGGCCGCGACGGCCGGGGACACCGGCAGCACGACCAGCAGGCCCAGGGGTGCGGTCAGCGCCGCGCCGGCCACCCGGGTGCGGCGGCGGGCGCGGTCACGACGGCTGTCGGCCCGCTCGAGCACGGGCCCAGCGTGACACCGGCAGCGTGTCGAGCGCATGAACCACGCCCAACAGCAGCACGCCGACGGCCAGCCCGGCCAGCACGTCGCTGACCCAGTGGAAGTTGAGCGCGACCATCGCGATGCCGCTGACGAAGGGTCCCGCGACGGCGAGCAGCCGGGCGGCCCGCTGCACCCACGCCGGCAGCCCGAACTCCACGGCCTGCCAGCGCGCCACGCCCCACATGAGGACCGCGTTGGTGACGTGACCCGACGGGTAGCTGCCGCCCCCGCGGTGGAAGTACGAGCCGGGGTACTCCGGGGCGGTGCGGCCGGTGCCCCACTTGAACGCGTAGACGACGGCGGTGAGCAGCACCAGCGCGGCCAGGATCCGCAGCGCCGGTACGTACGTGCGCCGCCGGACGGCGGTCCAGGCGACGAGCCCGGCCAGCACGATGAGGACGGTGCCGCGGCCACCGGCCTGGGTGAACACCCACACCGGCCAGTAGAGGGCGGAGTGGCGCAGGTCCCAGCCGTCGACGACGCCGGACACCCGCAGGTCCAGCGCCTCCAGCACCCCACCGGTCAGCAGGTCGACCGTCACGGCCACCAGGACGACGGCGGCGACGGCGAGCAGCCACCACGGCGGGCGGCCGGTGCCGGTCACCGGCGCGGCGGCGTCCTCGGGCCGGGTCAGCGGTCGCGACGCTCCGCTGCTGGCCACCGCGTCACCGTACCGGCCCCGACCGCGCGTCCCGGGAACGCAGCAGGGCCGCGCCGCGGTGCGGCACGGCCCTGCTGCTGACCCCGCCGCACCCACCGGGCGGTGGTGGCGGGGTCCTCGCTCAGACCTCGAGGGCCGGTGCGGGGTAGGGCTCCAGCAGGGCGGCCAGCCCCGCGTCGACCTGCGCCACCAGCCGGGTGCCCTCGGCCTCGTGGACCTCCTCGAGCACCTCGCCGTCCCGGTGCACCTTGGCGACCAGGTCACCGCGGTCGTAGGGCACGAGCACCTCGACGTGCACGGCGGGGTGCGGCAGCCGCGCGGCGATCACGTCGCGCAGCGCCTCCAGGCCCTCACCGGTGCGGGCGGAGACCCAGACCGCGCCGGGCAGCGCCTGGCGGAGCAGGAGGACGTCCTCCTCGCTCATCGCGTCGACCTTGTTGACCACGATCAGCTCGGGGACCGAGGAGGCGTCGATGTCGGCCAGCACCGTGTGCACGGCGTTGATCTGGCCCAGCGGGTCGGCGTCGGACCCGTCGACGATGTGCAGCAGCAGGTCGCTGGCCGCGACCTCCTCCAGCGTCGACCGGAAGGCGTCGATCAGCTGGTGCGGCAGGTGCCGCACGAAGCCGACGGTGTCGGTGAGCGTGTACTCCCGGCCGTCGACGGTCTCCGCGCGCCGGACCGTGGGGTCCAGGGTGGCGAAGAGCGCGTCCTGCACCAGCACACCGGCGTCGGTGAGCTGGTTGAGCAGGCTGGACTTGCCGGCGTTGGTGTAGCCGGCGATCGCCACGCTCGGCGTCGCGTTGCGGTCGCGGGAGTTGCGCTGCGTCGTCCGGGCGGTCGACATGCCGGCGATCTCCTTGCGGAGCTTGCTGACCCGGGACCGGATGCGGCGACGGTCGGTCTCGATCTTGGTCTCACCCGGGCCACGGGTGCCGATGCCGCCACCGCCGGCGACACGACCACCGGCCTGCCGGCTCAGCGACTCACCCCAGCCACGCAGGCGCGGCAGCATGTACTGCATCTGCGCCAGCTCGACCTGGGCCTTGCCCTCCCGGCTGGTGGCGTGCTGGGCGAAGATGTCCAGGATCAGCGCGGTCCGGTCGACCACCTTGACCTTGAGGATCTTCTCCAGCTGGTTGAGCTGGCCGGGGGTCAGCTCGCCGTCGCAGATCACGGTGTCCGCGCCGGTGGAGGCGACGATGTCGCGGATCTCGTTGGCCTTGCCCGAGCCGACGTAGGTGCCCGCGTCGGGCTTGTCGCGGCGCTGCACGAGGGCCTCGAGGACCTCGGAACCGGCCGTCTCGGCGAGGGCGGCGAGCTCGGCCAGCGAGCGCTGGGCGTCGACGGCCGTCCCCTCGGTCCAGACGCCGACCAGCACGACGCGCTCGAGGCGCAGCTGCCGGTACTCGACCTCGGTGACGTCGGTGAGCTCGGTGGACAGCCCCGCCACGCGGCGGAGCGCGCTGCGCTCCTCGAGCGCGTAGGACCCCGGCGTCTCGCCCGGCAGGTCCCACTGAGAAGGGGTGGTCGTGTCGCGCGACCGGCCGGCCTTGTCGGCCCGGTCCTCGGCGTCGGCGAGGATCGCGCGGTTCTGCGGTGTCGTCATCGTCTCCAGCGTGGCATGCCCCTGCGAGCGGGGCGAGTGAGTTGTCGTCATCTTGTCCGTTACAACACCTCAGAGCTCCGGGTGCATCCCGAGGTAGAGCGACCACTTCTGCCCCTCGGGGTCCGCCGGCCGGGCGACGAACTCGTCGAGCAGCTCCTGCACCCGGTCCTCCAGCTCGGCCTTCTGCGCCGGGGTCAGCCGGAGCGCCAGCCGGGTGCTCTCCAGGCGCTGCTCCCCCACCTCGGCCACCTCCTCCAGGAAGGCGCCGAGCGCAGGGTCCTTCCTGGGCCCCGGCCCACCGGCGTTGTCCATGTGCCAGCTCTTGCCGGTCGCCCGGTAGGGCACCTCGCGGGCCCCGCGGGGGCCGCGGCGCTCGGGCTCGGCGGCCAGGAACCCGGTCTCGCGCAGGGTGCGCACGTGGTGCAGCACGGTGGCCGGGTTGCGGCCGAGCCGGGCGGCGAGCTCCTTGTTGGTGAGCGCGGTGTCGCGGCACAGCCGCAGGATCCGCAGCCGGACGGCGGAGGCCAGCGCGCGCGCCTCGGCGTCGGTGGCCGGCCGCCGCTCCTCACCCGCGGGTCCGCTCACCCCGCCAGCCTAGGACGACGCGCCGCAAAGCGATTGACACTCCCCAATCACTGCCACCAGGCTGCGCCCGTGACCACCGACCGGAGCCTGCTGCGGCACCGCGACTTCCGTCAGCTCTGGGCCGCCGAGACCGTGAGCCAGGTCGGCACCCAGGTGACGATGCTGGCCCTGCCGGTCATCGCGGTGACCCTGCTGGACGCCACCCCGCTGCAGATGGGCGTGCTCACCGCCCTGGAGACCGCCGCCTTCCTGCTCGTCGGGCTGCCGGCCGGCGCCTGGGTGGACCGGTGGCGGAGGAAGCGGGTGCTGGTGACCGCCGACCTCGTGCGCGCGGTCGTGCTCGCCACGCTCCCGGTGGCGTACCTGGCCGACCTGCTGAGCCTGGGCCAGCTGTTCGTCGTCGCGGCGGTCACCGGCACCGCGACGGTGTTCTTCGACGTGGCCTACCAGAGCTACCTGCCCGCGCTGGTCGACCCCGACCAGCTGGTCGACGGCAACGGCAAGCTCGAGGCCAGCCGGGCGGTGGCGCACGTCGCCGGCCCGGGCGTGACCGGCGTGCTGCTGCGGGTGCTCGGCGCGCCCCTGCTGGTCGCGGTGGACGCGGTCTCCTTCCTGCTCTCGGCGCTCCTCATCGGCCGCATCCGCACGCCCGACGCGGTGCCCGACCGGGCGGCCCGGCGCCCGCTGCGCACCGAGATCGGCGAGGGGCTGTCCTTCGTCGTCCGGCACCCGCTGCTGCGCCGCATCGTGGCCTGCACCGGCACGGGCAACCTGTTCGGCGCGATGACCAACGCCCTGCTCGTGCTCTACGTGATCCGCACCCTGGGCCTGTCGGAGGCGACCCTCGGGCTGGTCTTCTCCCTCGGCGCGGTCGGCGGCCTGCTGGGCGCGGCCACCGCCGCCCGCGTCGCCCGCCTGGTCGGTGAGGGCAGGTCGATCCCGCTGTCGGCCGTCACGTTCGCCGCGGCCGGGGCGTTCGTGCCGCTGGCCGCCGCGGGTGCCCCGGCGGTGCTGCTGACGACCGGCTGGTTCGTGCTCAGCTGGTCCGCCGTCGTCTACAACGTCACCCAGGTCAGCTTCCGGCAGCGGCTGTGCCCGCCCGGGCTGCTGGGCCGGATGAACGCCTCGGTGCGCTTCATCGTCTTCGGCGGGATGCCGCTGGGCGGGCTGCTCGGTGGCGTCCTCGGCGAGTGGCTCGGCGTCCTGCCCGCACTCTGGATCGCCACCGCGGGCGGCTTCCTGGCCTGCCTGCCGGTGCTGTTCAGCCCGCTGGTGACCATGCGCGACCTGCCGCGGGAGCTGGACGTCACGGCCGCGCCGGTTGGGTCCGGCAGCGCCGGGTAGGTCGCGCTGGACGCATCCAGCACACCGGAGGACGACGATGACCCAGCCCACGACCAACTCCGACGGCGAGCTCGACGACCCGGGCCGCGACCCGGTCGGCCTCGAGGTGCCGCGCAACCCGCTCGGCGGCGCGGACCAGGACACCGGCCGCGGCACCCCGCGCGGCGACGACGGTGACGCACCCGGCGACAACGACGCAGCCGAGGGCGGCGCCGCCCAGCCCTGAGCCGGGCAGCTCAGCCCGCGAGCCACTCCCGGGTGAGCACGCCGGTGGCCACGACGACGGCGGGGCCGGAGAGCACCGTCGCCGTCCCGTCGAACGCCACCTCGAGCCGGCCGCCCGGGACGTCCACCGAGACCGTCCCGGCGGTCCGGCCGCCGGCCTGCAGGGTGGCGTAGGCGGCGGCGCAGGCGCCGGTGCCGCAGGACCGGGTCTCCCCCACGCCGCGCTCGTACACCCGCAGCCGGACGTGCGCGGAGGCACCGGTGGGGGCGTCGGTCGCCGCCAGGATGTTGACCATCTCGACGTTGACGCCGTCCGGGAACATCGCCGGGTCGACGCCGGGGAGCGCGGTGAGGTCGAGGGTGTCCACCTCGACGTGGGTGAGGCAGACCAGGTGCGGGTTGCCCATCGAGACCCCCGACCCGGGGTACGCCACGCCGGCGATCCGGGCCGCGCTGCGCCCGAGCGGGACGGCGGGGCCCATGTCCACCCAGTAGCCGCCGTCGGGGCGCGCACCCACCCGGCGCGGGCCGCCGCGGGTGCCGACCAGCACACCGGCCTCGGCGGCCGCCCGGTCCAGCAGCCCCTCGGCCAGCAGCACGTGCAGGTACAGCCGGATCCCGTTGCCGCACATCTCGGCGTGCGAGCCGTCGGCGTTGCGGTGGTCCATGAACCACTCGCAGTCCTCCAGCGCCGCACCGAGGACGGCGGGGGCGTCGGGCACGTGCACGCTGCGGACCACCCGCAGGACGCCGTCGCCGCCGAGCCCGGCCCGCCGGTCGCAGAGCCGGCGCACCAGCTCCGCGTCCAGGCGCTCCTCCGGCCACACCGTCCCGTCGGGGTCGGGCAGGACGACGAAGTCGTTCTCCGTGCCGTGGCCCAGGAGCACCCGCGGGTCGCTGTCGATCACGCCCCGATCGTACGGGCGCCGACCAGCGCCTCCACCGCGTCGACCAGGTCGGGCCGGGCGGCGTCGAACCAGGTGGTGGCGGCGTCCCGGCGGAACCAGGACCGCTGCCGGCGGACGAACCGTCGGGTGGTGACCACCGTGCGCTCGACCGCCTCGGCGGGGGTGAGCAGCCCGTCGAACTGCTGCAGCACCTGCGCGTAGCCCAGCGCCCGGGACGCCGTCGGGCCCTCGCGCAGCCCGTCGGCGGCCAGCCGCTCGACCTCGGCGACGAACCCGGCGGCCCACATCGCCTCGACCCGCCGCGCCAGCCGGTCGTCGAGCTCGGCGGTCTCCCGGTCCAGCCCGACGGTCACCGCCGGGTAGTGCGCCCGCGGCTCGGGCAGCCGCGCGGAGAACGGCTGCCCGGTGAGCTCGATGACCTCCAGCGCCCGCACCACCCGCCGTCCGTCGCTGGGCATGATCGCCGTCGCCGCGGCCGGGTCGAGTGCGGCCAGCCGGTCGTGCAGCGCCGCGGGGCCCGCCAGCGCCAGCTCCTCGCCCAGCCGGGAGCGGACGGCGGCGTCGGTGCCGGGGAAGTCCAGCTCGTCGAGGACGGCGCGGACGTAGAGCCCCGAGCCGCCGACCAGCAGCGGGACGACGCCGGCGGCACGCAGCCGGTCGACCTCCGCGCGCGCCCGCTGCCGGTACTCGGCCACCGAGGCCGGCTCCCGCACGTGCCACAGGTCCATCAGGTGGTGCGGCACGCCCTCGGTCTCGGCGGCGGTGGGCTTGGCGGTGCCGATGTCCATGCCGCGGTAGAGCTGCATCGAGTCGGCGTTGACCACCTCCCCGCCCAGCCGGTGCGCCAGCGCCACGGCAAGCGCGGTCTTGCCGGTGGCGGTCGGCCCGACGACCGCGACCACGGGCGGCAGCCCGGTCACGGCGCGGTCCACGTGGCCACGAGGTAGCCCACGCCGAACGGTGCGGCGTCGTAGCTGAGCTGCGCGCGGGAGGTGCGCCCGGCCAGCGCCGTCCCGACGGCCCGCCACACCGGCACCCCGGCGGCCAGCAGCCGCTGCCCCTCGGCAGGGTCGAGGGCGGCGAGCGCGGCCGGGTCACCGGCGGCCAGGGCGGCGGCGACCGCGGCGTCGAACGGTCCGGCGGCGGGGTCGAGGGCGCCGGGGGCCTTCTCGGTGCGCCGGGCCGAGCCGTCGCCCATCGCCAGCACGCCCACCGGACCCGGCGCCCCGGACAGCGCCGCCGCCAGGTCGCCCGGTCCCACGCCGACCCGCGCCCCCGTGTGCCGGGCCGCGTCCAACAGCCAGGCGCCGACCAGGTGCGGCAGCGGCACCGGACGCCCGCCGGGCGCCGCCGGCCCGGCGAAGGGCACGTCCAGGTCGACGCCGAGACCGCGCAGGCTCCCGCTGTCGCCGGGCCCGAGGCGCACCCCGTCCGCACCCTCGCCGACGACCAGGACGACGGCCGGGCCGGCGGCCAGCAGGGTCGCCACGGCGGCCGTCGCCGCGGCGCGCAGCTCGGTCAGGGCCGCACCGGGCAGGCCGGAGACGGCGGGCAGCAGCAGCGGCGGCTGCGGGCAGAAGGCGACCGTGACCGGAGGAGGACTCACGCCAGGGAGTGTCGCGGATGAGTCGTGGGAGACTCGTCAGCGTGTCGAGCACGGAGAACACCGGAGACCGGACGCAGCAGCCCACCACCCCCGAGGAGCAGCCCGAGACAGCAGTCCTCGAGGTCGCCCCGGTGGACGAGGGGCCGCTGGGTGCCACGCCGGACGCCGCCGTCCCCGAGGACGGCGACCCCACAGCGGTGACCGCCGAGGCGGTGACCCCTGAGACGGTGACCCCCGGGACGACCGAGCCGGTCGCCGAGCAGTCGGCGCCCGTCGCGGTGCCCGTGGAGACCGACGCCCCGGCGCCTGCCGCCGAGGACGTCGCCGTCACCGAGGTCGCCCCCGTCGACGAGGGCCCGCTGGGTGCCACCCCCGACGCCGAGCCCCAGGACGCCACCCCCACCGCCGTCGAGACCCCCGCGGCCGAGACCCCTGCCGCACCCGCGCCTGCCCGGTCCGGCGGCCGCGCCCCCAGCGACGTCCCGAGCGTCGTCCCGGCCATGCCGGCCTCGGACCCCTCCGCCTGGGGCCGGGTCGACGAGGACGGCACCGTCTACGTGAAGACCGCCGGCGGCGAGCGCTCGGTCGGCTCGTGGCAGGCCGGCGCGCCCGCCGAGGGCCTGGCCCACTACGGCCGCCGCTTCGACGACCTGGCCACCGAGGTCACCCTGCTGGAGGCGCGGCTGGCCGCGCACACCGGCAACCCCGGCGAGATCCGCACCAAGGCCCAGGAGCTGGCCGACACCATCCCGCTGGCGCAGGCCGTCGGCGACCTCGACAGCCTGTCGGCCCGCGCGCGGGCGATGGTCAGCATGGCCGACACCGCGGTCGCGGCGAACCGGGCCGAGAAGGCCGCCCAGCGCGTCGTGCAGGTGCAGCGCAAGGAGGCCCTGGCCGCCGAGGCCGAGGACATCGCGGAGAACTCCTCGCAGTGGAAGGCCGCCGGCGACCGCCTGAAGGCGATCGTCGAGGAGTGGAAGACGATCAAGGGCATCGACCGCAAGACCGACGAGGCGCTGTGGCAGCGCTTCGCGGCCGCGCGGGACGCCTTCGGCCGCCGCCGGGGCGCGCACTTCGCCCAGCTGGACACCCAGCGCTCGGAGGCCCGCGCGGCCAAGAGCGAGCTCATCGCCGAGGCCGAGAAGCTGTCGACCTCCACCGAGTGGGGCCCGACGAGTGCCGCGATGCGCGCGCTGATGGACCGCTGGAAAGCCGTGCCGCGGGTCGGCCGGGACACCGACGACGACCTGTGGAAGAAGTTCCGCGGGGCGCAGGACGTGTTCTTCGCCGCCCGCACCGCCAACGACCAGGCGCGCAGCAGCGACGAGGTGGCCAACCAGAAGGCCAAGGAGGAGCTCCTCGCCGAGGCCGAGAAGATCGAGCCCGGCAAGAACGCCCGGGGCGCGCAGGAGGCCCTGCGCAAGATCCAGGAGCGCTACGACGCCATCGGGCACGTGCCCCGCGGCGTCATGCGCGACCTGGAGGACCGGATGCGCGCGGTCGAGGAGAAGGTCCGCGGCGCGGCCGAGGCCGGGCGTCCGCGGGTCGAGCCGGAGAACCCGCTGCTGACGTCGATGCGCGCGGCGGTCACCAAGGCCGAGGAGCAGCTGACCAAGGCCCAGGCATCCGGCAACGCCAAGCGGATCGCCGAGGCCGAGGCCGCGCTGTCCACCCGGCGCGAGTGGCTGACCGAGGCCCAGAAGGCGTCCTCCCGCCGCTGACGCAGGACCTCCCCCGTGGGAGGCCGAGCAGGGCCCGTCCGGTCGTCCGGACGGGCCCTGCTGCGTCTCACCCCGGTGGTGTGACGTGCGAGACGGCGCATCCGGCGGCCCACATCGGTGTAGCGCACAACCAGTCGGGTAGGCCGAAGAGGACCGGGGCCGTCGGGCGGCCGACCGGGTGTGCAGCCCGGCTCCATCGGGCGGGCGCCCCGCTCCCCCGCCACGGCCCGGTCACCATCCGACGAGGACGAGGAGCACCACCATGAAGGCAGTCGTCTACCGAGGCCCGAAGAACGTCGCCGTCGAGGACGTCCCGGACCCGACGATCCAGGCACCCACCGACGTCGTCGTGCGGATCACCACCACGAACATCTGCGGGTCGGACCTGCACATGTACGAGGGCCGCACGAACGTCGAGGAGGGCAAGGTCCTCGGCCACGAGAACATGGGCATCGTCGAGGAGGTCGGCCCCGGCGTCGACCGCATCAAGGTCGGCGACCGCGTGTCGGTGCCCTTCAACATCGGCTGCGGCTCCTGCCGCAACTGCCTCGAGGGCTGGTCGTCGTTCTGCCTGCGCGCCAACCCCACCGAGGGCATGGACGGCGCGGCCTACGGCTACGCCAACATGGGTCCCTACGACGGTGGCCAGGCCCAGTTCCTGCGCGTGCCGTGGGCGGACTTCAACCTGCTGACGCTCCCCGAGGGCACCGACCACGAGAACGACTTCACGATGCTGTCGGACGTCTTCCCGACCGGCTGGCACGGCGTGGAGCTCTCCGGCCAGGTCCCCGGTGACCGGGTCGCCGTCTTCGGCGCCGGCCCCGTCGGCCTGATGGCCGCCCACAGCGCGATGCTGCGCGGCGCCTCGCAGGTGTTCGTCGTCGACAAGGCCGCCGACCGGCTGGCGCTGGCGTCCCAGATCGGGGCCACCCCGATCGACTTCAGCGCCGGCGACCCGGTCGAGCAGATCATGGACGCCACCAACGGCGTCGGCGTCGACCGTGGCGTGGAGGCCGTCGGCTACCAGGCGCACGACTCCGCCGGCGAGGAGCACCCCGAGCTGGTGCTGGACAACCTGGTGCAGGTCGTCAAGGCCCGCGGCGGCATCGGCGTCGTCGGCGTCTACATGCCCTCGGACCCGGGCGCCTCGTCCGACCTGGCCAAGGAGGGGCGGATCCCCTTCTCCTACGGCCAGTTCTTCACCAAGGGCCAGTCGATGGGCACCGGCCAGGCGCCGGTGAAGCGGTACAACCGCGAGCTCCGGGACCTGATCATCACCGGCCGGGCGACCCCGGGCTTCATCGTCTCCCACGAGCTGGGTCTCGACCAGGCCGTCGAGGGCTACGACAAGTTCGACAACCGCGAGGACGGCTGGACCAAGGTCCTGCTGCACCCCGGCAAGTGAGCCAGCGGCCCGTCATCCCCCCGGGATGACGGGCCCCTCGCCGCAGGCATTGGTACCGATGCCTGCGTCCTGGCCGTCAGGACGCACGTGTTGGTACCAATGCCCCAGGTGTCAGCTGCAGGCGAGGACTGCGGGCAGCGGGGCCGGGACACCGATCTGCGGCAGGCCGAGCATGACGCCGGGCGTCGTCGGGCGGGTGCCGGCCTCGGTGGCGTCGCCGGCGCGGGTACGGCGGTGGGACAGCAGGACGCCGTCCGCGACCAGGAAGTGCGGCTTCGCCGCGGTCACGACCGTCTCCACCACGTCCCCGGGCCGCACGCCGTCCGCGGTGGTGAAGTGCACCAGCCGGCCGTCGCGCGCCCGTCCGGACAGCCGGCCGCGGGCGGCGTCCTTGCTGCCCTCCCCCGCGGCGACCAGCAGCTCGACCCGGCGGCCGACCTGCGCGGTGTTCTCCGCCCAGCTGATCTCGTCCTGCAGGGCGGTCAGCCGCAGGTACCGCTCCTGCACGACCTCCTTGGGCAGCTGGTCGGCCATGTCGGCCGCCGGCGTGCCCGGGCGCTTGGAGTACTGGAAGGTGAAGGCGCTGGAGAACCGCGCCTGCCGGACGACGTCCAGGGTGTCCTCGAAGTCGGCGTCGGTCTCGCCCGGGAAGCCCACGATGATGTCGGTGGTGATCGCCGCGTCGGGCATCGCGGCCCGCACCCGGTCGATGATGCCGAGGTAGCGGTCGCGCCGGTACCCGCGGCGCATCCGGCGCAGCACGTCATCCGAGCCCGACTGCAGGGGCATGTGCAGCTGGTGGCAGACCGACGGCGTCTCGGCCATCGCGTCGATGACGTCGTCGGTGAACTCGCGCGGGTGCGGGCTGGTGAACCGGATCCGCTCCAGGCCCTCGATCCGGCCGGCGGCACGGAGCAGGTCGGCGAAGGCGCCGCGCTCGCGGAACTCCACGCCGTAGGCGTTCACGTTCTGGCCCAGCAGGGTCACCTCGAGCACGCCCTGGTCGACCAGCGCCTGCACCTCGGCCAGGACGTCGCCGGGACGGCGGTCCTTCTCCTTGCCGCGCAGCGCCGGGACGATGCAGAACGTGCAGGTGTTGTTGCAGCCCACGCTGATCGACACCCAGCCCGAGTGCGCGGAGTCCCGCTTGGCCGGCAGGGTCGAGGGGAAGACCTCCAGGGCCTCCTTGATCTCGACCTGGGCCTCCTCGTTGTGCCGGGCCCGCTCCAGCAGCGCCGGCAGCGAGCCGACGTTGTGGGTGCCGAACACGACGTCGACCCAGGGCGCGCGGCGGACGATCTCGCCGCGGTCCTTCTGCGCCAGGCAGCCACCGACGGCGATCTGCATGCCGGGGTGGGCGTCCTTGACCGGGCGCAGGTGGCCGAGGTTGCCGTAGAGGCGGTTGTCGGCGTTCTCCCGGACCGCGCAGGTGTTGAGCACGACGACGTCGGCGTCGGTGCCCTCGGGGGCCGCCGTGTAACCGGCCGACTCGAGCAGGCCGGAGAGCCGCTCGGAGTCGTGCACGTTCATCTGGCAGCCGTACGTGCGCACGAGGTAGGTCTTGCCGTCCACCACCGCATCGTAGAGACCGGCCCGGGCGGCACCGTCGGCTGCCGGTCGTGACCCGATCGACACCCGCTCCGGGAACTCACAGCGTCGTTACAGCTTCGTGATGCCGAGGCGACCATCAGGCGTCCGGCAGCCGCCTAAGGTCACCCGCTGTGACCGAACGTCCGACCGGAGAGCCTCTCGTCCGCCTGTCCGGCGTCAACAAGTGGTACGGCGAACTCCACGTCCTGCAGGACATCGACCTGTCGATCGACCGCGGTGAGGTGGTCGTCGTCATCGGCCCGTCGGGGTCGGGCAAGTCGACGCTGTGCCGCACGATCAACCGCCTGGAGTCGATCGAGGGCGGTGAGATCACCATCGACGGCCAGCGCCTCCCCGAGGAGGGCAAGGAGCTGGCCCGGCTGCGCGCCGACGTCGGCATGGTGTTCCAGAGCTTCAACCTCTTCGCGCACAAGACGATCCTGGAGAACGTGACGCTGGGGCCGATCAAGGTCCGGAAGCAGTCGAAGGCCGACGCCGAGAAGCGCGCCCGCGAGCTGCTGGACCGGGTCGGCGTGGGCCACCAGGCCGACAAGGTGCCCGCCCAGCTCTCCGGTGGCCAGCAGCAGCGCGTGGCGATCGCCCGCGCCCTGGCCATGGACCCGAAGGTGATGCTCTTCGACGAGCCCACCTCGGCCCTGGACCCGGAGATGATCAACGAGGTCCTCGACGTGATGACCTCGCTCGCCCGCGACGGCATGACCATGGTCGTGGTCACCCACGAGATGGGCTTCGCCCGCCGGGCCGCCAACCGGGTCGTGTTCATGGACGCCGGCCGGATCGTGGAGTCCGCCGTCCCGGAGACGTTCTTCACCGCGCCGTCCTCGGACCGCGCGAAGGACTTCCTCTCCAAGATCTTGAACCACTGACCGTCCGCACCCCCTCGAGAGGACCCTCCATGCGCATCACCCGACACGTCGCCGCACTGGCCGTGCTGAGCGCCGGCGTCATGCTGTCCGGCTGCTCCAGCGACGCCGGCAACCAGGCCGAGCAGGCCGCCAGCAACGCCCCGGCGGTCGAGACCGCCGTGGAGTTCCCGGCCGGCAGCACCATGGCCCGCCTGTCCGACGCCGGCAAGATCACCATCGGCACCAAGTTCGACCAGCCCGGCTTCGGCCTGCTCAACCCGGACAAGGTCCCCGAGGGCTTCGACGCCTCGGTCGCCACGCTGATCGCCGGCAAGCTCGGCATCGAGCCCTCGGACATCACCTGGGTGGAGACCGTCTCGGCCAACCGCGAGTCGGCCATCACCGAGGGCCGGGTCGACATGGTCGTCGCCACCTACACGATCAACGACAAGCGCAAGCAGCTGATCGACTTCGCCGGCCCGTACTACGAGGCCGGCCAGGACATCATGGTCAAGAAGGGCAACCCGCTGGCCATCACCGGGCCCGATGCCCTCGCGGGCAAGAACGTCTGCTCGGTGGAGGGCTCGACGCCCGCGGAGAACATCCGCACGAAGTACCCCGAGGCGAAGCTGACGCTCTTCGACGTCTACTCCAAGTGCGCCGACGCCCTCACCAACGGCCAGGTCGACGCGGTGACCACCGACAACGTCATCCTCACCGGGCTGGTCGCGGGCAACCCCGACGGGTTCGAGCTGGTGGGCAAGCCCTTCACCAAGGAGCCCTACGGCATCGGCATCAAGAAGGGCGACGACGACTTCCGCACCTTCATCAACGACACCCTCGAGGCCTCGTTCGAGGACGGCTCGTGGGCGAAGGCCTGGGACGCGACGGCCGGTGCCATCAGCGGCACCCCGGCACCCACGCCGCCGACCGTCGACCGCTACTGACCTCCCGCGGTGCCGCTGGGTGACCATCCCGGCGGCACCGCGACCTGGCCTCGAGAGGGGGCGCAGTGCAGTTCTTCTCCGACAACCTCCCGCTGCTGCGGGACGCCTTCCTCACGACGCTGGGCCTGTCGCTGCTGTCGGGCCTGCTGGCGCTGGTGCTCGGCACCCTGCTGGCGGCCATGCGGGTCAGCCCCGTCCCGCCACTGCGGGGGCTGGCCACCTTCTACGTCGAGACCTTCCGCAACACCCCGCTGACCGTCGTCTTCTTCTTCATCATCTTCGGCCTGCCGCAGATCGACTTCGTGGTCAGCTTCTTCGTCGGCGCGGTGGTGTCGGTGGGCATGTACACCGCGGCGTTCGTGGCCGAGGCCCTGCGCTCGGGCATCAACGCCGTCGGCCCGGGCCAGGCGGAGGCAGCCCGGGCGATCGGGCTGACGTTCGGCCAGTCGCTGCGCGAGGTGGTGCTGCCCCAGGCGTTCCGGACCGTGGTCCCCCCGCTGGGCAACGTCTGGATCGCCATGGTCAAGAACACCTCCATCGCCGCCGGCTTCGCCACCACCGAGCTCGCCGCGACGCTCCCCCGGCTGGCCAACGCCAACGCCGGTGACATCCTGCTGATCCTGCTGGCGGTGGTGGTCGGCTACATGCTGATCACGGTGCCGTCGGCGTACGGGATCCACCACATCGAGCGCCGGGTGGCGATCCTCCGATGACCACGCCCGTCCTCTTCGACGTCCCCGGGCCGCGGGCACGCGCCCGGATCCGGATCGGCACCGTCGTCGGCGCCCTGCTCGTGCTGGCGATCGTCGCCTTCGTGCTCGTCCGGCTGGGTGGCAACGGCCAGCTCGAGGGACAGCGCTGGGCGGTCCTGTTCGACCCGAACACCAACGTGCCCCAACGGCTGTTCGAGGCGCTGCTGCGCACGCTGCGGGTGGCCCTCGTCGCCATGGTGATCGCCACCGCGCTGGGCCTGCTGCTGGCGGTGGCCCGACTGTCGGACCACCGCTGGCTGCGCCTGCCGGTCTCGGCGGTCATCGAGTTCTTCCGCGCGATCCCGCTGCTGGTGGTGATCTTCGCGCTCTACTTCGTCCTGCCGGGCTTCGGCATCCGGCTGAGCACCTACGCCGCGCTCACCGCCGGGCTGGTGCTCTACAACATGGCGGTCATCGCCGAGATCGTCCGCGCGGGCATCCTGTCGGTCGACCGCGGCCAGCGTGACGCCGCCCTGGCCGTGGGCATGCGCAAGTCGCAGGTCATGAGCCTGGTCCTGCTGCCGCAGGCGGTGCGCCGGATGCTGCCGATCCTCATCGCCCAGCTGGTGGTGCTGCTCAAGGACAGCTCACTGGGCTTCATCATCGGCTACTTCGAGCTGCTGCGGCAGGCACGCAGCCTGGTCGAGTACTTCACCCCGCGGTTCGGCAACGACTACACGTTCCAGCTCTACGTGGCCGCGGCGCTGATGTACATCGTGGTCAACGTGCTGCTGTCCCAGCTGGCCAAGCTCGTCGAGCGGCGCACCCGGCGCAACGCGAGGACCGCTGCCGCCGCAGCACCCGCCCTCCTGGACGACGGGTCCTCCACGGGCGGCCAGGTCGTCTGACACCGGCTCCGGTCGGTACACGGTCCGGGCACGTCGCCGGTGGCCCCGCCACCGATGACGTGCCCGGACCTGTTCCTCTCCCCTGCCGTCGTCGTACTGTCGGCCGGCGGCGCCGCGCACCCGACCGACCCCGGTCCGCGCGCGGTGGACGGGTGGACCAGCACGGCGCCACCGTCCGGCCGCGGACTCGACGAGGAGTCGCATGGCACCGCGCGCGCAGGACAGCACCCCCTCCGTCGTCGCACCGGTCGCAGGGCTGCTGCGCCGGCTCATCGCGGCCAGCGGCAGCCTCGTGGAGGCGGCAGCCGGGAGCGTCTCGCTGGTCGACGGTTCCCGGGACCGGTACGCCAAGCTCGCCGAGCGGGGCACGTCGTGCCGGCTCGGCAGCAGCTTCTCCCTGGACGAGGGGGTCACCGGTCAGGTGGTCGCGCACCGGCGGCCGGTGGTGCTGGCGACCTACGGCCAGGTGCACGCCGGTCACCTCGCCGCCGGCGGGGCCGCGCACGCCGGCGCCGTCCTCGCCGTCCCGCTGTGGTGGCGGGGTGACGTGGTGGGTGCCAACGTCGTCTTCGCCTGCCGACCGCGCCGGTTCACCCTCGCCGAGGTCGACGAGCTGGAGCTGCTCACCCAGTCGGCGGTCCCCGAGCTCGTGCGGCTGGGCGCCGAGGACCCCGCACTGACCCACCTGCTGCACCCCCCGGGGCAGCAGCCCGACGCCACCTCCCCGCTCACCCGGCGGGAGCAGGAGACCCTCGCCCTCCTCGCGGGCGGGCTGAGCAACCGGGAGATCGCCGGGGCGCTGGTGCTCGCGCCCAAGACGGTCGAGAAGCACGTCGCCGAGGTGCTGCGCAAGACGGGCACCCACAGCCGCACCGCCGCGGTGATGACCGGCCTGCACCGGGGGTGGCTGCCGGACCGGTAACTGGGTGATCCACCCCATGGACCTGTGACCTGGACCACGCTTGACTCGGCGACGCGAGCCAGCCACCCAGCGAACAGGAGCACCGGTGCCCGTCGTCGGAATGAAGGACCTGCTCGACCGGGCCCTGGCCGAGCGGTACGGCGTGCCGGCGTTCAACGTGGTCAACGACCTGACCACCGAGGCGGTGCTGGCGGCCGCCGTCCAGGAACGCTCCCCCGTCGTCCTGCAGACGTCGGTGAAGACGGTGCGGACGTACGGCCGCCGCCAGCTGTTCGACGTCGTCGCCACCCTCACCCGGGACGTCGACGTGCCGGTGACGCTGCACCTGGACCACTGCCCGGACCGCGCGGTGATCAGCGACTGCCTGGCCGGTGGCTGGAACTCCGTCCTCTTCGACGCCCACGAGCTCGACGTGGCGGAGAACCTGCGGCAGACCACCGAGGTCGTCGCCGAGGCCCACGCCCGCGGCGCGCACGTCGAGGGCGAGATCGAGGGCATCCAGGGGGTCGAGGACGGCGTCGGCTCCGACGACGCCCCCGTCGTGCAGAGCCTCGATGTGGCCGTCGACTTCATCCAGCGCACCGGCGTCGACTGCTTCGCCCCCGCCATCGGCAACGCCCACGGCCAGTACACCGCCGCCCCGGTGCTGGACCACCAGCGCGTCAGCGACCTCGTGGCGGCGACCGGTGTGCCGATGGCGCTGCACGGCGGCACCGGGCTCTCGGCGGAGCAGTTCCAGGACCTCATCGCCCGCGGCTGCGCGAAGGTGAACATCTCCACCGCGCTCAAGCAGGTCTTCCTGCAGTCCAGCCTGGCGTTCCTGCGCGAGGCCGAGACGCGGGGGAAGTGGGACCCGCCGTCCTTCTTCGCCCACCAGCGGACCGCGGTCATGGACATGGCGGCCGAGCACATGCGCACCTTCGGCAGCTCCGGGCGCGCCTGGTGAGCGCACTGGTGCTCGACTGCGACGGGGTGCTCGCCGACACCGAGCGCTACGGCCACCTGCCGGCCTTCAACGCGACCTTCGCCGAGCACGGGCTGCCGGTGCGGTGGAGCGAGGAGGACTACGGCGAGAAGCTGGCGATCGGCGGTGGCAAGGAGCGGATGGCCAGCCTGTTCGACGACCCGGACTTCGTGCGCGCCGCCGGCGTCCCGGACGACGAGGACGCCCGCCGGCAGCTGCTCGCCGACTGGCACCGCACCAAGACGGCGCGGTTCCGCGCGCTGGTGGCCGCCGGGGAGATCCCGGCCCGGCCCGGCGTCGCCCGGCTGGTCACCGAGGCACTGGACGACGGGTGGACCGTCGCGGTGGCCTCGACCTCGGCCGAGGAGTCCGTCCGCGCCGTCCTCGAGCACGCCGTCGGCGCCGCCGTGGCCGCGCGGGTCCCGGTCTTCGCCGGGGACGTCGTGCCGGCCAAGAAGCCCGATCCCGCCATCTACGACCTGGTGGTGACGACGCTGGGGCTGGACCGCGACGACACGCTCGTGGTCGAGGACTCCCGCAACGGGCTGCTCGCCGCGACCGGCGCCGGGCTGCCCTGCCTGGTCACCGTGAACGGCTACACCCGGCACGAACCCTTCGACGAGGCCGTCCTGGTGGTGTCCGAGCTGGGCGACCCCGACCGTCCACCGATCGAGGTCCTGGCCGCCCGCGGCCGCGCGCACCCCGGCCACCACGTCGTGCTGGCCGACGCCCGGGCGTGCCTGGGGGCCGCGTCCCCCGGCACCGGGCCCGACCGACGTCCCGAGAGGGGAACGGCGTGAGCAGCACGTCCCAGCAGCAGGTCGACCTCGTCGTCCGCACGATCGCCCAGGCGGCCGTGGACAACGAGAAGTACTTCGGCGACCTCGACGCCGTCGTCGGTGACGGCGACTTCGGCTACTCCCTGGCCCGCGGCTTCGAGAACGTGCTCGCCGGCTGGGACGACGTCGACCGCAGCGACATCGGCACGTTCCTCAAGAAGATCGGCATGGTGATCACGGCCCGGATCGGCGGCACCTCGGGCCCGATCTGGGGGACGGCCTTCATGCGCGCGGGGATGACTGCAGGCGCCACCGACACCCTCACCGGCGAGCAGGTCGTGGCGATGCTGCGCGCGGCCGTCGAGGGCATCAAGGCCCGCGGCCAGGCCGACGTCGGCGACAAGACCCTGCTCGACGTGCTGGTGCCCGTCACCGACCGGCTGGAGGCCGAGCTGGCCGCCGGCTCGGACGCGGCGCAGGCGCTGGCCGCGATGGCCGCGACCGCGCGGGAGGCCGCCGACGCCACGGCCGACATGGTCGCCCGGCGGGGCCGGGCGTCCTACACCGGCGAGCGGAGCAGGGGTTCGGTCGACGCGGGCGCCATGGGCGTGGCCGTGATCCTCGGCCGGATCGACGAGGCGTGGCAGAGAGAAGGAGCGTCATGAAGAAGTTCGTCAACGACCCCCAGCAGTTCGTGCCGGAGATGCTGGAGGGCCTGGCCCTGGCCAACCCGCACAGCCTCCGCTACGTCCCCGAACACAACCTGGTCATGCGGGCGGACTCCCCCAGCGACGACCGGGTCTCGATCGTGCAGGGCTCCGGCTCCGGGCACGAGCCCGCGCACGTGATGATCGTCGGGAAGGGCATGCTGGACGCCGCGTGCCCCGGCGACGTCTTCGCCGCCCCGCCGATGAACTACGTCTACGAGACCGCGAAGCTGCTGGCCTCGCCCAAGGGCGTGCTGCTGCTGGTGAACAACTACACCGGCGACCGGATGGCCTTCGACATGGGCAAGGAGATGGCCGAGTCCGAGGGCATCAAGGTCGAGATCCTCACCATCAACGACGACGTCGCGGTCAAGGACTCCACCTACACCGTGGGCCGGCGGGGCGTGGCCGGGAACTTCTTCGTCATCAAGGCGGTCGGTGCGGCGGCCGCCCGGGGCGACGACCTCGAGGAGGTCATCCGGGTCGGCAAGAAGGTCAACGACGTCACCCGCACCATGGGCGTGGCGCTCACCGCCTGCACCCCGCCGGCCAAGGGCTCCCCGCTGTTCGAGCTCGGCGAGGACGAGATCGAGATGGGCGTGGGCATCCACGGCGAGCCGGGCCGGGAGCGCAAGAAGATGACGAACGCCGACGCCATCGTCGACGAGCTGCTCGAGGCCGTCGTGACCGACCTGCCCTACAGCTCCGGTGACGAGGTGGCGCTGATGGTCAACGGGCTCGGCGGCACCCCGATCAGCGAGCTCTACATCCTGTTCCGCCGCGCCCACCAGCAGCTCGCCGAGCGGGGCATCACGGTGACCCGCAGCTACGTCAACGAGTACTGCACCTCGCTGGACATGGCCGGCGCCTCGCTGACCCTGGTGAAGCTGGACGAGGAGATCGACGCACTGCTCGACGCCCCCGCCGAGGTCCCGATCCGGGTGTTCTGACCGCACCCGCACGACCCGCCGACAGCACCCGACTGGAGAACGTCATGGGCAGACAGATCACCCTCGCGCAGGCGGACACCGTCCTGGCCGCGTGCCAGGCGGAGGCCGAGGCCGTCGGGCAGCCGATGAACATCGCCGTGGTGGACGACGGCGGCAACCTCGTGGCCTTCGCGTCGATGGACGGCACCAAGCTCATCGGGGTCGACATCGCGCAGAAGAAGGCGCTGACCGCCGTCTACTTCCAGACCGACACCCGGGACCTCGCAGCGCTGGTGCAACCGGGGCAGCCGCTGTTCGGCATCGAGTCCACCACCGGCGGGCGCCTCGTCGTCTTCGGCGGTGGGGTCCTGCTCACCGATGCCGGCGGCGCGGTCACCGGCGGCGTCGGGGTCAGCGCGGGGACGGTCGACGAGGACCACCAGGTGGCCGAGGCCGGACGGCGGGCGTACGCGGGCTGAGGCGGGCCCGCCCCCGGTCCGGCGGGGGCGGGCACCGTCCGCGGGCGGCCGTGACCCCGCCGGCCGCACGGGCGGTCTTGCCGGACGGGCCGGTGTGGCTTGGCACATTGCGCCGGTGGGCTGCACCGGCGGGCCTGCCGAGAGGGAGGGTGTGACCTCCACCGCCACCGCCCCGCGGCACATGCAGCACGACCTCGAAGACGACGAGGACCTCGCGACGACGACGCAGATCTTCGTCACCAAGCTGCGGGCGAGCGCCGCCGGGTTCGCCCGGGCCGCCGGCGCGGAGCAGGCGATCGTGCGCGAGGCCGTCCCCCCGGCGCGGCACCGGCGCTCGCGCTGCCGCGTGGTGCTGCAGTACGGCGACGGCCAGGAGGCCGACGTGACCTTCCTCGGCCCGGTCAGCACGTCGACCAGCGCCAAGGAGATCACCATGTCCCAGTTCGACACGGCCATCCAGCTGTGGCTCGGCGCCGGCCAGGAGCGCAGCCGACGCTGGCTGGTGCCGGACGAGGAGGCCGCCGGCGGCGTGGCCATCGACGTCACCGCCTGGCTGGACCGCTGACCCTCCTCGGGTGAGCGGGCGGGACGCCCGCCGCGGTCACCTCCGGACCGGGCTCCCGCACCACCCCTGACCTCCGACCGGCACCGCTGCCGGTCGGACGGGGCGACGACGAGGCCACCCCGACCACGATCAGCCGGTGCGACCCCTGTCGCACCGGCTGATCCGTTCTCGGCCCGCGGGCGACCGGGGTCCTGCTCGACGGCGACGCCGCGGCCTGCCTCCGGGGGCGGCCCTCGCAGGTGGCGGCTAGACCCCGGTCCCGTGGTCCTCCGCCGGCCCCGGCGTCGCGCGTGCCCGCCGGGAGCGTCGCCGCCGTCCCGACCGTCAGCGGACGGTGACCGAGCCCGTGCTGCCCGAGGGGACCAGCTCGACCCAGGTGGTGCCGGGGGCCAGCCGCACCGGGTTGCCGTCGGGCCCACGGAGCACGAGCCGCTCGCCGACGGCGTTCTTCACCCAGGTCGCGGCCACGGTGTGACCGGCGCTGGCGACCAGGGCCTCCCCCGTGCCGACCAGCAGCGTCTCGGGCACGGGGTTGCCGGCCGGGTCGGTGGTGCCGGTGTCGACGCTCTCGGTGCGCAGGACGACGACGTTGGTCGCGCGCAGCGGTGTGCCGTCGACCTCGACGGCGGGCGTGCTGCCCTCGGCCCGCACCCAGCGGCCGTCAGGGGCGCTCCACGTCCAGTTCGGCCGACTGACCGCGGACAGCTGCAGCGCGACGGCGGTGGCCGGGGTCCCGGCGGTGACCGCGGTGGGCTGGTTGCCGGCACCGGCGATCTCGAATTGGACGGCCGGGTCGGCGAGGTGCTGGTGGTCGGCCTGGGCCAGCAGGGTCGAGGGGTCGGCGTAGACGTTGTGCGGGGCCGAGCGGGTGTCGATCCGGTAGAAGCCGGAGGCGCCCGCGTCGTTGCTGACCACCTGGATCCCGGCGTCCGCCACCTCGTCGACGAAGGCGGGCTGACCACCGGAGAAAGCGAACAGCCCGTGCATCGGGGCGGCGATCGCGGCGTCCATCGGGCGGACCGACCGGATCGGCCCGATCTCGGCGGGCAGGGTGGAGTGGTAGACGGCGACGTAGCGCGTGATGCCGCCCTCGACGACCTCCTCCCACACCAGGTCGGCCGCACCCAGCCCCGTCTGCGGACGCGCGTCGACGCTGTTCTCGACCTTCACCGCCAGCGCCGGACGGGCCAGGGCGTGGCCGCTGTCCAGCCCGGTGAGCGGCCACAGCACCGGCGGTGGCGGGGGCGGCGGCGCGGGGGCCGTTGTCGGGGTGGGGATGGCGGCGGCGGCGACGGGCGGCGGTTCGGACGACCCGCAGCCCACTGCCCCGGTCGACACGACACCGACCAGCAGGACGGCGCCCAGGTACCGGCGAGCTGCGACGCAGCTGCCCGCGCTGCGCCCGCCCACGAGGCGGCCGCTGTGCCCGGTCCCGATGCGCTCACCCCCGGTGTGCCCGCCTGCGGGGCGGGCCGCCCCGACAGGGCTCACGGCGAGGTGGCTCGGCCGGGTGCGGCAGCGGGCGGGTCCGGCGGCGGTGGGGCCCACGGGGAACGCTCCTGGGTCGAGGGACCGTGCGGCCGACCGGTGGCCGGGCCACCGCGACCGTAGGTCGCTGACACACCCCCGGCGCGGGACGTCGCCCACCGCCGGCCCGGTGTCGGCCCCGATCGCCCCACCGGCGTCAGCAGCCCCACCTCGCAGCCCGCGGGACGCAGGAGCCCGCCCGGTCGCCCCGGCTCGAGCAGCAGCGGGGTCGGACCCGCAGCTCTCGCAGGTGCCGGCGCCCGACCGTGGCGGCGGCCCGTGTCCGGCGGCGGCCGGCTCGTGCGGCGCACCCGATCAACCGCCGGAACGACGACTGGCCCAGGGAACGACAGCCGGATCGACGACCGACCCCGAGTCGCCGACCGATCGGGTCGGCCACCGACCCGACCGAGACGGGTCGGCGGAGTCGACGGCAGGACGCGAGGCCCCAGACCGACGACCAAGCCGATCAGAACGGGTCGACGGGCCACTCAGCGGGACGCGCGGCCCCGGACCGGCGACCGACCCGACCCGATCAGAACGGGTCGACGGGCCCCTCGGCGGGACGCACGGCTCCGCACCGACGACGACCCGACCGATCAGAACGGGTCGACGGGCCCCTCAGCGGGGCGTGCGGCCCCGGACCGGCGACCGATCGCCCGTGCCTGTCCCTCGCCGACCTCGGTGCCCGCGGCCGCGGTGAAGCTGGACGCCGGCGCCGTCGAGCGGAGCGCGGACCGGGCGGCGGAACGCGCCGCGGTCCACACGGGCGCCTCGGCGGGTGACCAGCTCGGCTCGTCGTCCTCGAACGGCTCGGCCTCGGCCGCGGCGTCCTCTGCCTTGCCTGCGTCGTCGAGCGCCTCGCGGACGACGTAACCGGCGAGGCCGCCGCCATAGCCCTTGCGGGCGAGCATGCCCATCAGACGCCGCTCGGCGGTGACCCGGTCGTGCCGCTGCATCGAGGGCATCTTGCGGGCGACCAGTGCACGGGCGGAGTCCCACTCGTCCTGCGGGTCGACCTCGGCGACGGCCGCTGCGGCGACCTCCCCGTCGACGCCCTTGGCGCGGAGCTCGGAAGCGAGGGCCCGCCGGGCCAGCCCACGCCCGGACTGCCGGCTGGAGACCCAGGCCGCAGCGAAGGCGGCGTCGTCGATCAGGCCGACGTCGGTGAACCGGTCGAGAACGGCATCGGCCACCTCGGCCGGGATCTCCTTCTTGGCCAGCAGGTCGGCCAACTGCTTGCGCGTCTTGGCCATGCCGGTGAGTGCACGCAGACAGATGCCCTTGGCCTGGGCCTCGAGGTCCTCGGGCTCGGCCGGCGCGCTGTCGGCATCCGTGGCACGCGAGCTCCACTGCGGACCGCTGGCCCGGCCGCTCGCGCCGCGACCGGACCCGCCCTCGTCACGGGCACCCTTGGCGCGACGGCCGGAGCCGCCGTCACCGAAGCTGCTGCCGCTCCGGCCGGAGCCGCCGCCGCCGAAACTGCTGCCGCTCCGGGCACCGCGCCGGCCGGAACCGCCGTCGCCGAAACTGCTGCCACTGCGGGCACCGCCCAGGCCCGAGCGGCGACCGGACCGACGACCTGAGTCGTCGGCCGGTTGCTCGTCCCGGTCGGGGGCGGCGCCCGCAGCGCCGTCGGACAGCGGACCGGTCATCGGTCGATCAGAAGTCGGCCGGCTCGGCTGCCGCCGCGCCCGCGTCGACCTTGGGGACGCCGATGCCCAGCTTCTCCTTGATCTTCTTCTCGATCTCGTCGGCGAGGTCGGGGTTGTCCCGCAAGAAGGTACGGGCGTTCTCCTTGCCCTGACCGAGCTGGTCACCCTCGTAGGTGTACCAAGCACCGGACTTGCGGACGAAGCCCTGCTCCACACCGATGTCGATCAGGCCACCCTCGCGGCTGAAGCCGGTGCCCCAGATGAGGTCGAGCTCGGCCTGCTTGAACGGTGCCGCGACCTTGTTCTTGACGACCTTGACCCGCACGCGGCTGCCGACGGCGTCGGTGCCCTGCTTCAGGGTCTCGATGCGACGGATGTCGAGGCGGACCGAGGAGTAGAACTTCAGCGCGCGGCCACCGGTGGTGACCTCCGGCGAGCCGTAGACGACGCCGACCTTCTCGCGCAGCTGGTTGATGAAGATGCAGGTCGTGCCGGAGTTGCTGAGCGCACCGGTGATCTTGCGCAGGGCCTGGCTCATCAGCCGGGCCTGCAGACCGACGTGGCTGTCGCCCATCTCGCCCTCGATCTCGGCGCGGGGCACCAGGGCGGCCACCGAGTCGACGACGATCAGGTCGAGGGCACCGGAGCGGATCAGCATGTCCGCGATCTCCAGCGCCTGCTCACCGGTGTCGGGCTGGCTGATCAGCAGGGCGTCGGTGTCGACACCGATGGCCCGGGCGTAGTCGGGGTCGAGCGCGTGCTCGGCGTCGATGAAGGCCACGATGCCGCCGGCGGCCTGGGCGTTGGCCACCGCGTGCAGGGCGACCGTCGTCTTGCCGGAGGCCTCGGGGCCGTAGACCTCGACGACCCGGCCGCGCGGCAGGCCGCCGACGCCGAGGGCGATGTCGAGGGCGATGGAGCCGGTCGGGATGACCTTCATGGCGATCTCGGGCGAGTCCCCGAGGCGCATGACGGAGCCCTTGCCGAACTGCTTGTCGATCTGGGCGAGGGCCATGTCGAGGGCCTTGTCGCGGTCGAGCGTTGCCATGGTGGCCACCTTCGGATGTCGCTGTAGCGGGTCGTCGCCGACGCTAGGGCGGGGGTCTGACACTTTCGCGAACCGGAGCGCATCTGTGGACGGACACCGGGTCTGTGGACACGGTATGCCGAACACCTGTTCGATTCCAGCGACACGCCGCCATGACCTCCGGCACGCCCCCGCGGGACCGGTCGGGCCGGTCAGCCGCGGTCGTCGCGGGCGGTGCGGGCGGCGAGCACCTGCGGCAGGGCGTCCTCGACGAAGCCGATGAGCGCGAGCAGCCGGGGCGCCAGCCCCGCTCCCAGCCCGGTGAGGCTGTACTCCACGTGCGGCGGGGTGGCGGAGCGGACCTCGCGGTGCACCAGACCGTCGCGCTCGAGCACCTGCAGCGTCTGGGACAGCATCTTCTCGCTGACGCCGTCGACCCGCCGGCGCAGCTCGCCGAACCGGTGCGGGCCCTGGTGCAGGGCCGAGAGCACCAGCACCGCCCACTTGCCGGTGACGTCCTCGAACACCTCGCGGGACGGGCAGTGGCGGCTGAAGACGTCGGCCGCCTGCTGGGACGTGCTCATCGCCACTCCTCCGCGTCGGACCTCGACCCCAGGGTACTGTGCCGACGAAAGCGCTAACCAAGAGTTAGTGCCAGCACCCGAGGAGATCGCATGATCAGCGTCACCGGAGCCAGCGGCCACCTCGGCCGGCTCGTCGTCACCGGCCTGCTCGACGCCGGCGTCCCGGCTGCCGAGATCGTGGCCGTCGTCCGCACGCCCGACAAGGTCACCGACCTGTCCGACCGGGGCGTGCAGGTCCGCCAGGCCGACTACACCGACGCAGCCGCCCTGGAGGCGGCGCTGCAGGGCACCGACCGGCTGCTGCTCGTCTCCGGCAGCGAGGTCGGCCAGCGCGTCGCCCAGCACACCAACGTCCTGCAGGCGGCGAAGGCCGTCGGCGTGGAGCTGCTCGTCTACACCAGCGCCACCAAGGCCGACGACACCCCGCTGCCGCTGGCGCCCGAGCACATCGCCACCGAGCGGCTGATCGCCGACTCCGGCATCCCGGCGGTCGTGCTCCGCAACAACTGGTACCTGGAGAACTACGACCAGCAGATCGCCCAGGCCGCGCAGACCGGCAGCCTGATCGGCAGCTCGGGCAGCGGCCGGATCGCCGCGGCCACGCGCGCCGACTACGCCGCCGCGGCCGTCGCCGTCCTCACGGCCGACTCCCCCGCTCCCGGCATCCGGGAGCTCGGCGGCGACGACGCCTTCACCCTCGCCGACCTGGCCGCCGCCGTCTCCACCGCGTCGGGCCGCGAGGTCACCTACACCGACCTGACCGCCGAGCAGCACGTCCAGGCGCTGCTGGACGCCGGGCTCCCCGAGGGGACGGCGCACTTCGTCGTCGGCCTGGACCAGGCCATCGCCCAGGGCGCTCTCGACACCGGCAGCACCGACCTCTCGCAGCTGAACGGCCGGCCGACCACCCCGCTGTCCACCTACGTGCAGGGCGTGCTCAGCTCCTGAGCACCCGGCGTCCCGCCCGAGGGCTCAGCGGTCCTTCGGCGGGACGTCGTACTCCTTGCAGATCTCCAGCCAGACGGTGCGCACCGGCACCCCGGCGTCGATGGCGTCCAGCGCCGAACGGCCGCCCAGGGTGCTGAAGACGTGGTCACGGGCCACGCTCTGCGCCCGCATCGCGCCGAACTGGCTGTCCATCCGGGTCCTGAACTCCTGCAGCCGCACACCGTCGACGGTACCCATCGCCGTCGTCCCGCGGAGCCGGGGCCGCCGCCCTACGCTCGGCGCATGAACGCCTCGGGCCCCTGGGACACGGTCCTGCAGGTCGCCTTCGCCGCGGCCCTGCTGGTGGCGATCGTGCTGACCGTGCGGAACATGCGGCGCTGAGGGCTCAGCCCGCGCGGCGGGCCGGGGAGCCGGCGTACCGCGGCCTGATCACCGTGTTGAGGTGCCGGCCGATGCTGTCGGCCTCCAGGAGGGCGAGCGCTTCCTCGGGCGGGACACCCGGGTAGCGGTAGACGCCCCCGCTCACGAACCCGATCTCCAGCACGTGCTCGTCGAGGTCGTAACCCACCCAGCGCACGCTCGAGGACCGCACCCCGGCCCGCTGCGTCGCCATGTGCACTACAACGTCGTAATTACACCGGTGTCATCCCGCTCAGGTGATCAACATCCCCATGTCGACCTGTCGACACGGCGACTCCCGGCGTTCCTCCGGGCGGGTGACCGTCCGGCTGACCACGGCGGACTGTCGTACCCGCGTGGACACTGAGGACGTGTCGACCATGCCGTCCGCCCCCACGCCTGCGATGGAGCGCTTCTCCTCGGCCACGCAGGCCTGGTTCACCGGCGCGTTCGAGCACCCCACCGCCGCCCAGGAGGGCGCCTGGACGGCGATCAGCAGCGGCCGGCACGCGCTCGTCGTCGCCCCCACCGGCTCGGGCAAGACGCTGGCCGCCTTCCTCTGGTCGCTGGACCGGCTGGCCGCCGCTCCCCCGCCGGAGGACCCGCTGCGCCGCTGCCGGGTCCTCTACGTCTCCCCGCTCAAGGCACTGGCCGTCGACGTCGAGCGCAACCTGCGGGCGCCGCTGACCGGCATCGGCCAGGCCGCCGCCCGCCTCGGGCTGGAGCGGCCGGAGATCACCGTCGGCATCCGCTCCGGCGACACCCCCGCCGACGAGCGCCGACTGTTCACCAAGCGCCCACCGGACATCCTCATCACCACCCCCGAGTCGCTGTTCCTGCTGCTGACCAGCCAGGCCCGGGAGTCGCTGCGCGGCGTCGAGACGGTGATCCTCGACGAGGTGCACGCGGTCTGCGGCAGCAAGCGCGGGGCGCACCTGGCCGTCTCCCTCGACCGGCTCGACGAGCTCCTCGACGCACCGGCCCAGCGGATCGGGCTGTCGGCCACGGTCCGCCCGATCGAGGAGGTCTCGACCTTCCTGGCCGGCGGCCGCCCGGTGCAGGTCGTGGCGCCGCCGTCGACGAAGCAGTGGGACCTGTCGGTCGTCGTCCCGGTCGAGGACATGTCGCAGCTGGGGCAGCCCACCGGTGAGCTGTCCGGCTCCGCGGCCGGCAACCAGCCGCGGACGTCGATCTGGCCGGCGGTCGAGGAGCGGGTGCTCGACCTCATCGAGAGCCACCGCAGCACCATCGTGTTCGCCAACTCCCGCCGGCTGGCCGAGCGGCTGACCAGCCGGCTCAACGAGCTGGCCTACGAGCGGGCCACCGGCGAGCCGATGCCGCACGGGGCGAACCCGGCCGAGCTGATGGCCCAGGCCGGCACCGGCGTCGGAGCGGGCACCTCGACCGACGTCAAGCCGGTCGCCTCCGCCCACCACGGTTCGGTCTCCCGCGAGCAGCGGGCGATCGTGGAGGAGGCGCTGAAGTCCGGGCAGCTGCCCGCCGTCGTGGCCACCTCCTCACTGGAGCTGGGCATCGACATGGGCGCGGTCGACCTGGTCGTGCAGGTCGAGTCCCCGCCCAACGTCGCCGCCGGCCTGCAGCGGGTCGGCCGGGCCGGCCACCAGGTGGGCGCGGTGAGCGAGGGCGTCATCTTCCCGAAGTTCCGCGGCGACCTGGTGCAGAGCGCCGTGGTCGCCGAGCGGATGCGGGCCGGGGCCATCGAGTCCACCCGCTACCTGCGCAACCCCCTCGACGTGCTGGCCCAGCAGATCGTCGCGATCGTCTCCGAGAAGCCGCGCACCGTCGACGAGGTGTCCGCGGTGCTGCGCCGGTCGGCCGCGTTCGCCTCGCTGCCGGACTCCGCGCTGCACGCGGTGCTGGACATGCTGGCCGGCCGCTACCCCTCCGACGCCTTCGCCGAGCTGCGCCCCCGGCTGACCTGGGACCGCATCACCGACACCCTCACCGCCCGCAACGGGGCCCAGCGGCTGGCGGTCACCAGCGGCGGCACCATCCCCGACCGCGGCCTGTTCGGCGTCTTCCTGGTCTCCGGTGCCGGGGAGAACGGCGGACGCCGGGTCGGTGAACTCGACGAGGAGATGGTCTACGAGTCCCGGGTCGGTGACGTCTTCCTCCTGGGCTCCTCGTCCTGGCGGATCGAGGAGATCACCCACGACCGCGTGCTGGTCAGCCCTGCCCCCGGCCAGCCCGGCAAGATGCCGTTCTGGCACGGCGACACCCTGGGCCGCCCGCTGGAACTCGGCCGCGCGCTGGGCGCCTTCCTCCGCGAGGTCGGCACGGCCACCCCCGAGGCCGGCATGGAGCGCGCCCGCGCCGCTGGCCTGGACGCCTGGGGGGCGAGCAACCTCTTCGCCTACCTGGCCGAGCAGAAGGCCGCCACCGGCCACCTGCCCGACGACCGCACGCTGCTGGTCGAGCGGTTCCGCGACGAGCTCGGCGACTGGCGGCTGGTCGTCCACTCCCCCTTCGGCGCCCAGGTCAACGCCCCGTGGGCACTGGTGCTCGCCGCCCGGCTGCGCGAGCGGTACGGCGTCGACGTCGCCTCCATGCACGCCGACGACGGCATCGTGCTGCGCCTGCCCGACACCACCGGCGAGCCGCCGGAGGCAGACCTGGCACTGCTCGACCCCGACGACGTCGAGCGCGAGGTCACCGCCGAGGTCGGCAACTCCGCGCTGTTCGCCAGCCGGTTCCGCGAGTGCGCCGCCCGCGCGCTGCTGCTCCCCCGCCGCGACCCGCGCCGGCGGACCCCGCTGTGGCAGCAGCGACAGCGGGCCGCCCAGCTGCTGTCGGTGGCGAGCGAGTTCTCCTCCTTCCCGATCACCCTCGAGGCGGTCCGGGAGGTGCTGCAGGACGTCTACGACGTGCCCGGCCTCGTCGAGCTGATGAGCGACGTGCGCGCCCGCCGTGTGCGCCTGGTCGACGTGCAGACCCAGAGCGCCTCGCCCTTCGCCCAGTCGCTGCTCTTCGGCTACGTCGGACAGTTCATCTACGAGGGCGACGCCCCGCTCGCCGAGCGCCGCGCCCAGGCCCTGGCCCTCGACACCGGGCTGCTGGCCGAGCTGCTGGGCCGCTCGGAGCTCCGCGAGCTGCTCGACGGCGACGCGATGGCCGAGATCGAGGCCGAGCTGCAGCGGCTGCCGGAGCAGCGGCACCCCCGCGACGTCGACGGCGCCAGCGACCTGCTGCGCGGGGTGGGCGACCTGACCGTCGCCGAGGCCGCCGCCCGCGGGGTGCCGGCCGCGTGGCTGGAGGAGCTCGTCGTCTCCCGGCGCGCGCTGGTCGTGCGGATCGCCGGTGAGGAGCGGTACGTCGCCATCGAGGACGCCGGCCGGCTCCGCGACGCGCTCGGCACCGCCCTGCCGGTCGGCGTGCCCGAGGCCTTCACCGAACCGGTCGCCGACCCCCTCGGTGACCTCATCGGCCGCTTCGCGCGCACCCACGGCCCGTTCGCACCCCCCGAGGTCGCCGCCCGGCTCGGGCTGGGCGTCGCGGTCGTGACCGCCACCGTGCAGCGGCTGGTCGGCACCGGCCGGCTGGTGACGGGTGAGTTCCGGCCCGGCGGCATCGGCCAGGAGTGGTGCGACGCGGAGGTCCTGCGCTCGGTCCGTCGGCGGTCGCTGTCCAAGCTGCGCCAGGAGGTCGAGCCCGTCCCGATCGACACGCTGGCCCGGTTCACCCCCAGCTGGCAGTCCGTCGGCGGGCGGATGCGCGGGGTCGACGGCGTGCTGGCGGTCGTCGAGCAGCTGGCCGGTGCGCTGGTGCCGGCCTCCGCGCTGGAGTCGCTGGTGCTCCCCTCCCGGGTGCAGGGCTACTCCCCCGCGATGCTCGACGAGCTGACCAGCGCCGGTGAGGTGCTGTGGGCCGGCGCTGGGGGCCTGTCCGGTGGCGACGGCTGGGTGACCCTCGTGCCGGCCGACCTGGCCCCGTTGCTGCTGCCCGAGCCCCCGGCCGGTGCCGTGCTGGAGGGCGGGGTCGGACAGCAGCTGCTCGACGAGCTCTCCGGCGGGCAGGCGATGTTCTTCCGTTCGCTGTCCGACCGGGTGGGCGCCACCGACGACCCGGCGCTCGCCGAGGAGATCTGGGACCTCGTGTGGGCCGGGGCGCTCACCAACGACACCCTCGCCCCGCTGCGCACCCGGCTGTCCGGGGGCGGGACGCACAAGAAGACGCCGGCCGCGCCGCGCGCCCGGCTCGACCGCAGCCGCTACGGCCGCACCCGGCTCGGCCGCCCGGCCATGCCCAGCCGCACCGGCCCGCCGTCGATGGCCGGGCGCTGGTCGCGGCTGCCGGACCTGGAGACCAACACCACCAAGCGCACCACCGCCCGCGCCGAGGCGCTGCTGGAGCGGCACGGTGTGCTGACCCGGGGCGCGGTGCAGGCCGAGCAGGTCACCGGCGGCTTCTCCGCCGTCTACCCGGTGCTGCGGGCCTTCGAGGAGAACGGCCGGGCCCGCCGCGGCTACTTCGTCGAGACCCTGGGCGCGGCCCAGTTCGGCACGCCCGGCTCGGTCGACCGGCTGCGCAGCTTCGCCAGCCCCGACCGGGTGCCGGCCGGCCCGGTCGTGCTGGCCGCCACCGACCCGGCCAACGTCTACGGCGCGGCCCTGCCCTGGCCCGAGCGCACCGCCGGCAGCACCGAGGAGGGCGTCGACCTCGGCGAGGGCACCGCGGCTCCGACGGCGAAGAAGACCGGGCACCGGGCCGGGCGCAAGGCCGGGGCCCTGGTCGTGCTGGTCGACGGCGAGCTGGTGCTCTACGTCGAGCGCGGCGGCAAGACGCTGCTGTCGTGGACCGAGGAGGAGACCGCGCTCAAGGAGGCGGCCACGGCGCTGTCCAGTGCGGTGGCCTCCGGGGCACTGGGCCGGATCACCGTGCAGAAGGCCGACGGCGCCTCGGTGCACGAGTCCGGCGCACTGTCCGCCGCCCTCCAGGCGGCCGGGTTCATCGCCACGCCCCAGGGCCTCCGACTCCGCCGCTGAGCCGCCGGCCGGGCGACCGACGTCGAACACGTCCCCGCCCGGTCAGCGGCCCGTCGTGCGCTGGCGGCGGGCAGGCGTCAGCGGCGGCGGGTGCCCTGCAGCCAGGGGCCCAGCCAGCGGCTGACCCGCGGCATGAGCAGCCGCAGCGACGTCACCACGTAGAGCGCCGACAGCAGCAGCCGCGCCGGCCACGGCCAGCCGCCCACGAACGGCACCGCGACCAGCTGGAAGCTCGACGTCAGCACGAGGACGACGGCGACGGTCAGCGCCCAGCTGCGCCAGGCCGGGCCCGGGCGGGCCGGCACCGCGAAGAACGTCTCGAGGCCGACGGCGCGGGCGGTGCGCTCCTGCTCGACCAGCCGGCTGACCCGCTCCAGCGCAGCCCGGCGCTCCGGCGACCGCTCCCAGACCGCGAGCGCGGCGTCGTCGCTGAACCGGTAGACGAGGTGGTACTCGTCGCTGGCCGGACCCGGCCGGAGCAGCGACGACCCGAGCGCACCCGGGAAGCTGCCGACCAGCTCCTGCACGTCGGCCGCCCACCGCTCGAACGCCTCGTGCTCCTCGGGCCGCACGACCCGGGCCACGGTCACGGTCACCGGCTCGGGCGCCGGGGTGACCGGCTGCCGGGCCACCGAGTTCCCGGTCAGTCGAACCGGCAGGCTGCGCAGGCGGGTCGTCACGGTCACGAGGTGCAGAGCGCTGCTGCCGACCGCCCTCTTCCCGTCTGTCAGCGCGTTCACAGCGGGGTCACCCTCACGGGCGAGCAGCGGGACCGGTCAGGGACCGGCGTCCCAGAGCAGCCGGTGGTACGCCGTCCGCTCCGGGTCCTCCGCGATGCCGTAGGCGTCGAGGAGCGGGCGCTCCCAGCCGGGGCCGTGGTTCCACTGCGTGCTCCACGTCGCCACGGCCAGGTCCGACCACCGGTCGGCCAGGCCCAGGGAGCCGAGGTCGACGTGGCCGGCCCACGTGCCGTCCTCGGCGAGGAGAGTGTTGGGCGCGCAGGCATCGCCGTGGCAGACCACCAGCAGGTCGTCGTCGGGGACGTCGGCCAGCCGGGCGAGCACCTCGGGCACCGACAACCCGGCGTGCTCGGGGTGCCACGACGCCGGGCGGAGGACGGCGGCGCGCCGGTGCACGTCGGCCACCCGGGTGCGCGCGGACCAGTCGAACGGGCAGTCCGCCACCGGGAGGGCGTCGTGCAGGGCGCGCAGGCCGGTGCCGATCGCCCGCACCGCGGTCAGTGGATCCGCCGTCCAGCGCGCGTCGACGGCACTGTCGCCGGGCAGCCCCGCGGTGAGCAGCCAGTCGCCGTCCGCGTCGCTGCCGGCGTCCAGCACCGGCGGCACGGGCGTGAACCGCGCCGCCCACCGCAGCCGCTGCGCCTCGCGGGCGATCGGCAGCCCGCTGCCGGCCGGTGCCCACTTGAGGAACCGTCGCCCAGCGCCCGACCCCAGCTGCCAGGTGACACCGCCGGCCCAGTTCTGCCAGACCGGCGCTGCCGGGACGCCACCGGCCAGCGCGCGCACCACCGGCGGCACCTCGAGGGGCCCGCGCGGCGGTCCGGAGAGCGTCACCCGGCGATCGTGGCACGGGCGCAGGCGGCACCGGACGGGGACGATGGACGGCGTGCCCGAGGGAGACACCGTGTGGCTGGCGGCCCAGCGGATGAACACCGCCCTCGCCGGGGCCGTCCTCACCCGGGGCGAGCTGCGCGTCCCCCGGCTCGCCGCGATCGACCTGACCGGCGCCACCGTCACCGAGGTGGTGCCGCGCGGCAAGCACATGCTCACCCGGCTCGCCGACGGCCGGACCCTGCACACCCACTACCGGATGGACGGCAGCTGGCACATCCAGCGCCCCGGCGCCCGGTGGCGCGGCGGGCCGGCCCACGAGGTCCGGGCGGTGCTGGTCACCGAGGAGTGGGAGTGCGTCGGCTACCGGCTGCACGACATGGCGCTGGTGCCCACCGCCCGCGAGGACGACGTGGTCGGCCACCTCGGACCCGACGTCCTCGGTCCCGACTGGGACGTCGAGGAGGCGCTGCGCCGGCTGCGGGCGCACCCCGACGAGCAGATCGGCGTCGCGATCCTGGACCAGCGCAACCTGGCCGGCCCGGGCAACCTCTACAAGACCGAGGCCCTGTTCCTCACCGGGGTGAACCCGTGGGCCCGGGTCGCCGACGTCCCGGACCTGCGCGCGCTGGTCGAGCGGGCCCGCACGCTGATGCTGGCCAACCGCGACCGCCCGGCGCAGAGCACCACCGGGATCACCCGCCGCGGCTGGGACCACTGGGTCGCCGGCCGGAAGGGCCGACCGTGCCGACGCTGCCGGACACCGATCGCGCTGGGCGACCAGGGCCCGGACCTGCAGGAGCGGGTCACCTGGTGGTGCCCCACCTGCCAGGCGACGCCGCTGCCGGTCGACCCGCGGGCCCGCACCGGCCTGCCCGGCACCGAGCCCCGTCGCGCCTCCTACTGAGGCGCGGACCCCGGCGGCCGGGGATCATGGGGGGATGCCCGAAGGAGACACCGTCTGGTTGGCCGCCAACCGGATGAACACCGCACTCGCCGGTGCCACGCTCACCAAGGGCGAGCTGCGGGTGCCCCAGCTGGCCACGGTCGACCTCGCCGGCGCGACGGTCACCGAGGTCGTCCCCCGCGGCAAGCACATGCTGACCCGCTTCGCCGACGGCCGCACGCTGCGCACGCACTACCGGATGGACGGCAGCTGGCACATCTACCGCAAGGGCACCCCGTGGAAGGGCGGGCCGGCGCACAGCATCCGGGCTGTCCTGTCCACCGACGCGTGGGACTGCGTCGGGTACCGGCTGCACGACATGACGATCGTCCCGACCAGTGCCGAGGGTGACCTGGTGGGCCACCTCGGCCCCGACGTGCTCGGCCCGGACTGGGACCTCGACGAGGCGCTGCGCCGGCTGCGGTCGCACCCCGACGAGCAGATCGGCGTCGCCATCCTGGACCAGCGGAACCTGGCCGGCATCGGCAACCTCTACAAGGTCGAGACGCTGTTCATGACCCGCACCCACCCCTGGACCCGGGTCGCCGACGTCCCCGACCTGCCGGGCCTGGTCACCCGCGCCCGCACCCTGATGCAGGCCAACCGCGACCACCCCGAGCAGAGCACCACCGGCTCGATGCGGCGCGGGGAGGACCACTGGGTGTTCGGCCGCAGGGGCCGACCGTGCCGCCGTTGCCGCACGACGATCCTGCTGGGAGACCAGGGGCCGGACACCCAGGAGCGGGTGACCTACTGGTGCCCGCAGTGCCAGGCCGCGCGCAGCCCGATCGACCCGCTCGCGCGCACCGGCGAGCCCGGCCACCCGGCGTCCATCGCCGCCACCTGACCCACCACCGCCGGACACGACGGAGCCCCGCCGTCCACCAGGACGACGGGGCTCCGGCTCCAGCTCGCCCCGAGAGGGTGGGCCGGTCGATCAGGTCGTTCAGGCGTGGTCGGGCCGCTCGGCCGACTGGTCGGCGCCCAGCGCGGTGCCGCCCACCGTGCCGCCGGACTCGATCGCCCCGGCGGCCTGGTTGCCGCTGATGGCCTGCGTGCCGCCGCCCATCGAGGCGCGGATCTCGGCGAGCCGCGAGGCACCGGCGACGTCGATGGTCGCCTTCTGCACCTCGAGCATGCGGCCCTCGACCGAGTTCTGCGCCAGCTCGGCGGAGCCGAGGGCGTTCGCGTAGCGGGCCTCGATCTTGTCGCGGACGTCGTTGAGCGAGGGGGTGTTGCCCGGCGCGGAGAGCTCGTTGACCGAGCGCAGCGAGGCCGAGACCTGCTCCTGCATCTTGGCCTGCTCCAGCTGCGACATGAGCTTGGTGCGCTCGGCCAGCGTCGACTGCAGCCGCATCCGGCTGGTCTCCACCGCGCCCTTGGCCTGCTCGGCGGCCTGCAGCGCCTCGTCGTGGCTCCGCTTGAGGTCCTCCGCCGCCTGCTCGGCGCTGACCAGCTGGGTGGCGAACGCCTGGGCGGCCTGCTCGTACTCGCCGGCCTTGTTCGCGTCACCGGCGGCCCGGGTCTGGTCGGCGAGGTTGAGCGCCTGCCGCGCCGAGGCCTGGAGCTTCTCGATCTCACCCAGCTGCCGGTTGAGCCGCATCTCCAGCTGGCGCTGGTTGCCCAGCACCGCGGCGGCCTGGTTGGCCAGGGCCTGGTGCCGCTGCTGCTCGGCCTCGATCGCCTGCTGGATCTGGATCTTCGGGTCGGCGCGCTGGTCGATCTGGTCGTTGGCCGAGGCCGTGAGGTACTTCCACAGCTTCACGAACGGGTTCGGCATGGCTCCTCCTGATCCGGTGCGCCGGTCCACCGGGCGGTGGACGGCGCGATCCGGGCGACGCTGTCGTCGATCATGGTCTCAGGCTCAGTACCCGGGCAGCCACCGCTGACCCGCGCCGCCGCCGGCACCCGCCGTCGGGCGACGTCCGGGTGCACCGACGGCTGTCCTCCCGCACCGGCGTCGGTGCGGGAGGACAGCCGTCGACCGAGGTCACCCCGTCCACGTCCCCCGTGCAGGTGCGTGCCCGGGGTGCGCCGTCAGGGGCGGCCGCGGAGGCGGCGGTAGTGCTGCACGAGCGCGACGGTCGAGGGGTCGGAGTCGATCTCCGGCGCGGTCTCGCTGGTCAGGGCCGGAGCGAGCTCACGGGCCATGACCTTGCCCAGCTCCACGCCCCACTGGTCGAAGGAGTCGATCTGCCAGATGACGCCCTCGACGAACACGGTGTGCTCGTAGAAGGCGATCAGCTGACCCAGCGTGGACGGCGTCAGCTTCGGCGCCAGGATCGTGGTCGAGGGCCGGTTGCCCGGCATGACCTTGTGCGGGACGACGGCGGCAGCGGTGCCGTCGGCGGCGACCTCCTCGGCGGTCTTGCCGAAGGCCAGCGCGGAGCTCTGCGCGAACATGTTGGCCATCAGCAGGTCGTGCATGTCGCCGGTGTCGTGGTTGGGCTCGCCGAAGCCGATGAAGTCGGCCGGGACGATGCTGGTGCCCTGGTGCAGCAGCTGGTGGAACGCGTGCTGGCCGTTGGTGCCCGGCTCGCCCCAGTAGACCTCGCCGGTCGACGTCGTCACCGGCTCGCCGTCGAACTGCACGGACTTGCCGTTGCTCTCCATCGTCAGCTGCTGCAGGTAGGCCGGCAGCCGCGACAGGTACTGGCTGTAGGGCAGGACGGCGTGGGTCTGGGCCCCGAAGAAGTTCGTGTACCAGACGTTGAGCAGGCCCTGCAGGACCGGCAGGTTCTCTGCCAGCGGGGTGGTGCGGAAGTGCTCGTCGACGGCATGGAAGCCGGCCAGCATCTCGCCGTAGTGCTCGCGGCCGATGGCGACCATCAGCGACAGGCCGACGGCGGAGGTGAAGGAGTAGCGCCCGCCCACCCAGTCCCAGAAGCCGAACATGTTGTCGGTGTCGATGCCGAACTCGGCCACGGCGTCGGCGTTGGTGCTCACCGCGACGAAGTGCTTGGCCACGGCCGAGGCGTCGCCGCCCACGCCGGCGAGCAGCCAGTCGCGGGCCACGGTGGCGTTGGTCAGCGTCTCCAGCGTGGTGAACGTCTTGGAGCAGACGACGAACAGCGTGGTGGCCGGGTCCAGGTCGCGGGTCTTCTCGAAGAAGTCCGTCGGGTCGATGTTGGACACGAAGCGGGCGGTGAGGCCGCGGTCGCTGTAGTCGGCCAGCGCGAGGTAGGCCATCGCCGGGCCGAGGTCGGAGCCGCCGATGCCGATGTTGACCACCGCGGTGATCTTCTCGCCGGTCGCGCCCCGCCACTCACCGGACCGCACGCGGTCGGCGAAGTCGCCCATCTTGTCCAGCACCGCGTGCACGTCGGCCGTGACGTCCTGCCCGTCGACGGTCAGCGGCACCGACGCCGGGGCGCGCAGCGCGGTGTGCAGCACGGCGCGGTCCTCGGTGACGTTGATGTGCTCACCGGTGAACATCGCCTCGATCTTCGCCGGCAGGCCCGCCTTCTCGGCGAGGGCGACCAGCAGCTGCACCGTCTCGTCGGTGACCCGGTGCTTGGACCAGTCGACGTAGAGGTCACCCGCCGTGCCGGTGAGCCGGGTGCCACGCTCGGCGTCCTCGGCGAACAGCTCGCGCAGCGTGCGGGCTGACACCCCGCGGTGGTGGTCGGCGAGGGCCGCCCACTCGTCGGTCGAGGTGATGTCCATGCTGGTGCCTCCAACGGTCCGGCCAGGGTCGGTCGGGGAGTGCGCAGCCGGGACACGCGACAAACCCCCGGCGCGATCATCCCCGGCCGCACCCGGCCCCCGCACAGCGGTCCCGGCGGCCGGTCAGGCCGCCCCGACCGACGTCGCCCCGGTCCGGGCGCCGCTGGTGCCGGCGCTCCGCTGCTGCGCCTCCCCGACCTGCTCGAGCCGGTCCTCGGTGGCCATCCGGGTCAGCGCGGCGCCGGCCTCGGCGTCCCGGGTGAGGTTCTCCCCCGAGTGCGGGTCGAACACGTGCACCTTGCGGGTGTCGAGCCAGAACTCCGCCTCCCGGCCCTCGCGGATCCGGCTGGTCGAGTCGATGGACACGATCGCCTGGGTGCGCAGCTCCTCGGCGTCGAGCTCCTTGGACAGCTCGCGCAGCTGGGTGCGGATCGCCTCCGGCGCCTCGTAGGGGATGTAGGCGTACTGCTGGTCGCCCAGCCACTCGGTGACGTCGACCCGCGCGCGGAACACCGAGCCCAGCGGGCGCTTGGCCTCGTCGACCAGCGAGGCGTCCTCGAAGTACTCCGGCCGGATGCCGACGAGCAGCAGGTCGCGGCCGGCGACGGCGGCGGCCCGGCGCTCGTCGAGGTCGATCGTGCCGAACGGCGTGGTCAGCCGGGCGCCGTCCACGGTGGCGGGCAGGAAGTTCATCGGCGGGGAGCCGATGAAGCCGGCGACGAAGAGGTTGACCGGCTGGTCGTAGAGCTCCCGCGGGGAGGCGACCTGCTGGATCTTCCCCTTGCGCAGCACGCAGACCCGGTCGCCGAGGGTCATCGCCTCGGTCTGGTCGTGGGTGACGTAGACGGTGGTGATGCCCAGCCGGCGCTGCAGCCGGGAGATCTCCGTGCGCATCTGGCCGCGCAGCTTGGCGTCGAGGTTGCTCAGCGGCTCGTCGAAGAGGAACGCCTCGGCCTGCCGCACGATCGCCCGGCCCATGGCCACCCGCTGCCGCTGGCCGCCGGAGAGGTTGGCGGGCTTGCGCTCCAGGTGCTCGTGCAGCTCCAGGACGTCGGCGGCCTCGTTGACCCGCTTGCGGACCTCGCCGTCCTCCATCTTGGCCAGCCGCAGCGGGAAGGCGATGTTCTCGAACACCGTCAGGTGGGGGTACAGCGCGTAGTTCTGGAAGACCATCGACAGGTTCCGCTCCCGCGGGGCCTTGTCGTTGACCCGGGTGCCGCCGATGACCATGTCGCCGCTGGTGATGTCCTCCAGGCCCACGATCATCCGCAGCAGGGTCGACTTCCCGCAGCCCGAGGGCCCGACCAGGATCATGAACTCCCCGTCGGCGACGTCCAGGCTCACGTCGTTGACCGCCGGGAACCCGTCGCCGTACTGCTTCACGATGTGCTTCATCTCGATCGATGCCACAGCAGAGTCCTCTCGGTTGTGCGGAGTCGGTGGGGCGGGTGGGGGGTGCTCAGCCCTTGACGGCGCCGTTGGTGAGGCCGGCGACGATGCGCCGCTGGAAGACGAGCACGAGGGCGACCACGGGGATGGTGACGATGACCGCGGCAGCCGCGATCGCACCGGTGGGGTCCTCGAACTGGGAGGCCCCCGAGAACAGGCCCAGCGCGGCCGGCACCGGCCGGGCGGCGCTGGTCGAGGTCAGCGAGATGCCGTAGACGAAGTCGTTCCAGGCGATGAAGAAGGCGATGATCGCGGTGGTGAACACCCCGGGTGCGGCCAGCGGCACGATCACCTTGCGGAACGCCTGCCAGGTGGTCGCCCCGTCCACCTGGGCGGCCTGCTCCATCTCCCAGGGGATCTCGCGGAAGAACGCCGACATGGTCCAGATCGAGATCGGCAGGGTCAGCGACAGGTACGGGATGATCAGCCCCGGCCAGGTGTCGTAGAGGCCGATGTTGCGCCACAGGTTGAACAGCGGCGTCACGATCGAGATCACCGGGAAGATCGCCACGCCCAGGGCGGTACCCAGGATCAGCTTCTTGCCGGGGAAGTCCAGCCGGGCGATCGCGTAGGCGGCGAACATCGCCAGCAGGCACGAGATGAACGTGGCGATCAGGCAGATCCCGAAGGAGTTCCGCAGCGCCGGGAGGAACAGGTCCCCGCCGGCGCCGGTGAGGATGCCGGTGTAGTTCTCCCGGGTCGCCGTCCCGCCGGTGGGCAGGAACTGGCCGTTGGCCAGGTCACCGGGCGCCTTGAACGACAGCGAGACGATCCAGGCGACCGGGAACAGCGCGTAGACCACGATCGCGACCCCGGCGACGATCCACCAGGTCTTCTCCTTCGTCGACATCAGCCCTCCCCTCGCGCCGAGGCCAGGTCGACCTTGAAGCCCTTGATGAACAGCGCCGCGATCCCCACGACCACCAGGAACAGCAGCACCGACACCGCAGACCCCAGGCCGATCTCCAGCCGGGAGATGGTCTGCCGATAGGCCAGGAAGGACACCGACTCGGTGTTGTTGGCCCCGGCGGTCATCACGAAGATCGAGTCGAAGACGCGGAAGGCGTCCAGGGTGCGGAACAGCAGCGCGACCATGATCGCGGCCTTCATGTTCGGCAGCGTCACCTTCCGCAGCCGCTGCCACCAGGTGGCGCCGTCGACCTTGGCCGCCTCCTGCAGCACCTCCGGCACCTGCGCCAGGCCGGCCAGCAGGAGCAGGGAGATGAACGGCGTCGTCTTCCAGATCTCGGCGATGCAGACGACGAACAGCGCCGACCACTGCCCGCCGAACCAGTCGGTGTCCGCGCCGATGCCCGGCAGCCAGCCGAACCAGGTGTTGACGAACCCGGTGTCGATGGCGAAGGCGAACCGCCAGGCGAACGCCGAGACCACGGTGATGACCGCGTACGGGATGAGGATCGCCGCCCGCAGCACCGGCCGGATCGCCTTCAGCGCCTTGGCCATCACGAAGGCCAGCGCAAAGCCGAGCACCAGCTCGACGGCCACGGTGACGAGGGTGATGAGGACGGTCACGCCCATCGAGATCCACCACGTGGAGTCCGACAGGATCACCAGGTAGTTGCTCAGCCCGGTGAAGGAGCGGTTGTCCGGGTCGGTGAGCCGGTAGTCGAACAGCGAGTCGTAGACCGCCTGCAGGATCGGGTAGGCGGTCACCAGCAGCATCACCGCCAGCGCCGGGCCGGCCAGCAGCCAGCCGAGCTTGCGCTCGCTGCGCGCCCGGTCGCTGGTCGTGTGCCCCGGTGCGGAGACCGGCTGGGTCTTCTCCGACGGTGGGAGGGTCGTGGTGGTCACAGCAGTTGCTCCTTCCGCAGCACCGCGGTGATGAACTCGGTGGCCTCGCGCGGCGTCGTGGCCGGGTCGACCGACCCGGTCGGGTGGTAGCGGCGCTGCAGGCCGCCGGTGACCTCGCTGTAGTAGGCGGTCAGCGGTCGCGGCGCCGCCTGCTCCAGCGACTCCCGGATCGTCTCCGCCATCGGGAAGGCCTCGACCACCTCCGGGTCGTCGTAGACCGTGGTGTCCGACGCCGCGTTGCCGTCGTGGACGAAGTAGTAGGCCTGGTTCTCCGTCGAGGTGATGCACTCGGTCGCGTCGTAGGCGAGGTCGGGGTGCTCGCTCAGCGCACCGACGCCGAGGTTGATCCCGCCGTAGGGCGGGGCGCTCTCGGTGCCCTCGTCGACCTGGGGGTACAGCGCCCAGCCGTAGTCGTCGACGGTGGCCTGGTCCATCGTGCCGTCCTCGACCTTGCCGAGGGCCCGGGCGTAGACGAACGAGTAGTTGACCATGAAGCCGCCGTCGGCGGACTCGAAGCCGGTGGCCGTCGAGTCCTCGTTCGCCGTCGACAGCGCCGGCCCGGTCTGCCCGCTGTTGGAGATGTCGCGCATCAGCTCGGTGGCCCGGCGTCCGGCGTCGGACTCCAGGCCGAGGGTGACCTGCTCGGGGTCGGTGGAGTTCTCGGCGATGATCGACCCACCGGCGGACTCGATGAGCGCGTTGAACCACACGGTCAGCGCCTCGGCGCGGATCCCCTGGACGCCGATGAGCTTGTCCTGGTCCTGGGCCGCGGACACCACCTGGTCCCAGGTGACCGGCTTGGTCATGTCCAGCCCGGCGGCCTCGGCGACGGACTTGCGGTACCAGAGCAGCTGGGTGTTCGACCAGAACGGGACGGCGACCAGCTGGTCCTCCCAGGTCGAGGTCTCCACCGCGGCCGGGACGACGTCCTCGGTGACGCGGCCGGCCAGCTCCGGGGGCACCGGGGCGAGGAAGCCGGCCTGGGCGAACTCCGGGACGAAGATCGGGTCCAGGCTCATCAGGTCGATCGAGGTGTCGTTGGCGGCCAGCCGCCGGACCAGCTGCTCGCGCTGCGCGGAGGCCTCACGGGGCAGCGTCGCGGTCTCGATCCGGTAGCGGCCACCGGCGGCCTCGGTGCACCGCGCGGCGATCTCGGTCTGCCCACCGGCGTCGGGGTTGGTGTACCAGGTCAGCGTCGGGACGCCGCCGGACCCGCCGCCGCAGGCGGCTAGCGTGGAGGCGACCACCCCGGCCGCGGCCGCACCGGCCAGGGCCCGCCGCCACCGCCGGCCGAGCGGACCTGCGCGCCCACCCCGTCCTGCGTCGTCCCCAGCCCTGAACGCGTCCGGCACGGTGCACCGCCTCCGTCGGTCCGCGGGGACCTCGTCGTCCCCGTGGACCTCGGAGAGTGGCCTGGGTCACAGGCGGTGTCAACCGGGCGGACGCCGAGTTGATCAGCTCACGCGGGCGTGTGGGCCGGCGTCGCGCGGTGGGCCCGCACCGAGGGGGTGGTGAGCACCGCCGGGGTGCGGGGCAGCACGTTCTGCACGTAGGAGCGGGCGGCCGCCCACGTGCCCACGTCGAAGCCGGCCTGCTCGGAGAGGAACCAGCGGTGCTCGAGCACCTCGTGGAAGACCTCCGCGGGCTCCAGCCGTCCCGCCAGCTCCTCGGGCACCGCGCGCACGACCGGCTGGTAGACGTCGGTGAGCCAGCGCCGCGCGGCCTCCCCCTCCGGCACCGTGCCCCCCGTCCGCTGCTCGAGGTAGGCCCGGTAGGAGCGCAGGTCGTTGAGCAGCCGCAGCGCCTGCTTCTCCTGCACCTCCAGCCCGGTCAGCCGGACCAGCTCGTGCCGGTGCTGGCCCGGCTCGGCGACCCGGGTCTCCACCCGCAGCCGCGCCCCCTCGGGCGAGGTGACCAGCTCGATCTCGCCGACGTCGAAGCCCAGGTCGTTGATCCGCTGCAGCCGCTCGGCGACCCGCACCGCCTGCTCGTCGACCCGGAAGACCTCCTCGCGGGTCACCTCGTCCCACAGCGCCTCGTAGCGCGCCGGCAGGCTGTTGGCGATCTCCACCGGGTCGAGCTCGGGCGGCAGCAGCTCACCGGCCTGCAGGTCCATCAGCTCGGCCCCCACCCGCTCGCGGGCCAGCTCGAGGTCGTAGGCGCGCTTGCCCGCCGACAGGCTCGGGTAGCGCTCGGCGGTCTCGGCGTCGACGAGGTAGGCGGTGTAGGTGCCGGCGTCGGGGAGGAACAGCGTGTTCGACAGCGAGCAGTCACCCCAGTAGACGCCGGCCAGGTGCAGCCGCACGATCAGCTGCACCAGGGTGTCCAGCAGCAGGTCCGGCTCCCCGGCGCGCGGCCCGGAGAACAGGTAGCGGTAGGACATGGAGTACTCGAGGTAGCGGGTGACCAGGATGGCCTGCTGGTCGTCGGGCCGGTCGAAGCAGATGCCCAGCGCCGTGACCGAGGGCAGCCCCTCGGCCTCGAACTCGCCGAGCAGCGCGTACTCGTGCCGGGCCAGCGGCTCGGCGATCTCCTTCAGCGCGTAGACGTTGCCCTCGCTCACGGTGAACCGGACGACGTGCCGGGAGATGCCGCGCTGCGGCACCTCCAGCAGGAGGTCCTCGTCCCACTCCTCCAGCGGCTGGTCCCACGGCAGGGACAGCAAGCCCGCCGCCTCGGCGGCCGGGGGCCGGAACAGGTACCGCATCGCGCGCTCCCGGGGTGGTGGGTCAGGAGGTGGAGGGCCAGGAATGGGTGGGTCGGGAGGAGGCGGCGCCGGGGTGCCGCCGGGTCACCTTGTCACGGATGGCACGACCGGACGGTCCCGCTGCGGTGTGAGGTCGGCCGGGACGACGGCCGTCCGGGTCGACCACCCCGATCCGCTCCCCGGTGCTCCCGGCGCCGGCCGGTGAGCACCCCCCGGTCCGCTCCCCCTCGCCGGCGCTCCCCCGGCCTCAGCCGACGAGCTGCCCGGTGACGACGGCGGCCTGCGCGGCGCGCTCCTGCACCGTGCCCGGCTGCAGCACCAGGCCGAGCAGCCAGCGGCAGACCAGCTCGGCCTCGGGGCGGGAGATCCGCAGCGCGGACCCCAGGGTCACCACGATGTCGCCCCAGCGCTCGGCGTCCAGCGTCATCATGTGCACCAGCGTCTCGGGCTCGTTCTCCGCCAGCCGGCGCAGCACCGGGTGGCCGCCGACCTCCTCGGCCAGCGCCGGCACGGCCACGGTCAGCGGCAGCTCCGCCGCCAGGGCCGAGAGCCGGTCGAGCTCGAAGGCGATCAGGGCGTGCGCGACGTCGTCCTTGGTGCGGAAGTGGTTGTACAGCGTGGCCTTGGCGACGTTGGCCGCCGCGGCGATGTGCTGCATGGTCGTCTTCTTGACCCCGCGCTCGGCGAAGGCGGTGCGGGCCCCGGCGAGCAGCCCGCGGCGGGTGCGGCTCATGGCCGTGCCGGTGCGGGCCGCCGGACGGCGGGGGTCCGGGCGCGGGCCGGTCGCGATGGGCCGCGGCGCGGGGACGGCGACGGCCAGCGACGGCACCGGCGCCGTGTACTGGTGACCGGGGGCCGGGGGCTGCAGGAACGCGGCGCCGGCCGGCACCGGCGTGGTCAGGTGCTGCCCGCCGACGGCCGCGGCCTCGGCAGCGGCCGCCTCGGCGGCGTGGGCCTCCAGCACCGTGACCCCGCCACGCGCGCCGGCGGCCGGCACCGGGAGCGAGGGGTGCTGCGGCTGCGAGGAGCGGGATCCGGGGGAAGACATGGACTCTTTGTGCCTCCCCGGTCGCACCGGGTCAAGGAGGTGGACACCGAGCGATGTGCGTGTCGTACGCCCACACCCGCCGTGGACGATCCGGCAGCCCCGTGACCGGAACCGGGACGCGCCGCTGACCAGCCTGTACGGACCCGGCCCAGGACGACCAGCGTCCAGAGCTGCCCGCCGGTCCCACCGAGGACCAGTCCCACCCGCCCCACGGTCGGTCGCTGGCGGGGACCCGCTGCGAGCCTGCGAGCGGTGCGGCCTCGTTCAGGCAGCGAGGGAGACGGCGCCGCGCGCGCGGGCGGCCGACCGGGGGGCCTGACCCCCGCCGACCAGCGCCAGGGCCGGCTCGGCGACCGGCGCCTCGACGGCTCCGGTGTCCTGCCCGGCGGGCTCGTCGCCGGCAGCGGCAGCAGCGTCGTCCTCGCGGGTGCCCGGGTGGGCCAGCGCGACCGGCCGCACCGGGCGGCCGGCCGGGTCGGCGAGCCGCATCTCCAGGCTCACCTCGGCCAGCAGGTCGGCGAGCTCGACGTCGAGGGCGTCGCAGATGGACGCCAGCAGCTCGGAGGAGGCCTCCTTCTGCCCACGCTCGACCTCCGAGAGGTAGCCCAGGCTGACCCGGGCCTCACCGGAGACGTCGCGGAGCGTGCGCCGCTGCCGCAGGCGGTGACCCCGCAGCGTGTTGCCGAGCTGGGTCCGCAGCAGCGTCATGGCCGTCTCCTGTCCACTCTGGCGAGCGCGTCGAACGAGCAGCGGCACCGGCGGAGGTCCGCCGGACACCGTGTGCTCACCGTACGCGGCCGAGACCCCGGTCACCGTGCGGAGCCGGGCCCGTCCGCTCCAGGCGTAACGCTCCGTGCACCGTCCGCGTTCCCCTCCGCCGGACCGTCGGGGAGGGGGTGCTCGGCCAGCCGGTCGAGCAGCCGCCGGAACGCCGTCTCGACCGCGGCGGCCCGCACCTGCGCCCGGTCGCCGGGCAGGTCCAGCTCGTGCACGACGGTGACCAGGCCGTCGCTGAGCCCCAGGTAGACCCGACCCGGGGCGTGCCCGTCGACGGGGTCGGGGCCGGCCACGCCGGTCAGCCCGATCCCCCAGGTCGCCCCGCACCGACTGCGGATCCCCTCGGCCAACGCGGCGGCGGCGGGCTCGCTGACCGGGCCGTGGGCGGCGAGCAGGTCCGCGGGGACGCCGGCGAGGGTGGTCTTCAGGTCGGTGGCGTAGACGACCGCCCCACCGCGCAGGGTGGCGCTCGCCCCGGGCACCGAGGCGAGGGTGGCGCAGAACAGGCCGGCGGTGAGCGACTCGGCGGCCGCGACGGTCTCCCGGCGGGCGAGCAGGGCCTCGTGGACGCGCTGGACCGTCGAGGTCCCGGGGCCGGGCCCGGTCATGCCGCGGTGTCCCGCCTGGCCTCACCGGCGTCGGCGGCGTCCCCGGTCGCACCGGCGGAGCGGCGCTGGGCGGCGGCCGCCATGGCCCGCGCGCTGGTGCGACGCAGGGTGAGCGCCCGGTAGACGTAGTCGATCCCGGTGACCACGGTGAGCACCACCGCGGCGGCCATGACCCACCAGCGGGCGGTGCCGAAGAGCCCGTCCAGCGGCAGGATGTACATGCCGATGGCCAGCGCCTGCAGCACGGTCTTGGCCTTGCCGCCGCGGCTGGCGGCGATGACGCCGTGCCGGATGACCCAGAACCGCAGCAGGGTCACCCCCACCTCGCGGACGAGCACGACGGTGGTGACCCACCACGGCAGCAGCCCCAGGACCGAGAGCCCGAGCAGCGCGGTGCCGGTGAGCGCCTTGTCCGCGATCGGGTCGGCGAGCTTGCCGAACTCGGTGACCTGGTTGGTGCGCCGGGCGATCATCCCGTCGTAGCGGTCGGTGATGATCGCCAGGGCGAAGAACAGCGTGGCCCAGCCGCGGCGGCCGTCGTCCATCCCGCCGTCGGAGAGCAGCAGCAGCGCGAACAGCGGGACGACCGCCAGCCGCAGCACGGTCAGCGCGTTGGGCAGGTTGACCAGGCGCGCGGTCTGCGGCGGGGTCGCCGCAGGATCGGCTGCCCCGTCCGGTACCAGCGCGCTCATGGCCTCAGACCCCGGCCGGCACGGCCAGCGTCGGGTCCCAGGCGGTCGAGCCGGTGGACACGACCACCCGGGCGACGAGGTCCACGCCCTCGGTGTCGACCACCTCGGCGCGCACGACCTGCCCGGCCACCGCGCCCTCGGGCACCCCGGTCACGGTGGTGGTGCCGTCGGCGTCCGGGTCCTGGTGGGCGGCGTGCCCGCCCCAGGTGCCGGGCTCGGTCGCAGCACCCAGGTCGTCGGTGAGCAGCACCTCGACGACCGTGCCGATGCGCTCCTCGGCCCGCTGGGCGGTGAGCTCCTCGACCAGGTCGGTGATCCGCCGCACCCGGGCGTCGATCTCGTCCTGGTCGAGCTTGCCGGGCAGCGTGAGCGCCTCGGTGCCGTCCTCGTCGGAGTAGCCGAACACGCCGACGGCGTCCAGGCGGCCCTCGACGAGGAAGCGCTCGAGCTCGGCGACGTCGGCCTCGGTCTCGCCGGGGAAGCCGAGGATGACGTTGGTGCGGAACCCCGCACCCGGGGCCAGCGAGCGCGCCCGGTCGATGATGCCGAGGAAGTCGTCGGTGCCGCCGAACCGGCGCATGCGGCGCAGCAGGGTCGGCGAGGAGTGCTGGAACGACAGGTCGAAGTAGGGCGCGACACCCGGCGTCGTGGCGATGGTCTCCAGCAGGCCGGGGCGCAGCTCGGCGGGCTGCAGGTAGGCCACCCGCACCCGCACGATGCCCGGGACCGCGGCCAGCTGCGGGAGCAGCTTCTCCAGCGAGCGGAGGTCGCCGACGTCCTTGCCGTAGGAGGTGGAGTTCTCGCTGACCAGCACGATCTCCGTGACGCCCTGCGAGGCCAGCCAGTGCGCCTCGCCGAGGACCTCACCGGCCGGGCGGGAGACGAACGAGCCGCGGAACGCCGGGATGGCGCAGAAGGAGCAGCGGCGGTCGCAGCCCGACGCGATCTTCAGCGCCGCCGAGGGGCCGCTGGCCAGCCGCTTGCGGCGCAGCCAGTCGTGGCCGGGGATGGCGGGGGCGTCGGGCGCCTGGACGGCGGCGGTGCGGTCGACCGGGCTGATCGGCAGCAGCATCCGCCGGTCCTGCGGGGTGTGCGGCACCAGCGGGCGCCCGGTGAGGACGTCGTCGAGCCGGTCGCCGATGGTGGCGTAGTCGTCGAAGCCCAGCACGGTGGCCTCCGGCAGCGCGCCGGCGAGCTCGGAGCCGTACCGCTCGGCCATGCAGCCCACCGCGACGACCTGCGCACCGGAGTCGGTGGCGGCGAGGATCGCGTCGACGGAGTCCTTCTTGGCGCTCTCGATGAACCCGCAGGTGTTCACCAGGACCGCGTCGGCGTCCTCGGCGTCGGCGACCAGCTCGTAGCCGTCACCGGCGAGGCGTCCGGCGAGCTCCTCGGAGTCGACCTCGTTGCGGGCGCAGCCCAGCGTGACGACGGCGACCCGCCGAGCGCCGGAGTGCTGAGCAGCGAGGATCTGCCCTTCGGGGGACGTCATGGGACGGGGCAGGGCAGGCACCTGACCATCCTATGCGCCGGGAGGCCGACCGCCGGGGAGACCAGCGCCACCCTCACCCCGGCCCCCGCCGTCCCCCGGCCCCCGTGCAGGGACCCGCGGCGAGCGGGGCGAGTCGTGGGGGCACGGGGGTCCTTCCTCAGACGTCGCCGCCGCCGCCGCGCAGCAGGAACAGCGTCGACTCCAGCTCGTCGGGCTTGAGCAGCACGTCGCGGGCCTTGGAGCCCTCCGACGGCCCGACGATGCCGCGGCTCTCCATCAGGTCCATCAGCCGGCCGGCCTTGGCGAAGCCGACCCGCAGCTTGCGCTGCAGCATGGAGGTGGACCCGAACTGACTGGTGACGACCAGCTCGACGGCCTGGACCAGCAGCTCCAGGTCGCTGCCGATGTCCTCGTCGATCTCCTTCTTCTCCCCCGCCGCGGCGGTGAAGACCTCCTCGCGGTACTCCGGCTCGGCCTGCCGCTTGGTGAACTCGACGACCGCCTCGATCTCGGCGTCGGAGACGTAGGCGCCCTGGACGCGGATCGGCTTGCCGGCGCCGATCGGCAGGAACAGGGCGTCGCCCATGCCGATCAGCTTCTCCGCGCCCGGCTGGTCGAGGATGACCCGGCTGTCGGTGAGGCTGGAGGTGGAGAACGCCAGCCGCGAGGGCACGTTGGCCTTGATCAGACCGGTGACGACGTCGACCGAGGGGCGCTGGGTGGCCAGCACCAGGTGGATGCCGGCCGCACGGGCCTTCTGGGTGATCCGGACGATCGACTCCTCGACGTCCCGCGGGGCGACCATCATCAGGTCGGCGAGCTCGTCGACGATGGTGAGGATGTAGGGGTAGGGCTGGTAGACCCGCTCGCTGCCGGGCGGGGCGGTGATCTCCCCGCGCTCGACCTTCTTGTTGAAGTCGTCGATGTGCCGCACCCCGGTGGCGCGCATGTCCTGGTAGCGCTGCTCCATCTCCTCCACCAGCCAGGCCAGCGCGGTGGCGGCCTTCTTGGGGTCGGTGATGATCGGCGTGATCAGGTGCGGGATGCCGTCGTAGGGCGTGAGCTCGACCATCTTCGGGTCGACCAGGATCATCCGCAGCTGGTCCGGGGTCGCCCGCAGCAGCAGCGAGGTCAGCAGCGAGTTGATGCAGCTGGACTTGCCGGCGCCGGTGGCACCGGCCACCAGCAGGTGCGGCATCTTCGCCAGGTTGGCGCAGACGAAGCCGCCCTCGATGTCCTTGCCCAGGCCGACCAGCATCGGGTGCGGGTCCTGCTTGGCCACCTGGGAGCGCATGACGTCGCCGAGGCTGACGGTCTCGCGGTCGGTGTTGGGCACCTCGACGCCGACCGCGGACTTGCCCGGGATCGGGGCCAGGATGCGGATGTTGTCGTTGGCGACGGCGTAGGCGAGGTTCTTGGTCAGCGCGGTGATCTTCTCGACCTTGACCGCGTTGCCCAGCTCGATCTCGTAGCGGGTCACCGTCGGGCCGCGGGTGTAGCTGGTGACGGCGGCGTCGATGTTGAACTGCTCGAGCACGCCGGTGATCGCCTCGATGGCGACGTCGTTGGCCTTGGACTTGGCCCGCGGCGGGGTGCCCGGGCGCAGGACGCTGACCGAGGGCAGCGTGTAGGTGCCCTCGACCGGCTGGATGCGCAGCTGCTCGGGCTCCTCGATCGGGGGGAGGTCCTCCGGCGGGGCCGTGCGGTCGACGATCGGGCGGCGGGTGGGCACCGGCGGGGGCGGCGGCTCGGTGACGACGGCCAGCGGCGCCTCGGCCATCGCACCGTGGTCGACGCGCGGCAGCGGGATCTCCCCGGTGTCCAGGGTGTCCTGCAGCTCCGCCACAGCGGTCTTGCGGCCCCGGCGGCTGCGCGGCGTCGGCGGCTCGTCCTCCTCGTAGATCTCGTCGAAGGCGTCGTAGTCGGCGTCCTCGTCGTCGCGGCCCAGCTGCCGGTCGACCCAGCCGCGCAGCCGCTCGGGGACCTGGTGCACGGGGGTCGCGGTGACCACGAGCAGGCCGAAGAACGCCAGCAGGACCAGCAGCATGACCGTGACGACGCTGCCGACGCCGGCGGTCAGCGGGGTGCCGACCGCCCAGCCGAGCAGCCCACCGGCACCCGAGCGGGGCCCGGCGTCGGCGTGCGAGCCGACGACGTGGGTGGTGCCGACGACCGCGGCGACCACGCTCACCCAGCCGATGAGCAGCCGCCCGCGCGCCTCGGGGTGCGGTGGGTGGCGCAGCAGCCGGACGGCGACCAGGAACAGCACGACCGGCAGCACCATGGTCAGCGAGCCGATGGCCCAGTGGACGGCGTCGGTGAGCAGCGAGCCGACGGGGCCGATGCCGTCGGTCCAGGCCGCGGCGCCCAGCACGATGGCCAGACCGAGGACGGCGAGGCCGACCCCGTCACGGCGGTGCTCGGGACCCAGCGGCTCGGTCTCGGACGGGCGGGCCACGGAGCGGGCCACGCCGCCGGCGCCGCGGGCCAGCAGGCCCCAGGCACCCGACGCCCCGCGCCACAGGCTGCCGGCGAGCGGGGAGCTCTTCTTCGGCGCGGGACGGCGGGCGGCCGTGGCACCGGTCTTCTTCGCGGGGGGCCGCTTCTTGGCAGTCGAGCCGCCGGCGCGCGGGCGGGCAGGGCTGCCGCCGCGAGCAGGCGCCCGGTTCGACGTCGTCGCGCGAGCAGGCATGCTCCGACGGTAAACCGCGACCGGAGACCCCGGCCCCATTGCGCACAGCGTGTCCGGATCCGGTTCCGATCGTCCAGTCCCGGCGCCGGCTGGACGGTCGCAGCGCCCACCGGCCACGCTCGTTACGGTCAGACCCGTGACCGCTCCTGCGCAGACGCTCCCCTTCGGCAGCTGGCCCACCCCGATCACCTCCGAGCTCGTCGTGCGCGCCGCCGCCCGGCTGGGCGAGGTCGTCGTCGACGGGGACGACGTCTGGTGGGCCGAGGGCCGGCCCAGCGAGGGCGGTCGCACCGCCCTGGTCCGCCGCTCCCCCGACGGGACGACGACCGACCTGCTCCCGCCGCCGTGGAACGCCCGCACCCGCGTGCACGAGTACGGCGGCGGCGCGTGGACGGTCTCGGCCGGCGCCGTGTGGCTCACCGCCTACGACGACCAGCGGCTGTACCGGGTCGCGGCCGGCAGCACCGAGCCGGTGGCGGTGACGCCCGAGCCGGAGCTGCCCGCCGGCGTCCGGTACGCCGACCTGTCCGTCGTCGAGGACGGCGCGGCGGTGCTCGCCGTCCGGGAGACCCACACCGCGAGCGGCGCCTCCGCCGACGTCGTCCACGAGGTGGTGCGGGTCGCCGTCGACGGCACCACCGAGGTGCTGGTGCACGGGCCCGACTTCGTCTCCGACCCGCGCCGCTCCCCCGACGGTTCGCTGTCCTGGCTGCAGTGGCAGCACCCGGACATGCCCTGGGACGCCGCCGAGCTGGTGGTCCGCGCGCCCGACGGCACCGAGACGGTGGTGGCCGGCGGCCGGTCCGGGGCGCAGCCGGAGTCGGTCGTGCAGCCGACCTGGGCCGCGGACGGGTCGCTGTGGTTCTTCGCCGACCGCACCGACGTGTGGGCGCTCTACCGCTGGACCCCCGCCGCGGGCATCGAGCTCGTGCTCGACCCGGGCAGTGACATCGCCGGCCCGCAGTGGGTGTTCGGGCAGAGCCGGTTCGCCCTGCTGTCCGGTGGCCGGGTGGCGCTGGCGTACGGCCGGGACGGCGCCGACCGGCTCGCCGTCCGCGAGGCCGACGGCACCGTGCGCGAGCTGCCGTCGCAGTACGCCTCGTTCGGCCAGCTGCGCGCCGCCGGCGAAGCCGTGGTGTGCGTCGCCGGTGGCCCGACGTCGGAGTCGGTGGTGCTGCGCACCTCCCTGGACGGTGCCGGTGAGGTGCTCCGGCCCGCCCGCGAGCTCGGCCTGGACGCCGGCTGGTTCTCCCGCCCGCAGCACGTCACCTTCCCGACCGTGCCGGGCGACTCCGGCGTCGGTGAGGCGCACGCGCTGTTCTACCCGCCGGCCAACCCGCAGGTGACCGGACCGGACGACGAGCGCCCGCCGCTGCTGGTGCTGGTGCACGGCGGGCCGACGTCGGCCGCCCGGGCCGTGCTCGACCTCGGCGTGCAGTACTGGACCTCCCGCGGGTTCGCCGTCGCCGACGTCGACTACCGCGGCTCGACCGGCTACGGCCGGCGGTACCGCGACGCGCTGCAGGGCAACTGGGGCATCGCCGACCTCGACGACGTCGTGTCCTGCGCGCAGTGGCTGGCCGGCGACGGCCGCGTCGACCCGGCCCGGCTGGCCATCCGCGGTGGCTCGGCCGGTGGCTACACGACGCTGGCCGCGCTCACCTTCCGCCCCGGGGTGTTCGCCGCCGGCGCCAGCCACTACGGCGTCGCCGACCTGGCCGCGCTGGCCGCCGACACGCACTCCTTCGAGTCGCGCTACCTCGACGGGCTGATCGCGCCGTGGCCCTCGGGCGCCGACGTCTACGCCGAGCGCTCCCCCATCCACCACGTCGACGCCCTCGACACCCCGCTCGCGGTGTTCCAGGGCGACGAGGACCGGGTCGTCCCGCCGGAGCAGGCCGAGATGATGGTCGCCGCACTGCGCGCCAAGGGCGTGCCGCACGCCTACCTGCTGTTCGCCGGTGAGCAGCACGGCTTCCGCAAGGCGGCGAACATCCGCGCCGCCCTGGACGGCGAGCTGTCCTTCTACGCCCAGGTGCTCGGCTTCACCCTCCCCGCCGAGGAGGGCATCACCCCGATCGAGGTCGTGCGCTGACGCCATGGAGTCCCAGCGCTCGGGAGACGATGCGCTGGGACTCCATGACGGCTAGACCTCGAGGACGGTCGGGATGATCATCGGGCGGCGGCGGTACTTGTCCGACACCCACTTGCCGACCGTGCGGCGGATGACCTGGGAGAGCCGGTGGGCGTCCACCGACTGGTCCTCCATGGCCCGGCCGAGCTCCTTCTCCACCAGCTCGAGCACCTCGTCGAAGGCGCCCTGGTCGTCGGAGAAGCCGCGGGCGGTCAGGTGCACCGGCCGCACGATCGTGCGGGTGGAGGGCTCGATGACCACGGTGAGGGCCACGAAGCCCTCGTCGCCGAGGATCCGGCGGGCCTGCAGCGACTCCTCGCCGACGTCGCCGACGTTGAGCCCGTCGACGTAGACGTTGCCGATCGGCACGCTGCCCACGATCGAGGCCTTGCCGTCGACGAGGTCGACGACCACGCCGTCCTCGGCGAGCAGGACCTGGTCCCGGCGCATGCCGGTCTGCTCGGCCAGCGCGGCGTGCGCCCGCAGGTGCCGCCACTCGCCGTGCACCGGCATCAGGTGCCGCGGCTTGGCCACGTTGATCAGGGTGCGCAGCTCGCCGGCCGGGGCGTGCCCGGAGACGTGCACCTTCGCCGTCTCCTTGTGCACGACGGTCGCGCCGAGCCGGGCGAGGGAGTTGATGACCTTGTAGACCGAGGTCTCGTTCCCGGGCACCAGGGACGACGCCAGGATGATCGTGTCGCCGGCCTCGATGGTGATCTGGTGGTGGTCACCGCGCGCCATGCGGCCGAGCGCGGACAGCGGCTCGCCCTGCGACCCGGTGCTGATCAGCACGACCTGCTCCGGGGGCATGGCGGTGGCCTCGTCGAGCTTGACCATCAGGCCCGGCGGCACGTGCAGCAGGCCGAGGTCCTGCGCGACGCCCATGTTGCGCACCATCGAGCGGCCGACGAACGCGGCCTTGCGCCCGTGCTTGGCGGCGCAGTCGAGCACCTGCTGGATGCGGTGCACGTGGCTGGCGAAACTGGAGACGATGAGCCGCTGGGTGGCCCGGGCGAACACGTCGTCCAGGACCGGGCCGATGGTGCGCTCGGAGGTGACGAACCCGGGCACCTCGGCGTTGGTGGAGTCGGCCAGCAGCAGGTCGATGCCCTCGACGCCGAGCCGGGCGAAGGCGCCCAGGTCGGTGAGGACGCCGTCCAGCGGCAGCTGGTCCATCTTGAAGTCACCGGTGTGCACCAGCGTGCCGGCGGGGTGTGCACGGCGACGGCGAGCGCGTCGGGGATCGAGTGGTTGACGCTGATGAACTCGCAGTGGAAGGGCCCGGCCAGGTGGTCGTCACCGGCGGCCACCTCGACCAGCACCGGGTCGATGCGGTGCTCGCGCAGCTTGGCCTTGACCAGCGCCAGGGTGAACCGGGACCCCACCAGCGGGATGTCCTTGCGCAGCCGCAGCAGGTACGGGACGGCGCCGATGTGGTCCTCGTGCCCGTGGGTGAGGACGACGGCGGTGATCTCGTGCAGCCGGTGCTCGATGACCCCGAAGTCGGGCAGGATCAGGTCGACGCCGGGCTGGTCGGCCTCGGGGAAGAGCACCCCGCAGTCGATGACCAGGAGCTGGCCGTCGAACTCCAGGACGGCCATGTTGCGGCCGATCTCGCCCAGCCCGCCCAGCGCCATCACCCGCAGGCCGCCCGCCGGCAGCGGCGGGGGCGCCTGCAGGCCGAGGTGGGGCTGCAGTGCGGGCTGCCCCTTCGGCGGCATCACGGTGGTCACAGGGTGACGCCCCCGGCGGCGAGGTCCATGCGCAGTTGCTCCAGCTCCTGGGGGGTGGCGTCGACGAGCGGCGGGCGGACGGGGCCGGCCGGCAGCCCCAGCTCGCGCAGCGCCGCCTTGATCATGATCGTGCCCTGCGTGCGGAAGACGCCGGTGTAGACCGGCAGCAGCGCCTGGTTGACCGCGCGGGCGGTCACCAGGTCGCCGGCCTCGACCGCGGCGATGAGCTCGGCCAGCCGGGTGCCCACCAGGTGGCCGACCACGCTGACCACGCCCACCGCACCGGCGGCCAGCAGCGGCAGGTTGAGCATGTCCTCGCCGGAGTAGTAGGCGAGGTCGGTGCGGGCCAGGGTCCACATCACCGCGCCGAGGTCGCCCTTGGCGTCCTTCACCGCGACGATGTTCGGGTGCTCGGCGGCCCGCACGAGGGTCTCGACCTCGATCGGCACGACCGACCGGGGCGGGATGTCGTAGAGCATCACCGGCAGGTCGGTGGAGTCCGCGACGGCGGTGAAGTGCCGCAGCAGCCCGGCCTGCGGGGGCTTGTTGTAGTACGGGGTCACCACGAGCAGGCCGTGCACGCCGAGCCGGGCAGCCGACTGCGCCTTCTCGATCGAGTGCGCGGTGTCGTTGGTGCCCACCCCGGCGATGACGGTGGCCCGGTCGCCGACGGCGTCCAGCACCGCCTCCAGGACGGCGTGCTGCTCGGCGTCGCTGATGGTCGGCGACTCCCCGGTCGTGCCGAAGACCACCAGGCCGTCGTGGGACTGGCGGTCGACCAGGTGCGCGGCCAGCTCTTGCGCGCCGGAGAGGTCGATCGACCCGTCCTCGGTCAGCGGGGTGACCATGGCCGTGAGCACACGCCCGAAGGGCCGGGCGGGATCGGTGGTCATGGTGGGAATCTACCGACCACCGCTCCCCCGGTCGCTCCCGCGGTGCCGGTGGGTCAGCCCTCGGTCACGTACGGGCTGGCCGCGACCTCGGTGCCGTCGGCCAGCGCGCTGATCCGGAAGTCGGAGAACACGTTGCCGGCGACCCGCTGCAGCTCCCGCAGGCACGCCACCGCCAGCTCCCGGATCTCCACGTCGGCGTGCTCGCTGGCCCGCATCGCGACGAAGTGCCGCCACGCGCGGTAGTTGCCGGTGACCACGATCCGGGTCTCGGTGGCGTTGGGCAGCACCGCGCGGGCGGCCTGGCGGGCCTGCTTGCGGCGCAGCGTGGCGTTGGGTGCGTCGGCGAAGCGCTCCTCCAGCCCCTCCAGCAGCTCGGTGTAGGCGGCCACCGCGGCCTCGGTGGCGGCGAGGAACTTCGCGTGCAGCACCGGGTCCTCGGCGATGGCGGTGGGCTCCACCACGGCGGCGTCGGTCTCGGGCACGTAGCGCTGGGAGAGCTGGCTGTAGGAGAAGTGCCGGTGCCGGATCAGCTCGTGGGTCAGCGACCGGGAGACCCCGGTGAGGTACATCGTCACCGAGCCGTGCTCGAGCACCGACAGGTGCCCGACCTCGAGGATGTGCCGCAGGTACCCGGCGTTGGTGGCCGTCGCCGGGTTCGGCTTGGACCAGGACTGGTAGCAGGCCCGTCCGGCGAACTCCGCGAGCGCCTGCCCGCCGTCGGCGTCGGTCTCCCAGGGCACGTCCGCCGGCGGGGTGAACTGCGTCTGGGCGATGACCTGGACCCTCAGCGGGGCGATGGCGGGCACGCGGTCGAGCCTACGAGGGTGCCGCGTCGTCCTCGGGCACCGCGGCGAGGGCGTCCGCCACGGCCTGCGCCGTCGCCGGCACACCGCCGTCCCGCGTCCACACCGAGACCGCGAACCGCAGACCGGACGACGACCGCAGCCACCCCCGGGCGGGCACCCGGGCCGACCGCGTCCAGCCGGCGTCGAGCGCGGGGGCGAACGTGTCGCCGGGGAACGCGGCGTCGATCTCGGTGGTGACGACCTCGGTCGCGTGCGGCAGGAGGGCTGCGTAGACCCCGCCGCCGCCGATCACCCACACGTCGTCGTCGCCGGCGAGCACGTCGGCGACCGACCGCGCCACCGGCACCCCGGTGTCGACGGCCGACAGCGTGGAGCTGAGGACGACGTTGCGCCGGCCCGGCAGCGGGCGGACCCGGGCCGGCAGCGACTCCCACGTGCGCCGGCCCATCACGACCGTCGACCCGAGGGTGAGCGCCTTGAACAGCCGGAGGTCCTCGGGCAGGTGCCAGGGCAGCGTCCCGTCGGCGCCGAGGACCCGGTCGTGGGCCTGCGCCCAGACCATCCGGACGGCGCCCGGGCCGGCCGGGGACGTCACACGGCCACCTTGCCGCGGATCGCCGGGTGGTGCTGGTAGTCGAGCAGGTGGAACTGCTCGTAGCTGTGCTCGAACAGCGAGGGCGCCGGGTCGATCTCCAGCCGCGGGAAGGGGTACGGCTCCCGGGTCAGCTGCTCGCGCACCTGGGTCACGTGGTTGTCGTAGACGTGGCAGTCGCCACCGACCCAGATGAAGTCGCCCGGCTCGAGCCCGACCTGCTGGGCGACCATCTGGGTGAGCAGCGCGTAGCTGGCGATGTTGAAGGGGACGCCGAGGAACAGGTCGGCGCTGCGCTGGTAGAGCTGGCAGGACAACCGGCCGCCGCTGACGTGGAACTGGAAGAGGGCGTGGCAGGGCGCCAGGGCCATGTCCGGCAGCGCCCCGACGTTCCAGGCCGAGACGAGCATCCGCCGGGAGTCCGGGTCGGTGCGCAGTGTCTCCAGGACGGTGGAGATCTGGTCGATCTCCCGGCCGTCGGGGGTGGGCCAGGAGCGCCACTGCACGCCGTAGACCGGCCCGAGGCTGCCGTCCTCGGCAGCCCACTCGTCCCAGATCGAGACGCCGTGCTCCTGCAGCCAGCGGACGTTGCCGTCGCCGCGGAGGAACCACAGCAGCTCGTAGGCGATCGACCGGAAGTGCACGCTCTTCGTGGTCACCAGCGGGAACCCCTGGGACAGGTCGTAGCGCAGGCGCTCGCCGAACAGGCTGCGCGTGCCGGTGCCCGTGCGGTCGGACTTGGGCTCGCCGTGCTCCAGCACCCGCCGGAGCAGGTCCTCGTACTGGGTGTCCGGCTGCTGGGTCACGCACGCTCCTGGTCTGGTCGGGATGCCGCCGGCGCCGCGGCGGGTGCCCGCGACCGGCCACCCGATGCTAGGTGCCGGGTCCGACGAGAGCGGCGGTCAGGTCCGCGGCGAGGTCGCCGGCGTCGGCCACGGCGACGGTGTCCAGCTCCAGCCAGGCGGCCATCAGCCGCAGCTCGGCGGCCAGCTCGCGGGCCACCTCGACGACGTCCACCCCGGCCTCGGCGTGGGCGGCCTGCACCCGCAGGACGCCGGCCTGCCGGTCGGCCTTGAGGTCGACCCGGGCGACGAGGGCGTCGCCGAGCAGGAAGGGCAGCACGTAGTAGCCGTGCACGCGCTTCGCGGCCGGCGTGTAGATCTCCAGCCGGTAGCGGAACCCGAAGAGGCGTTCGACCCGCGGTCGCTCCCAGACCAGCGAGTCGAAGGGCGACAGCAGCGCCCGGGCGCGGACCCACCGCGGCCGCCGCGCGTCGGGCACCAGCCAGGCCGGCCGGTCCCAGCCGGTGACCTGCACCGGCGCCAGCTCGCCTGCGTCGGTGAGCTCGGCGATCGCGGTCCGGGCGTCAGTGGGTGAGAGGCGGAAGTAGTCGCGCAGGTCGGTCTCGGTGGCGACGCCGAGTGCGCGGGCGGCGGTGCGCACCAGCTCGCGCACGGCGTCCCCGCGCTCGGGGGTGGGCGCCTGCACGACGGCGGCGGGCAGCACCCGCTCGGTGAGGTCGTAGACGCGCTCGAACCCGGCGGTGCGCGCGCGGGCGGTGAGCGCGCCGGTGAAGAAGAGGTACTCCAGCGCGGCCTTGCCCTCGTGCCAGTTCCACATGCTGCCGGGCCGGTTGGGCCGCACCTCGGCGAGCTGGCTGGCCCTCAGCGGCCCGTCGACCCGGATGCGCTCCAGCAGGGCCGCGACGTACTCGGGGCGCTCGCGCTGCACGCGCGTCATCGACCCCCAGGCCTCCTGCTCGACGGCGGCCATCCGCCAGCGCAGGTGCGGGTGCAACCGGACCGGCAGGAAGGAGGCCTCGTGCGCCCAGTACTCGACGACGTCGTGCCGCTCGTTCGCCAGCCGGTCGACCGCCGCCCGCGGGTAGGGGCCGAGCCGGCTGAAGTACGGCAGGTAGTGCGAGCGGGACACGACGTTCACCGAGTCGATCTGGACGACGCCCAGCCGCTCGACGGTGCGCCGCAGCTGCCGGGTGCCCACCGGCCCGTCCGGGCGCGGGTCGGCGAACCCCTGGGCGGCCAGCGCGATGCGCCGGGCCAGTGCGGCCGGCAGCCGCTCGACGGTTGGCTCCACGACCGGTGATCCTGCCCGCCGGGTCCGACAGCCGACGAGCCGGCCGCGTCCCCCTCGGTCGCGCCTAGGCTGCCGCCGTGGACACCCCGTCGCTGCGCCTGACCGGCTCGGCCGAGGTCTCCGTCCGTACGGCCGGCCCGGACGACGCGGCGGCGATCGCCCGTGTGCAGCTGGTGACCTGGCGGACCGCGTTCGGCGACCTGTTGCCGGCCGGCGTCCTCGACGCCTGGGACGACGCCGACGCGGCGGGGACCTGGCGCACCGCCCTCTCCGCTCCCCCGTCGCCGGCGCACAGCGTCCTGGTCGCCGTGGACGCCGGTGCCGTCGTCGGGTTCGCCGTGACCGCACCCGACGGGGCGGCACGCGAGCTGACCGTGCTGCTCGTGGAACCGCGCTGGGGACGCCGCGGCCACGGCAGCCGGCTGCTGGCCGCGGTCGCCGACCTGGCCCGGGCGGCAGGTGTCACCACCCTCACCAGCTGGCTGGCGGAACAGGACACGGTGACCGCCCGGTTCCTGGAGACGGCCGGCTGGGCGCCCGAGGGCGGTGTGCGTGTCCTGGAGTCCGGGGACGACGCCGTGCGGCAGGTGCGCTGGCACACCCGGCTGGACGGGGACCACCCCGCCGCCGACCGAGAAGGGACATCGTGAGCTCTCCCCGCTTCACCGGCTTCCCCGACGAGGCGCTGGTCTTCTACGAGGGCCTCGAGGCCGACAACAGCAGGACCTACTGGACCGGGCACCGCAGCGAGTACGAGACGCACGTCCGTGCTCCGATGCTGGCGCTCACCGAGGAGCTGACGGCCGAGTTCGGCACGCCGAAGCTCTTCCGGCCCTATCGGGACGTCCGCTTCAGCCACGACAAGACGCCCTACAAGACCCACCAGGGCGCGGTCCTCCACCGGGACGGCGCGGGCCTCGGCTCGCTGTACGTCCAGGTGTCGGCGGACGGTCTGCTGGTCTCCGGTGGGTGCTGGCGTCTGCAGCCGGACCAGGTCGAGCGGTACCGGCGGGCGGTCGCCGACGACGTGCAGGGTCCGCGCCTGGAGCGTGAGGTCACGCGGCTGCGGGAGGCCGGGTTCCTCATCGACGGGGACCAGCTGGTGCGGGCCCCGCGTGGGCACGCCATGGACCACCCACGGATCGGGCTCCTCCGGCACCGGTCGCTGTACGCCTCCCAGGTGTGGGAGCCGGCGGAGTGGCTGCAGGAGCGCGCTGCCCTGGAGCGGGTGCGCGGTGCATGGCGGCAGTACGCCGCCCTCAACCAGTGGCTCGACGACAACGTGGGTGCCACCACCGCCGCACCCGACCGCCGCCGCTGACGCTGGAGTCGAGGCACGTGCTGACCGTTGCGCTGTGGACCTGGCATCGAGAGGTCGCAGCGCACGCTCAGCGCCGCGGACGCTCACAGCCCGGCATCGGTGGGTAACTGGCGCAGGCCCACCTCGCCGGTCGTGGTGACCCGTGGACGAGCGACCCACACGAAGGCGGGACCTGGGGGGACGGCCCGTGGACTTTCGTCAGGCCGGCAGGAGGGTTGCGTGCGTGCGCCTGTCGTCGTCACTCCGGTAGCGACATCGCGCGCGTGCGCCGGTTGTCGTCACTCCGGTAGGAGCGTTGCGTGCGTGCGCCGGTCGTCGAGTACCGCACGCCGGCCGAGCGCGTGCTGGCACTCACGTCCGCGACAGGTCCTGACGCGACAGATGCGGGACAGGCGACCGTGTAGCCGCAGCGATGCTGCAGGTATCGCTGCAGGGGTGCAGTTCCTGTCCGGACCGCCGATCGATAGTCCCCGGACATGCAGAAACGGGGCCACAGCTGATGCTGTGACCCCGTTCCTGGGAGTTGTGTCCGGCGGCGTCCTACTCTCCCACCCCGTCCCCGGGGCAGTACCATCGGCGCTGAAAGGCTTAGCTTCCGGGTTCGGAATGAGACCGGGCGTTTCCCTTTCGCCATGACCGCCGTAACGCTGTGAACTTATCGGGCCCACCCCACTCCACCCGGACCACCACACGAGAGTGCGGGGATCGGGTTGGGGGTGGGTTCCGTACGTTCAGAACCACACAGTGGACGCGAGACAACTAGAAAAGCTATGAGGCTGGGTGTTGTGATGGTCAAGCCCTCGGCCTATTAGTACCGGTCAGCTCCACGACTTACGCCGCTTCCACTTCCGGCCTATCAACCCGCTGGTCTGGGCGGGGGCCTTACCCGGTTGACCCGGTGAGAGACCTCATCTTGAAGAAGGCTTCCCGCTTAGATGCTTTCAGCGGTTATCCCTGCCGAACGTAGCCAACCAGCAGTGCTCCTGGCGGAACAACTGGCACACCAGAGGTTCGTCCGTCCCGGTCCTCTCGTACTAGGGACAGCACTTCTCAAGTCTCTTACGCGCGCGGCGGATAGGGACCGAACTGTCTCACGACGTTCTAAACCCAGCTCGCGTGCCGCTTTAATGGGCGAACAGCCCAACCCTTGGGACCTACTCCAGCCCCAGGATGCGACGAGCCGACATCGAGGTGCCAAACCATCCCGTCGATATGGACTCTTGGGGAAGATCAGCCTGTTATCCCCGGGGTACCTTTTATCCGTTGAGCGACACCGCTTCCACATGCCGGTGCCGGGTCACTAGTCCCAGCTTTCGCTCCTGCTCGACCCGTCGGTCTCGCAGTCAAGCTCCCTTGTGCACTTGCACTCGACACCTGATTGCCAACCAGGCTGAGGGAACCTTTGGGCGCCTCCGTTACATTTTGGGAGGCAACCGCCCCAGTTAAACTACCCACCTGACACTGTTCCTGATCCGGATCACGGACCGAGGTTAGACATCCAATTCGACCAGAGTGGTATTTCAACGATGACTCCACGAACACTGGCGTGCCCGCTTCACAGTCTCCCACCTATCCTACACAAGCCGAACCGAACACCAATATCAAGCTATAGTGAAGGTCCCGGGGTCTTTCCGTCCTGCCGCGCGTAACGAGCATCTTTACTCGTAGTGCAATTTCGCCGAGCCTGTGGTTGAGACAGCTGAGAAGTCGTTACGCCATTCGTGCAGGTCGGAACTTACCCGACAAGGAATTTCGCTACCTTAGGATGGTTATAGTTACCACCGCCGTTTACTGGCGCTTGAGTTCTGAGCTTCGCCTTGCGGCTAACCCGTCCCCTTAACGTTCCAGCACCGGGCAGGCGTCAGTCCGTATACATCGTCTTTCGACTTCGCACGGACCTGTGTTTTTAGTAAACAGTCGCTTCTCACTGGTCTCTGCGGCCACCCACCGCTGCCCCGCGTAAGCGGTTCACAGCAGATGGCCCCCCTTCTCCCGAAGTTACGGGGGCATTTTGCCGAGTTCCTTAACCACAGTTCGCTCGATCGCCTTGGTATTCTCTACCTGACCACCTGAGTTGGTTTGGGGTACGGGCCGCTAAGAACTCGCTAGAGGCTTTTCTCGGCAGCATAGGATCATCCAATTCGCCTCATTCGGCTATGCGTCAGGCCTCACCCTCGTGTGGAACGGATTTACCTATCCCACGGGCCACACCCTTGCACCGGTACTACCATTCACCGGTAGGACTACCTTCCTGCGTCACCCCATCGCTTGCCTACTACCAGTCCGGGTCCCGCGTTCCGCCGGATCAGACCCGAAGGTCAGTCACCGGTTTCAGGCGGTTAGCATCGCTGGGTTCAGCATGGGCGTTCTTTCGCGGGTACGGGAATATCAACCCGTTGTCCATCGACTACGCCTGTCGGCCTCGCCTTAGGTCCCGACTCACCCTGGGCGGATTAGCCTGGCCCAGGAACCCTTGGTCATCCGGCGGGGGAGTTTCTCACTCCCCTTTCGCTACTCATGCCTGCATTCTCACTCGTGTGGCCTCCACGGCTGGATCACTCCGCCGCTTCAATGGCCACACGACGCTCCCCTACCCATCCACACACCTGGCCCGACCCCGAAGGACCGGACGGGTTCATGTGAATGCCACAGCTTCGGCGGTGTGCTTGAGCCCCGCTACATTGTCGGCGCGGAACCACTTGACCAGTGAGCTATTACGCACTCTTTCAAGGGTGGCTGCTTCTAAGCCAACCTCCTGGTTGTCACGGCAATCCCACATCCTTTTCCACTTAGCACACGCTTAGGGGCCTTAGCTGATGATCTGGGCTGTTTCCCTCTCGACTACGAACCTTATCGCCCGCAGTCTCACTGCCACGCTCTCACTTACCGGCATTCGGAGTTTGGTTGATTTCAGTAACCTTGTGGGGCCCCTAGACCATCCAGTGCTCTACCTCCGGCAAGAAACACGTGACGCTGCACCTAAATGCATTTCGGGGAGAACCAGCTATCACCGAGTTTGATTGGCCTTTCACCCCTACCCACAGCTCATCCCCTCCATTTTCAACTGAAGTGGGTTCGGTCCTCCACGCGGTCTTACCCGCGCTTCAACCTGGCCATGGGTAGATCACTCGGCTTCGGGTCTAGAGCACGCGACTCAATCGCCCTGTTCGGACTCGCTTTCGCTACGGCTACCCCACACGGGTTAACCTCGCCACGTACCGCTAACTCGCAGGCTCATTCTTCAAAAGGCACGCAATCACCCCCACGCACAAGTGCGCATAAGGCTCTCACGGCTTGTAGGCACACGGTTTCAGGTACTATTTCACTCCCCTCCCGGGGTACTTTTCACCTTTCCCTCACGGTACTTGTCCGCTATCGGTCACCAGGGAGTATTTAGGCTTAGCGGGTGGTCCCGCCAGATTCACACCGAATTTCACGGGCTCGGTGCTACTTGGGATACAACTCGGGAGGCCATGAGTTTTCGTGTACGGGGCTCTCACCCTCTACGGCGACCCCTTCCAGAGGCCTTCCACTAACACATGGCTTTCTGACTCCCTGCACCTTCGGCAGAAGATGCTGAATCGTCCCACGACCCCGACCACACAACGCCTGCCGGCTTGGCATGCGATCGGTTTAGCCTCATCCGCTTTCGCTCGCCACTACTCACGGAATCACGGTTGTTTTCTCTTCCTGTGGGTACTGAGATGTTTCACTTCCCCACGTTCCCTCCACACGCCCTATGTGTTCAGGCGCGGGTCACACCACATGACTGGTGCGGGGTTCCCCCATTCGGAAATCCTCGGATCAACGCTCGGTTGACAGCTCCCCGAGGCTTATCGCAGCCTCCTACGTCCTTCATCGGCTCCTGGTGCCCAGGCATCCACCGTGTGCCCTTAACAACTTGACCACACACAAGAACACCCACACCCACCCACAACCCCACCCCGTGACAACCTCGCGGCCACCACATCTGTGGGTCATGGATCAGTGCGGGTATCCAGATACTTGCTTACTAGATGCTCGCGTCCACTGTGCAGTTCTCAAAGTACGGAAGATGACCCACCACATGACACCACCAGACCCCGGGGTTACCCGAGCGGTATGACGAGCAGATGGGACTCCCAGAGCGAACACCCAACCAGACCCTTGAAGCAGCTCGCGCTCCTCCACGGCCTGGCCGGCCCGTTCCCTCAGGACCCAACAGCGTGCCTACGACCCGGTACCCCCAGCCACTCGCGTTCCAGACCCTCCCCACCCCTGTGACCCCGTGAAGGGCCGGTGATGGATCAACGAGCCGTACTAACAGCGAACTGGACATCCGAGCCGAACTGGTCAGCGTTCCACCCTTGAGCTCCGTCACCAACACCCTGGACCCCCTCATGATTGAGGAAGCCTCCTGGCCGGTGCACGGCTCTGGACCACCATCGCTAAGACGGCGGCCAGTGCTCCTTAGAAAGGAGGTGATCCAGCCGCACCTTCCGGTACGGCTACCTTGTTACGACTTCGTCCCAATCGCCGATCCCGCCTTCGACGGCTCCCTCCCACAAGGGGTTGGGCCACCGGCTTCGGGCGTTACCGACTTTCGTGACGTGACGGGCGGTGTGTACAAGGCCCGGGAACGTATTCACCGCAGCGTTGCTGATCTGCGATTACTAGCGACTCCAACTTCATGGGGTCGAGTTGCAGACCCCAATCCGAACTGAGACCGGCTTTTTGGGATTCGCTCCACCTCGCGGTATCGCAGCCCTTTGTACCGGCCATTGTAGCATGTTTGCAGCCCTAGACATAAGGGGCATGATGATTTGACGTCATCCCCACCTTCCTCCGAGTTGACCCCGGCAGTCTCCTATGAGTCCCCACCATGACGTGCTGGCAACATAGAACGAGGGTTGCGCTCGTTGCGGGACTTAACCCAACATCTCACGACACGAGCTGACGACAACCATGCACCACCTGTGCACGACCCTTTAAAGGACCTCCCATCTCTGGGAGATTTCCGTGCATGTCAAGCCTAGGTAAGGTTCTTCGCGTTGCATCGAATTAAGCAACATGCTCCGCCGCTTGTGCGGGCCCCCGTCAATTCCTTTGAGTTTTAGCCTTGCGGCCGTACTCCCCAGGCGGGGCGCTTAATGCGTTAGCTGCGACACGGAACTCGTGGAATGAGCCCCACATCTAGCGCCCAACGTTTACGGCGTGGACTACCAGGGTATCTAATCCTGTTCGCTCCCCACGCTTTCGCTCCTCAGCGTCAGTTACTGCCCAGAGACCCGCCTTCGCCACCGGTGTTCCTCCTGATATCTGCGCATTTCACCGCTACACCAGGAATTCCAGTCTCCCCTGCAGTACTCTAGTTTGCCCGTATCGACTGCAGGCCCGAGGTTGAGCCTCGGGTTTTCACAGCCGACGTGACAGACCGCCTACGAGCTCTTTACGCCCAATAATTCCGGACAACGCTTGCACCCTACGTATTACCGCGGCTGCTGGCACGTAGTTGGCCGGTGCTTCTTCTGTAGGTACCGTCACTTGCGCTTCGTCCCTACTGAAAGAGGTTTACAACCCGAAGGCCGTCATCCCTCACGCGGCGTCGCTGCGTCAGGCTTTCGCCCATTGCGCAATATTCCCCACTGCTGCCTCCCGTAGGAGTCTGGGCCGTGTCTCAGTCCCAGTGTGGCCGGTCACCCTCTCAGGCCGGCTACCCGTCGTCGCCTTGGTGGGCCATTACCCCACCAACAAGCTGATAGGCCGCGGGCCCATCCTCAGCCGATGAATCTTTCCACCACCAGACCATGCGGTCAGCGGTCACATCCGGTATTAGCACCAATTTCTTGGAGTTATCCCAGAGCTGAGGGCAGGTTGCCCACGTGTTACTCACCCGTTCGCCGCTAGGGCACCACCCGAAGATGGGCCTCGCTCGACTTGCATGTGTTAAGCACGCCGCCAGCGTTCGTCCTGAGCCAGGATCAAACTCTCCGTAGATGATTTGATCGCAGCTGAGACCAAGAGTTGGCACTCTCGTTCAATCAACCAAAGGAACCCAACGACATCCGAAGACACCGTATGGGGATTTGTTACTTGGCACTGACTTTCGGCACGCTGTTGAGTTCTCAAGGAGCGGACGCGCACGTTCCCCGACCGGTTCCCCGGTCGTTCTCCGTGACGGCTTGTCCCACAGTACGCTGAGCACGGCTCGCTGTCACACCCTGGGGGTCTGACCTCGCGGCTCCCGGCCCTTCCGGCCCGGTCTCGCTCGGCGCAAAGAGAAAGTTACGCGGCGGGGAACGGGCCGTCAAGCCGGCCGGAGGGTCCGGACACCCGATTTCGTGTTCCGGAGGCCGTCCGGAGCACGAACCCGCAGGTCAGCGCTGGTCGGTACCTACGAAATTGCGGCGCAGGTCACGTGAATGCCGGGTGTCCGGACGCCTCAGCAGTCACATCCGCCCCACGGGTCACGCGGTCAGAGACCCAGGAGGCCCTCGATGCCGACGGTGAGCCCGGGGCGCCGGCCGATCTCCCGGACGGCGAGGAGGACGCCGGGCATGAAGGACGCCCGGTCGTAGGAGTCGTGCCGCAGCGTGAGGGTCTCCCCCGCTGCTCCCATCAGGACCTCCTGATGGGCGACCAGTCCGCTGAGCCGGACGGCGTGCACGGGGATGCCGTCGACGGCAGCACCGCGGGCACCCGGGAGCGAGTCCTCCTCACGGGTGGCGTCCGGTGCGGCGGGGACCCCGGCCGTACGCCGGGCCTCGGCCACCAGCTGGGCCGTCCGGGTCGCCGTCCCCGACGGGGCGTCGACCTTGTTGGGGTGGTGCAGCTCGATGACCTCCACGGACGGGAAGAAGCGTGCGGCCTCCTGGGCGAACCGCATGAGCAGCACGGCGCCAATGCCGAAGTTCGGTGCGATGAGCACGCCCACCTCGGGCTTGGGCTCCAGCCACCCGGCGATCGTGGCCAGCCGCTCCTCGTCGAAGCCGGTCGTCCCGACGACGCAGTGGATGTTCTGGTCGATGCAGAAGCGGATGTTCTCCATCACCGAGTCGGGCCGGGTGAAGTCCACGACCACCTGAGCGCCGGCGTCCGCGACGTTGAACAGCCAGTCCCGTTCGTCGACCATCGCGACGAGCTCGAGGTCCTCGGCAGCGTCGACGGCGCGGACGACCTCGGCGCCCATCCGGCCACGGGCTCCCAGCACACCGACCGAGATCAGCGGGGAGTCGCCGTTCGTCGTGGGCGAGGGGGCGGGGACGGCGGCCGTCGAACTGGTGGTCATCCCGCGATGCTCACCAACGACGGGGACGGACGCAAGGCGGACCCGCGGACGGTCAGCGGGAGGTCGCGCCCCGCGACCGGCCGAACAGTGCCCACAGGCCGACCCCGATGACCACACCCGTGGCGTCGGCGACCCAGTCGAGGAACTCGGCGTCCCGGTCGACGAGCGCCGTGCCCTGGAGCACCTCGCTCACCGCGGCATACGCCAGCAGGGAGAGGAGGGCCACCTGCCACCGGACCCCGGCCCACCGTGCGGTCACCGCGAGTACGAGGAAGAGCGACAGGTGGACCACCTTGTCCACGCCCGGGGGTGCCGACGGCACGTCCGAGGGCGGGGCGAAGAGCACCGCGAGGGAGACCAGCACGGCGACCGCGAAGGCCCCACGGGCCACGGCGCCGTGCTGGTGCACCTGGGACGTCACGTGGTCAGGCGGCGAGCAGCCGGTCGAGGTCGCGCTCCCGGTAGGGACCCACGACCGCCAGGCAGGTCGGACGGGTGAACAGGTCGGCAGCGACAGCGGCCACCTGCTCCTCGTCCACGCCGTCGAGCAGGTCGAGCACCGACCGCACGGGCAGGTACTCCCCGAAGGACAGCTCGCTCTTGCCCAGCCGGCTCATCCGTGACCCGGTGTCCTCCAGCCCCAGGACAAGACCGCCCTTGAGCTGACCGCGCGCCCGCGCGACCTCCTCGGCCGTCAGCCCCGTCGCTGCTGCCTCGGCCAGACAGGCACGGACCAGCCCGAGCACCTCCGGCACGCGCTTGGGCGAGCACCCGGCGTAGACGGAGAAGCTGCCCGCACCGGCGTAGTGGGTCAACGAGGAGCCCACGCTGTAGACGAGCCCCCGCTTCTCCCGGATCTCCTGGAACAACCGGGAGCTCATGCCACCACCGACCGCGGCGTCCAGCACGGCGGCCGCGTACCGCCGGTCGTCCAGCCGGCCCATGCCCAGACCACCCAGCAGCAGGTGCGTCTGCTCGGTCGTCCGGCGGATGAGCCCGCCCGGGCGGGCCGGTGCGCTGAGGTCGACGTCGTCCCCCGACCGGAGCGGGTCCGGCCGCGAGTCCCCCGACAGCCGGTCGCCGAAGGCGGCGGTGACCAGCCCCAGCACCTGGGCGTGGTCGATCCGCCCGGCGGCCGAGACGACGATCGAGGGCACCGCGTACCGCTCGCGGTACCAGCCGTCGACGTCGTCGCGGGTGAGCGCCTCGATCGACTCCACGGTGCCGAGCACCGACCGGCCCAGCGGGGTGTCCCCGAAGAGCGTCTCGGCGAAGAGGTCGTGCACGGCGTCGGCGGGCTCGTCGTCGCGCATGGCGATCTCCTCGAGCACCACCGTGCGCTCGGACTCCAGGTCCGGTGCCGTGTTGAGCGCCTCGGTGACCAGGTCACCCAGCAACGTCACCGCCAGCGGCAGGTCGCTGGCGAGCACGTTGGCGTAGTAGCAGGTGTGCTCCTTGGCGGTGAAGGCGTTCATCTCACCGCCCACGGCGTCCATCGCGGTGGCGATCTCCAGTGCCGTGCGGCTGCGCGTCCCCTTGAACAGCAGGTGCTCCAGGAAGTGCGACGACCCGCCGACCGCGGGGCTCTCGTCCCGCGAGCCCACGCCCACCCAGATGCCCAGCGTCGCCGACAGCACCCCGGGCATCGTCTCGGTGATCACGCGCAGCCCACCGGGCAGCTCGGTGCGCTCCACCCGGCCGCCGAACTCGTCGACGTCCAGCACCTCGGTCACGCCGACCGGGGCCGGGGCGGACGCCGCAGCGCCCACCCCGGCCCCGGTCAGACCGTGCGACGTGGTCATGCCTCCGCGGGAGCGGTGTCGTCGGCCGGGGCGGAGTCGCCGGCAGCGGCGGCCTCGCCCTCGACGACGGGCACCAGGCTGATCTTGCCGCGGGCGTCGATGTCGGTGATCTCGACCTGCAGCTTGTCGCCGACGTTCGCGACGTCCTCGACCTTGGCGATCCGCTTGCCGTTGCCCAGCTTGCTGATGTGCACCAGACCGTCACGGCCCGGCAGCAGCGAGACGAAGGCGCCGAAGGCCGTCGTCTTCACCACGGTGCCGAGGAACCGCTCGCCGACCTTGGGCAGCGTCGGGTTGGCGATGGCGTTGATCCGGTCCACGGCCGCCTGGGCCGAGGGGCCGTCGGAGGCGCCGACGTAGATCGTGCCGTCGTCCTCGATGGTGATGTCGGCGCCGGTCTCGTCCTGGATCGCGTTGATCATCTGGCCCTTCGGCCCGATGACCGCGCCGATCTTGTCGACCGGGATGCGCACCGTGGTCACCCGGGGGGCGAACGGGCTCATCTCGTCGGGGCCGTCGATCGCCTCGAGCATGACGTCGAGGATGTGCAGCCGGGCCGCGCGGGCCTGGGTCAGCGCACCGGCGAGGACGTCGGAGGGGATGCCGTCGAGCTTGGTGTCCAGCTGGAGGGCCGTCACGAAGTCCTTGGTGCCGGCGACCTTGAAGTCCATGTCACCGAACGCGTCCTCGGCACCCAGGATGTCGGTCAGCGCGACGTACTGCGTCCTGCCGTCGACCTCGTCGGAGACCAGGCCCATGGCGATGCCGGCGACCGGCGCCTTCAGCGGCACACCGGCGTTGAGCAGCGACAGCGTCGAGGCGCAGACCGAGCCCATCGAGGTGGAGCCGTTGGAACCGAGGGCCTCCGACACCTGGCGGATCGCGTAGGGGAACTCCTCGCGGTCCGGCAGCACCGGCAGCAGCGCCCGCTCGGCGAGCGCGCCGTGGCCGATCTCGCGGCGCTTGGGCGAGCCCACGCGGCCGGTCTCACCGGTGGAGTACGGCGGGAAGTTGTAGTTGTGCATGTAGCGCTTGCGGGTGACCGGGTTCAGCGTGTCCAGCTGCTGCTCCATGCGGAGCATGTTCAGCGTGGTGACACCCATGATCTGGGTCTCGCCGCGCTCGAACAGCGCCGAGCCGTGCACCCGGGGCAGGACCTCGACCTCGGCCGACAGCGGCCGGATGTCGGTCAGGCCACGGCCGTCGATGCGGACCTTGTCGCGCAGGATGCGCTGGCGCACGACCTTCTTGGTGACCGCGCGGAAGGCCCCGGAGATCTCCTTCTCGCGACCCTCGAACTGGCCGGCGAGAGCGGCCTTGACCTCGTCCTTGACGGCGTCGGTGGCCTCCTCGCGGTCCTGCTTGCCGGCGATGGCCTGGGCCACGGTCAGCTTCTCGGTCGCGTGCGCCTCGACGGCGGCGTAGACGTCGTCCTGGTAGTCGAGGAAGCGGGGGAAGTGCGCCTCGGGCTTGGCGGCGTTGGCGGCCAGCTCGGCCTGCGCCTGACACAGCGCCTTGATGAACGGCTTCGCGGCCTCGAGACCGGCGGAGACGACCTCCTCGGTCGGCGCGGTGGCGCCGCCGGCGATGAGCTCGATCGTCTTCTCGGTAGCCTCGGCCTCGACCATCATGATCGCGACGTCACCGTCGGGCAGGACGCGGCCGGCCACGACCATGTCGAAGACGGCGTCCTCGAGCTCGGCGTGGGTGGGGAAGCCGACCCACTGGTTGTTGATCAGGGCCACGCGGGTGCCACCGACCGGGCCAGAGAACGGCAGGCCCGACAGCTGGGTGGAGGCCGACGCGGCGTTGATCGCGAGCACGTCGTAGACGTGGTCGGGGTCCAGCGACAGGACGGTGATGACGACCTGGACCTCGTTGCGCAGGCCCTTGGCGAAGGTCGGGCGCAGCGGGCGGTCGATCAGGCGGCAGGTGAGGATGGCGTCCTCGGAGGGGCGGCCCTCGCGGCGGAAGAACGAACCGGGGATCTTCCCGATCGCGTACATCCGCTCCTCGACGTCCACCGTCAGCGGGAAGAAGTCGAACTGGTCCTTGGGCTGACGGCCGGCCGTGGTGGCCGACAGCAGCGTGGTGTCGCCCATGGTGGCGACGACGGAACCGGCGGCCTGCTTGGCGAGGCGGCCGGTCTCGAAGGTGACGGTGCGGGTCCCGAGGGCCCCGTTGTCGATCACCGCGGTGGCGGTGAAGACGCCGTCCTCGGCGTCGAAGTCGGTGGTGTCGGTGCTGGGTGAAGACATCGTGTCCTCTTCCTACGTCGCATGCGGCGACGTCCTCTTCGCGGCGGTGCACGGCCGGCGTCCGGGGCGACCGGTGCTCGATCGAAGCCCTCGGGGCGGGTGCCTGCGTTCAGGCTCGCTGTCCCGGGGGCCACTACCGAGGACCGGCCCACGCGGGGGCGGCGGTGCGATCGGCCGGTGGTCCCGTGCGGCGGGCGCCGCACGAGTGAGGGGACCGTCCCGGCGTGCCGGAGCGGTCCCCTCGGTGGTGCTAGCGGCGCAGGCCGAGCCGCTCGATGAGCGAGCGGTACCGGTTGATGTCGGTCTTGGCCAGGTAGTTCAGCAGGCGGCGACGACGACCCACCAGCAGGAGCAGGCCCCGCCGGCTGTGGTGGTCGTGCTTGTGCATCTTGAGGTGCTCGGTCAGGTCACTGATCCGTCGGGTCAGCATCGCGACCTGCACCTCGGGGGAACCGGTGTCGCCCTCGACCGTCGCGTACTCGGTCATGATCTGCTTCTTCGTCGCGCTCTCGAGCGCCATCTTTGCCTCCAGGGCAGGTCACGTGTGGCCCCCGGTCTGTGTCACGGGGGCAGCAGGCACACACGTCGGTCTCCCGACGCCGTCCATGAGATTACACGGACCCACCGCCGAGCCGGTGTCCCGAGCCGCCCGGGGACGGCGGGGGGCGCTCAGAGCCCGAGCAGGACCCGGGTGCGGCTGACGTCGTCGGCCATCGCGACCAGCAGCTCCGGGATGCCGGCGAAGGCGGTCATCGGCCGGAGCCGCTCGACGAACTCCACCCCGACGTGCTCGCCGTACAGGTCGCCCTCGAAGTCGAGCAGGAACGCCTCGACGGTGCGGCGCGCGCCGGAGAAGGTGGGGTTGCTGCCCACCGAGATCGCCGCCGGGTGCCGGCTGCGGGTGACGCCGTGGTGGTCGCGCAGCACCAGGTGGCCCGCGTACACGCCGTCGGCGGGCACCGCGGTGTACCGCGGGCTCTCGACGTTGGCCGTGGGGTAGCCGAGCTCGCGCCCCCGCCGGTCGCCGCGCACCACGATGCCGTCGACCCGATGGGGGCGGCCCAGGGCCAGCGCCGCCGAGGCCATGTCGCCGGCGGCCACGCAGGCGCGGATGTAGGTGGAGGAGATGGTGACCTCGCCGTCGCCTGCGGGGTCGGGGGCCTGACCGACGCTGGTCAGGTCGACGCCCTCGACGCCGAAGCCGAACCGGCGGCCCTCGGCGGTCAGGGTCTCCACGTCGCCCTCGGCGCGGTGCCCGTAGGTGAAGTTGCGTCCCACGACGACCTGGGCGGCGTGCAGGTGCTCGACCAGGACGGTGTGGGTGAACTCCCCCGGGGTCAGCCGGCTGAAGGCCGAGGTGAAGGGCAGCACGCACATCGCGTCGACGCCGAGCGCGGCGACCAGCTCGGCCTTGCGGTCGGCGGCGGTGAGGATCGCCGGGTGCGAGCCCGGGCGCACCACCTCGGCCGGGTGCGGGTCGAAGGTGAGCAGCAGGGCCGGACGACGCATCGCCCGGGCCCGGGCCACCGCGGCCCCGATGAGGTGCTGGTGGCCGCGGTGGACCCCGTCGTACATGCCGATGGTGACGACAGCCCGGCCCAGGTCACCCGGGGTGGCGTCCAACCCGCGCCAGCGCAGCACTCGACTCCCCTGCCGACCGTCGGCTCAGACGGCCGGGACGACGCGGTGCAGCCAGCCGTGCGGGTCGGCGACCCGCCCGTGCTGGACGTCGAGCAGGTGCGCCCGCAGCTGCATGGTCAGCGGCCCGGGATCCCCGTCGCCGACGACGAAGTCACCGGTGCCGGCCTTCACCGCGCCGACCGGGGTGATGACGGCGGCGGTGCCGCAGGCGAAGGTCTCGGTGACCGTGCCGTCGGCGACGCCGGCCCGCCACTCCTCGACGCTGAACTTCCGCTCGGTGACCCGGTGCCCCAGCTCGCGGGCGACGGTGATCAGCGAGTCGCGGGTGATGCCGGGCAGCAGGGTGCCGGTGAGCTCGGGGGTGACCAGCTCGGCGTCCTCCCCGGAGCCGAGGACGAAGAACAGGTTCATCCCGCCCATCTCCTCGACGTACTTCTTCTCCACCGCGTCGAGCCAGACCACCTGGTCGCAGCCGGCGGCGATCGCCTGCTCCTGGGCCAGCAGGCTGGCGGCGTAGTTGCCGGCGCACTTGACGTCGCCGGTGCCCCCGGGAGCGGCCCGGATGTAGTCCTCGGAGAGGTAGACCGACACCGGGTGGACGCCGCGCGGGAAGTAGGCGCCGGCGGGGCTGGCGATGACGACGAAGAGGTACTCGTGCGCGGGCCGCACACCGAGGAACGGCTCGACGGCCAGCTGGTAGGGCCGGATGTAGAGCGTCTGGTCCGCACCGGTGGGCACCCAGTCGCGGTCGGCGTCGACCAGGGCGTCGACGGCGGTGAGGAAAGCCTCCTCCGGCACCGGCGGCATGGCCAGCCGGCGGGCGCCACGGGCGAAGCGGGCGGCGTTGGCCTCGGGGCGGAAGGTGGCCACGCTGCCGTCGGGCTGGGCGTAGGCCTTGAGACCCTCGAAGATCGACTGCGCGTAGTGCAGCGCGGCAGCGCTCGGGTCCATCTGCAGCGGCGCGTAGCGGGTGAGCCGGGCGTCGACCCAGCCCTCACCGGCGCGGTAGCGGGCGATGAACATCGAGTCGGTGAAGTACCGGCCGAAGCCGGGGTCGCCCAGCTGCTCGGCACGCTCGGTGGCGGAGCGGCGCGGCACGTCCTCCACGACCAGCGGCACGCCCTCGACGAACGTCCGGGAAGAGGTGCGGCTGTCGTTGAGCGTGTCGGTCATGGCTCCCGCCTGAGGTGCTGGTGCTGGCGGCCCGACGGGTGCCGGTCCGCAGCACGAGCCTAGCCCGCGCCCGGGACGGCCCCCGGGCGCGGGCGGGGCGTCAGCTCTTCTCGCCGTGCGGGCCGGAGGACTGCACGACCTCGTAGCTCTCCAGGTGGTTCTGCGAGCGCTCGGCCGCCGGCGCCAGGGTGTCGCCGCCACCGTCGTGGGCCCGGTCGAAGTCCTGGCCGCTCTGCCAGGCGTCGTAGGCCTCCTGGCTCTCCCAGCGGGTGTAGACGAGGTAGCGGTCGGTGCCCTCGGCCGGGCGGAGCAGCTCGAACCACTCGAAGCCCGGGGTGGTCTCCACGGCACCGGCGCGGCCCCGGAACCGCTCCTCGAACCGCTCGCGCTTGTCCTCCGGCACGGTCACTGAGTTGATCTTCACGACGCTCATGGGGCCTCCGTGCCCAGCCGCGGCGCCGGTGACACAGCGGTGTCCTCCCCGGCCGGGAAGCCCACGACGACCTTGGCCTGCGGACCGGCGTCCTCGACGAGGGCCACCAGCCGGCCGTCGGGGCCCACCGCTGCGTGCAGCCCCGGGGCGCCGGTGGCCGGCACCCGCTGACCGAACCCCAGGGCGACCGCCTCGGGCCCGGTCAGCTCGCGGGCCGGGAAGACCGCCCGCGCCGCGTCGGCCAGCGCGACCACCCCGGGGCCCTCCCCCGGGCCCGCCAGCGCACCGGCGGCGTCCTCGACCGGGCGGGCCTGCGTGGTGTCGAACGGGCCGGAGGAGGTGCGGCGCAGTGCGGTGAGGTGCCCGCCCACGCCCAGCGCCGTCCCGGCGTCCCGGGCGATGGCCCGGATGTAGGTGCCGGTGCTGCAGGAGACGGTGACGTCGACGTCGACCAGGTCGGGCGTCGGCCGGGTGATGCGGTGCACGTCGAGGGAGTGCACGGTGACCGACCGGGCGGCCAGCTCGAACTCCTCCCCGGCCCGCACGCGGTCGTAGGAGCGCTTCCCGTCGACCTTCACCGCGCTCACCGACGAGGGCACCTGCTGCAGCGGGCCGACCTGCGCGGCCAGCGCCGTCCGGACGGCGTCCTCGGTCAGCCCGGCCGCCGACGTGGTGGCGAGGACCTCGCCCTCCCGGTCGTCGGTGACGGTGCGCTGCCCCAGCCGGACGGTCGCCTCGTAGGTCTTGTCCGAGCCCGACAGGTGCCCGAGCAGCCGGGTGGCGGCGCCGACGCCGAGCACCAGCAGGCCCGTGGCCATCGGGTCGAGGGTGCCGGCGTGGCCGACCTTGCGAACGCTCATCACCCGCCGCGCGATCGCGACGACGTCGTGGGAGGTCATGCCGGCGGGCTTGTCGACCAGCAGCAGGGACGGCGGGACGTCGGCGTCGGGCTTCTTCGGGCTCACCGGGTCACCGTCTCACCCAGCCACGCACTCCCCCGCACCCGCTGCCCGACCGCGACCAGGCGCAGGACGATGAACAGCGTCAGCCCGGTCCACACCCCCGGGAGGCCCCAGTCCAGCCAGCCCGACAGCAGCGACAGCGGCACGAAGCCCAGCAGCGCCGCACCGAGGGTCACCGTGCGCAGGTAGGCGACGTCCCCGGCGCCCATCAGCACGCCGTCCAGGGCGAACACCACCCCGGCCAGCGGCTGCATCAGCGCCAGGAACCACCAGACGACGCCGGCCTGGGCCAGCACGGCCGGGTCGTCGGTGAACACCCCGGGCAGCACCGGCCGCAGGGCGAGCAGCGCGACGGCGACCAGCACGCCGGTGCCCAGGCCCCAGCGCACCACCCGGGCGGCGGTGTGCCGGGCGTCGTCCGGGCGCCCGGCGCCGAGCGCGGTGCCGACCAGCGTCTGGGCGGCGATCGCGTAGGCGTCGAGCACCAGGGCCAGGAACAGCCACAGCTGCAGCGCCACCTGGTGCGCGCCCAGCTGGGCGGTGCCGGAGCGGGCGACCACCGCGGCGGCGGCGGCGAAGGCCAGCTGGAGCACGGCGGCCCGCAGGAGCAGGTCCCGGCCGAGCACGAGCTGGGCGCGCAGCGCCGGCAGCCGGGGTCGCCAGGAGACCCGCGAGCCGGCCAGCTCGCGGGCCAGCGTGCGGGCGAACAGCGCCGCCGAGACCGTCTGCCCGGCCAGGTTGGCGACCGCCGAGCCGACCAGCCCGAGGCCCGCGGTGTGCACCAGCAGCGGGCACAGCACCAGGCTGACCAGGCTGCCGGCGAGCACGAACACCATCGGCCGGCGCAGCTCCTGCACGCCGCGGAGCCAGCCGTTGCCCGCCAGGGCCACCAGCAACAACGGCAGCCCGGGGCTGGCCACCCGCAGCCACTGCTCCGCCGCCTCGGCGACCGGACCCGCGCCGCCGGTCATCAACCGGGTCAGCGGGCCGGCCAGGAGCTGGAAGACCACGGCGAGGACCACGCCCATACCTACGGCCAGCCACGTCGCCTGCACGCCCTCCGCCACCGCCCCGGGCCGGTCACCGGCCCCGGTGCGACGGGCGGCCCGGGCCGTGGTGCCGTAGGCGAGGAAGTTCAGCAGGGCGGCGACGTAGGCCAGCAGTCCCCCACCGACGGCGAGCCCGCCCAGCGCGGTGGTGCCCAGGTTGCCGACGACCGCGGTGTCCACCAGCAGGTACAGCGGCTCGGCCGCGAGGACGACGAGCGCCGGTGCGGCCAGCGCGGGGATCGACCGGCTCAGCGGGAGAGCTCCGCGCGCAGCCGGGCGATGGTGCCGTCGAGGTCCAGTGCCGAGCTGTAGCCGGCGGCCGCACGGTGCCCGCCACCACCCAGGGCCATCGCCACCCGTGACACGTCGGTGGCGCCGCGGGAGCGCATCGACACCACCCAGGACCCGTCGTCGGACCCCTTGAGCACCGCGGCGACGTCGGCCTCGGCCGTGGCCCGGACGACGTCGACGAGCGCCTCGAGCTGGTCGGGCTCCAGCCCGTGGTCGCGCGCCTCGGCCGCGGTGGCCCAGGTCAGCACCAGCCCGGCACCCACCTCCGGCTCCAGGACCGCACGTCCGGTCACGGTCGACAGCAGGCCGAGCCAGCCGAAGGGCGCGGTGTCGAACAGCCGCCGGCTGATCGCGGCGTGGTCGATGCCGGTGCGCAGCAGCCGGGCGGCGAGCTCGTGCGTGGCCGGGGACGTGTTGCCGAAGCGGAAGGACCCCGTGTCGGCGGTCAGCCCGGCGTACAGGCAGGTCGCCAGCCGCTCGTCGAGGTCGACGCCCAGGCCGGCGAGCAGGTCGGCGACGAGGACCACGGTCGCGGCGGCGTGCGGGTCGAGGACGAGCACGCTCCCGAAGCCGGGGTTGCTGGCGTGGTGGTCGACGACGACCGACCGGCCGGCGGTCTCCAGCAGCCCAGCGAGCACACCGAGGCGGCCGGGTGAGGCGGCGTCGAGGCTGACGAACAGGTCGACGTCGGCCGGGACCGTCCGCGGGTCGACGAGCTGGTCGGCACCGGGCAGCCAGCCCAGCGACCGGGGCAGCACGAACGGCTCGGGGAACGTCGCGACCACCCGCGCCCCGCGCCGGCGCAGCCCCTCGGCCAGCGCGAGCGTGCTGCCCAGGGCGTCGGCGTCGGGCTGGACGTGGCCTGACAGCACCACGGTGGCGCCGGCCGCCGCGGCCGAGGACAGCAGCTCGACGGCGGCCGTCAGCTGGGCACCGACGGTGGTGGTCACGACTGCGGGTCGGCGGTGGGTGGCTGCTGGGGCTCGGGGTCGGTGTTGCCGCCGCCGACCGCGTAGTGCGAGCCGTCCTCGGGCTCGTCGGCGGCGATGCTGGGCACCTCACCGACCTGCCCGTGCTTGCCGCCCGACGTCGGGTCGCCGGTGCCCGGCTCCTCGCGGCCACCGAGGGTGACCCCCTGGTGCTCGCCGGCGAGGTCGGTGGGGTCGGGGTCCACGGCCTCGGTCACGACGCGCTCCGCTGGGCGGTGGCCGAGGGGCGCTCGTCCCCGAAGCCGTCGGTGCGGCCGGCACCCACCTCGGCCGCCACCTCCGCGTCGTCGTCCTCGAGGTCGTCGTCCTCGTCGTCCTCGTCGACGGCGGGCTTGCGGTAGGGGTCGGCCTCGCCGGCGTACTGGGCGCCCTCGCGGGCACGGGCCAGCTCGGCGTCGGCGTACCGGGCCCGCTCGAGTGCCTGCTCGAGCTCGCGGGCGGTGTCCGGGACGATGTCGGCGATGAAGGTCAGCGTCGGCACGAACTTGATGCCGGTCTGCTTGCCCACCGTCGAGCGGAGCACCCCGGTGGCGCTGGCCAGCGCCCGCGCGGAGTCCTCGATCTCGTTGTCGTTGCCGTAGACGGTGTAGAACACCGTCGCCTCGCGGAGGTCGCTGGTGACCCGCGCGTCGGTGATGGTGACCATCCCCAGTCGCGGGTCCTTGATCTGCATCTCGATCGTGGCGGAGACGATCTGACGGATGCGCACCGCCAGCCGGCGTGCCCGGGCGGGATCGGCCATCTCAGCTGCTCCTTCACAGTTGGGCAGGCGTGGCGCCTGCCCGGTTCAGTCGTCCGTGTCGCTGATCAACTGGCGGTGCGTGGACAGCAGCATCACCTCGGGGCGTTCGGCCAGCATCCGCTCGCAGGCGTCGAGCACGTCGGTCACCTGGGTGGCGTCACCGGCGACGGTGGCGATCCCGACCTGCGCACGACGGTGCAGGTCGGTCTCCCCCACCTCCGCGGCGGCCACCGCGAAGCGGCGCCGCAGCTCGGCCACGATCGGCTTCACCACGGCGCGCTTCTCCTTGAGCGAGTGGACGTCGCCCAGCAGCAGGTCGGCGCTCAGCATGCCCGTGAACAACCGGCGTCCTCCCTCTCTGCTGCCGGACGGTGTCCGTCCCGTCCCCTCCCCGGCGCACCGGGGAGGAGACGGGCAGGCCCCGCCCGTCCTGCCCGAGCGTGCTCAGGCGGGACGGGCGGGGTGCCTCGTCACAGACGCGGCTTCTCGCGCAGCTCGAAGGTCTGGATGACGTCCTCGGGCTTGATGTCGTTGAACGACCCCAGCCCGATGCCGCACTCGTAGCCCTCGCGGACCTCGGTCGCGTCGTCCTTGAAGCGACGCAGCGACTCGACGGTCAGGTTGTCCGCCACCACGGCGCCGTCCCGGATGAGACGGGCCTTGGAGTTGCGGACGATCGTGCCGCTGCGGACCAGCGAGCCGGCGACGTTGCCGATCTTCGGGACCCGGAAGACCTCGCGGACCTCCGCGGTGCCCAGCTGCACCTCTTCGTACTCGGGCTTGAGCATGCCCTTGAGCGCGGACTCGATCTCCTCGATGGCCTGGTAGATGACCGTGTAGTACCGGACGTCCACGCCCTCGCGGTTGGCGAGCTCGGTGGCCTGGCCCTCGGCCCGGACGTTGAAGCCCAGGACGATGACGTCGTCGGCCAGCGCCAGGTCGATGTCGCTCTTGGTGATGCCACCGACGCCGCGGTGGATGACCCGCAGCGAGATGTCGTCGCTCACCTCGATCTTCATCAGCGCCTCTTCGAGCGCCTCGACGGTGCCCGAGTTGTCGCCCTTGATGATCAGGTTGAGCTGACGGGTCTCCTTGAGAGCGGCGTCCAGGTCCTCCAGGCTGATCCGCTTCCGCATCGACGCGTTCTGCGCGTTGCGGATCCGGGCCTGGCGGCGGTCGGCGATCTGACGGGCGATCCGGTCCTCCTCGACGACGAGGAAGGTGTCACCGGCGCGCGGCACCGAGGTCAGGCCGACGACCTGGACCGGACGGGCCGGCAGGGCCTCCTTGAGCTTGTTGCCGTGCTCGTCGAGCAGCGACCGGACGCGACCGTAGGCGTCACCGGCCACGATCGAGTCGCCGACGCGGAGCGTGCCGCGCTGGACCATGACCGTGGCGACGGGGCCACGACCCTTGTCCAGCTTGCCCTCGATGACGACACCCTGGGGGTCCTGGCCGATGTTGGCGCGCAGGTCCAGCGAGGCGTCGGCGGTGAGCAGGACCGCCGCGAGCAGGTCGTCGAGACCCTGACGGGTGGTCGCGGAGACGTCGACGAACATCGTGTCGCCGCCGTACTCCTCGGCCACCAGCCCGTACTCGGTGAGCTGCTGACGGATCTTGGCGGGGTTGGCCCCCTCCTTGTCGATCTTGTTCACCGCGACCACGATCGGCACGTTGGCGGCCTGGGCGTGGTTGAGCGCCTCGACCGTCTGCGGCATGACGCCGTCGTCGGCAGCGACCACCAGGACGACGATGTCGGTGACCTTCGCGCCACGGGCACGCATCGCAGTGAACGACTCGTGACCCGGGGTGTCGATGAAGGTGACCGGGCGCTCGTTGCCCTCCAGCTCGGTGACGATCTGGTAGGCGCCGATGTGCTGGGTGATCCCACCGGCCTCCTTGCCCGCCACGTTGGCGTGCCGGAGCGCGTCGAGGAGCTTGGTCTTGCCGTGGTCGACGTGACCCATGACGGTGACGACCGGCGGACGGATGTCCCAGTCGTCCTCGTCGTCGCTCTCCTCGTCGCCGAAGGTGAGGTCGAAGGTGTCGAGGAGCTCGCGGTCCTCGTCCTCCGGGCTGACGACCTGGATGACCCAGCCGATCTCGGCACCGAGCAGCTGCAGCGTCTCGTCGTTGACCGACTGCGTCGCGGTGATCATCTCGCCCAGGTGGAACAGGGCGGTGACCAGCGCGGCGGGCTCGGCGTTGATGCGCTCGGCCAGGTCGGTCAGGGACGCGCCGCGCGGCAGCCGCACGGTCTGGCCGTTGCCACGGGGCAGCGAGACGCCGCCCATGGACGGCGCCGCCATGGAGTCGAACTCCTGACGCCGCTGCTTCTTGCTCTTGCGCCCGCGGACCGGACCGCGACCGCCCGGACGCCCGAAGGCACCCGCGGTGCCCGCACCGGAGCCACCGCGCCCACGGCCACGACCGCCGCCGCCACCACCGGGGCGGAAGCCACCGGCCGGAGCACCGCCGCCGCCACCAGGACCACCGGGGCCACCGGGACCGCCGCCACCGGGACGGAAGCCACCGCCGCCGCCACCGCCGGGACGGAAGCCGCCACCGCCACCGCCGCCGCGACCCGCACCCGGACCACCGGCGCCGCCGGGACCACCCGGACGACCGCCCGCTGCGGGCCGAGGCGGCATCATGCCGGGGCTCGGGCGCTGCGGCATCATGCCGGGGTTGGGACGCGGGCCACCGGCACCGGGGCCGGGACGCGGGCCGCCGGGACCGGCTGCCGGACGGGGACCGCCGGAACCGGGACCGGGACGGGGGCCGCCGGGGCCGGCCGGACGCGGTCCGCCGGGACCGGCCTGGCTGGGCGCACCGGGCGCCGGCGCCGGGCGCGGACCAGCGGCAGCCGGACGCTGACCACTGCTGAAGGGGTTGTTGCCCGGCCGCGGGGCCGGACGGGGACCGGGACGCGGGCCGGAGCCGACCGGACGGGGTCCGGGCGTGGGACCGCCCTGGCCGGGGGCACCGGCCGGACGCGCAGCCGGGGCTGCGGGCGCCTGTGCGGCCGGAGCCTGGGCCGCGGGGGCCTGGGCCTGGGGGGCCGGGGCGCTCGGGGCCGGGGCCTGGGGAGCAGCCGGACGTGCCTGCGGGGCCGGCCGGGGGCCGGGACGCGGGCCGGAGCCGACCGGACGTGCGGGAGCCGGGGCCGACGCCGCGGCAGGAGCCGGGGTCGGGGCGGCAGCCGCAGGGGCCTGGGGTGCGGCCGGGGCTGCAGGGGCGGACGGCGCGACCGGGGCAACCGGCGCTGCGGGGGCCGAGGCCACCGGAGCGGACGGGCGCGGTGCGGCCGGGCGCGGGCCGGGGCCGGGACGGGCGCCGGTCGAGCCGGAGCCGTTGGGCGAACCGGCACCGGGGAACGCCTCACGGAGCCGTCGGGCCACGGGGGCCTCGACGGTGGAGGACGCGGACTTCACGAACTCGCCCTGCTCCTTGAGCTTGGCGAGCACTGCCTTGCTGTCGATGCCGAGCTCTTTCGCGAGCTCGTGTACGCGGGCCTTGCCTGGCACGGGTCTCCTCTGGTGAGGCCGGCGGCGGGCCCGCTCGACCTCGGAATTAGTGGTGGTGCATGGTCATCGTGGCGACTTCACGGGTTGCTCATCCGAGGTCGTCCTGCTCTCGTAGTGGACCGGCCGGTTGCCGGTCCGACGGTGTTCGTCCTGCGGTGCTGGTGCCCGGGGTGTCGTCCCGGCCGGTCACGACGACCGGGCGGAGACGAGCTCCTCGAGCGCACCGGTCTCCAGTGTCGCGCTGCTGCGCAACGCACGCGGGAAGGCCCGGCGCCGGACTGCCGCACGCAGGCACTCCGCGGTGGGGTGCAGGGACGCACCCCGGCCGGGGAGCCGCCGCCGCGGGTCGGGGGTCAGACCCCCGTCGCGGACGACGACGCGCAACAGCTCGGTGACCGGTGCACGTCTCCGGCAGCCCACACAGGTGCGCACCGGGATCGACGGATCGGCCATCTCCTAGTCTAGCGCGCCGAGGAGCCGGGGTGTCCCGCCCGCCGCACGGGAGTGCGGGCACCCCCCTGCGGGCCACGGCCGGCGGGACGGCCGTCGGGGCCACCGGGGCCGCTGGCGCGCAGCGGCGCGCGCCCGACCCCCGGTGAGGCGGTGGCGTCGTCGGCGGGCTGGGCGTCGCTGCGGATGTCGATGCGGCAGCCGGTGAGGCGGGCGGCGAGCCGCGCGTTCTGCCCCTCCTTGCCGATCGCCAGCGACAGCTGGTAGTCGGGCACGACCACCTGCACCGCGCGGGCGGCGGCGTCCACGACGCGCGCACTGGTGACCCGGGCCGGGGCGAGCGCGGAGGCCACGAAGGTCGCGTCGTCGTCGGAGAAGTCGACGATGTCGATCTTCTCGTCGTGCAGCTCGCCCATCACGTTGCGGACCCGCTGGCCCATCGGGCCGATGCAGGCGCCCTTGGCGTTCAGGCCCGGGACCGAGGTGCGGACGGCGACCTTGGACCGGTGCCCGGCCTCCCGGGCGACGGCCACGATCTCGACGCTGCCGTCGGCGACCTCGGGGGCCTCCAGCGCGAAGAGCTTGCGCACCAGGTTCGGGTGGGTGCGGGAGAGGGTGACCTGCGGGCCGCGGGGGGTGCGCGCCACCGAGACCACGTAGGCCTTGACCCGGCTGCCGTGCTCGTACTTCTCCCCGGGCACCTGCTCGGCCTGCGGCAGCTGGGCCTCGACCTTGCCGATGTCGACCAGCACCAGGCCCTGGGTGTTGCGGCGGGCGTCGGCCTGCACGACGCCGCTGACGATGTCGCCCTCGGTGCCGGCGTACTCGCCGAAGGTCTGCTCGTGCTCCGCGTTGCGCAGCGCCTGCACCATCACCTGCCGGGCGGTGCTGGCCGCGATGCGGCCGAAGTCCCCGGGGGTGTCGTCGAACTCGTGCACGACCTCGCCGTCGGGACCCAGCTCCTGGGCCAGGACGGCGACGTCGCCGGTCGTCCGGTCGATCTGCACCCGCACGTGCGGGGAGGACCCCTCGGCCTGCCGGTAGGCGGTGACCAGCGCGCTCTCGATCGCGTGCAGCACGGTGTCGGCGGGGATGTCCTTGTCCCGCTCGATCGCCGCGAGGGCGGTCAGGTCGATCTTCACTTCTCTGCCTCCTGGTCGCGACCGGGCTCGTCGCGGCGCGCGGCGGGGAGCCGGTCGCCCGGACCTCCCGCTGCACCGGCCGCGAAGGACCCGGTCGGGTGGTGCTCGTCGTCGTCGGTGCCCTGCGGCCCGTCCTGCTCGTCGTCCTGCTCGTCGTCCTGCTCGTCGTCCTGCTCGTCGTCGGACAGCTCGTCGTCGAGCTCGTCGGCGTCGAGGTCGTCGTCGCCGTCGTCCTCGTGCTCGTCGGTCCCGGTCTCGTCGGGCTCGTAGACCAGTGCGGCGTCCCGGTGGCCGGCGGGCCGGGTGAACTCGATCTGCACCCGCGCCTCGCCCAGCTCCGCCCAGGGCACGGTGCGCTCCCCGACGGTGCGGCGCACCTGGCCCTTCTTGGTGCCGCCCTTCTCCACGGTGAGCACCACGCCGTCGTCCTCGACGCGCACCACACGGGAGGTGACCTGCTCGCGGGCCTTCTCCGGCCCCACCGTGACGGTGACCAGCCGGCCGACGTTGCGCCGCCAGTGCCGGGGCAGCGTCAGCGGCCGGTCGACGCCGGGGCTGGTGACCTCCAGGACGTAGGGCGAGCGGCCCAGCGCCTCGTCCTGCGCGTCGAGGACCTCCGACAGCGCGCGGCTGACCTGGGCGACGTCGTCCATGCTGACGCCGGAGTCGCGGTCGACGACCACGCGGACCACCGAGCGCTGACCGGCCGGACGGACGACGAGCTCCTCGAGGTCGTACCCGGCGGCGACCACGACGGGCTCCACCCAGCCGGTGAGCCGGGTGGTCACCTCGTCACCGGCGCCTGCTGCTCGCGTGGACACCGGTTGCCTCCTGTTGTGTTGGACCGCGACAGGCCCGGGGGGACTCCCCCGGCGGACCGGGGAGCGTGCTGCTGCGCCCCGGTGCACTGTGCGTGGACCGCCAGGTTACCGCCCGCACCTCCCGTCCCACCCGCCACGCGGGGGTGACCTGTGCCGCCACGGTCCCCGCGCGGCACCGGCGGGGCTGCCAGGATGGACGTCGATGTCCGGTCCGCTGTCGTCCTCCCCCGCCGCCGGTGCCTTCAGCCGCCGGGGTCTGCTGCTGGGCACGCTCGCCGGCGCAGCGCTGCTGGCGACCGGGTGCACCGGCGAGCCGGAGCAGCGCGCCGACGCGGTCACCCCCGCCCAGGTCGACCAGCTGGCCGCCCAGGTGCAGGTGCAGGAGGAGCTGGTCGCCGCGTACGACCGGGCGCTGGCCGCCGCTCCGGAGCTGGCCACGTCCGCCAGCGGCCTCGCCGAGCAGGCCCGCGCGCAGCTGGACCGGCTGCGGGCCGCGGCCCCGGGCGCGGGGGCCGGCAGCTCCGCACCGGCCTCCGCCGCGCTCACCACCGCGGACGCACCCCCGGACGCCGCGGGCGCGCGCGAGTGGCTGCGCACCCGGGTGGTCGCGGCAGCCGACGCACACGCCACGGCCTGCCCGTCCTTCAGCGGGGCCCGGGCCGCGCTGCTGGGCAGCCTCGCCGCGGGGCTGCGGGGGCAGGCCGGGCAGCTGGCGTGACCGGCACCGTCGACCCCCGGAGAGGCCAGCACCGTGCCTGAGGACCCGAGCACCGCCCCGTCCCCCACCGCGGCCGAGGACGCCGCGCTGCAGGGCGCGCTGGCCGCCGCGCACACCGCCGTCTGGGGCTACGCGGTGGTCGGCACCGCGCTCCCCCCGGAGCAGCGCGGGCCGGCGGGTGCGGCCCGCCAGGCCCACCGCGACCTCCGCGACCAGCTGGCGGAGCTGCTGACCTCCCGGGGGGTCGAGCCGGTCGGCGCCGAGGGCGGCTACGCGCTGCCCTCCCCCGTGACGTCCGCCGAGGACGCCGCCGGGCTCGCCGTCACCCTGGAGGACGGGACCTCCGCCGCCTGGACGTGGGTCCTCGACCAGGCCACCGAGGTGGGCACCCGCGAGCTCGGCGTCGCCACGCTGACGGCGGCCGAGCTACGGGCGGTCACCTGGCGCGGCGCCGCCGGACGCACCCCGGTGACCACGCCGTTTCCCGGCCTGCCCGCCTCCTGACCGGCCCCCTCGCCAGCCTGCCCGCCCCGGCCCGGCGTGGGGCCGGGGCGGGGTCGCGCCTCAGCCGCCGAGACCGCCCAGGAAGGCGTCGGTGACGTCGACGGCGAGCCGGCTCGTCTGGCCGGCCTCGACCAGGACGGCGAAGGCGAGGTCCCCCTGCGGTCCGCCCTGCTGGTAGCCCATGAACCAGCCGTGGGAGTCCGGCGGGGTGTTGCTGCCGAACTCGGCCGTGCCGGTCTTGCCGAACACCTCGCCCCGGTCGTTCAGCCCCCTGGCGGTCCCGGTGAGCACCACCTGGCGCATCATCGGCCGCAGCGCGTCGAGCACCTGCGCACTGGGCCCGGTCGGGGCCGGGCCGGCCGGTGCGGCGCCCTTCACCTCGACCGGTGCGGCGGGGGTGCCGCTGGCGATGCCGGCCGCGACGAGCGCGAGCTGCGCCGGGCTCATCAGCACCTGGCCCTGGCCGATCTGGTCGGCGGCCTTGGTCGTGCCGGTCGCGTCGGCGGGCACCTCGCCGCTGAAGATCCCGACCGGCAGCTGCCAGTCGCTGCCCACTCCGTAGGAGGCGGCGGCCGCGGCCAGGGCGCCGTCGGGCAGCTGCAGGCCCTGCTGGATGAAGGTCGTGTTGCAGGACTGGGCGAAGGCCTCGGTCAGCGGCACGGTGCCCAGGTCGAACTGGTCCTCGTTCTCGAACTCGCGGCCCTCGACGACCGTCGTCCCCGGGCAGGGCACCGGCGAGGTGGGCGTGAGCGCCCCGGCCGACAGCAGCGCCGTCGCCGTCATCGTCTTCATGCTCGACCCGGGCGGGAACTGCCCGGACAGCGCGTTGGTCGGGTTGGCCGCCTCGTTCGAGCTGACCGCCAGGACCTCCCCGGTGCCCGGCCGGACGACGACCAGGTGCGTGGCCAGCGGCTGGCTCGCGACGGCCGCGTCCGCGGCGTTCTGCACCGCGGGCAGCAGCGTGGTCTGCACCGGGGTGCCGGGCACGGGGGCGACGGCACCGATCTGTCGGCCGGCGTCGGTGATCGACTTGTCGGTGCTGGCCACCGAGACGGTGAACCCCGGGGTGCCGGCCAGCTGCTGCTGGTACGCCAGCTGCAGACCCGACAGGCCCAGCTGGTCACCGGGGGCGTAGACCGGCTTGCCGTCGTCGCCGACGGTGGCCTGCAGGACGTCGGCGGTGGCGTCCCCGACCCGGCCCAGCAGCGCCGTCCCGAAGCGCGAGCTGGGGGCCAGGAGCCGGGTGCTGGTGGGGAAGACGGCGCCGGGCAGGTCGTAGACCTGGCTGCGGATGCGCTCGAAGTCCGGCCGGCGCAGCGTGATGACCGGGACGAACTGGCCGTCGGGAGCCGCCTCGACGTCCTTGGTGATCTCCTCGGCGGAGACGCCGGTCGCGGCGGCGAGCCCGGCGGACAGCGCGGGCAGGTCGGTGACCTGGGCCTTGTCGACCCCGACGTTGACCACCTCGGTCTCGGTGAACAGCGGGGCGCCGGTGCCGTCGGTGAGCGCGGCCCGCTCGGGCAGCGAGCGCGCCAGCTCCAGGTGCTGGCCGGCGGCGAGCTCGGGGTTCACGATCGTCGGTGCGGCCACCACCTGCCAAGCGTCGTCGGCCTGGCGCAGCTGCAGCGTGGCGTCGTACCGCCAGTCGGGTGACGCGGCGAGGTCCCAGGCCGCCGTCCAGGCCACCGTGGCGGTGTCGTCGGTGACCGTCACCGCGCCCAGCGCGGGGGTGAGGGTGGCGTCGGGCAGGTCGGTGCCCGTCTGGGTCAGCAGGGTGGAGACGGCGGCCGGGTCGGTCGTGCGGGCCGCGGCGGCGTCGGTGCGGCCGCCGGCCCAGTCGTCGAGGAAGCCCTGGGCCGCCGCGCGGACGTCGTCGGTCGGGTCGCTGGAGCAGCCGGCGAGCAGCGGCACCAGGACCAGGACCGCCGCACCGCCCGCCGTCGTCATCCGACGGGCTGCCCCGCGCCTGCTGGTGGAACTGGATCGGCTGCGCACGTCCCCCACCTTGGCAGACGCACCTGACAGAGCCCGGCGCGCACGCTGCACACGGCGAGGCGTCCGGCCCCGCCGGCCCCCTCGCAGGGGCCCGCCACGAGCTCGCGAGTGGTGGGGGGCGAGGGGGTCCTTCTAGAAGAGGACGGAGGCGAACGTGCCGACCTGGTCGAAGCCCACCCGCTGGTAGGCCGCGCGGGCGGCGGAGTTGTAGTCGTTGACGTACAGGCTCACGACCGGGGCGATCGCCGTGCGGGCGTACTCGACGACGGCGGCGGTGCCGCGCTGGCCGATCCCCCGGCCCCGGTGCTGCGGCGACACCCACACGCCCTGCACCTGGCAGGCGGCCCGGGAGACGGCGCCGACGTCGGCCTTGAAGAGCACCTCGCCGTCGTGGATCCAGGCCAGCGCCTGCCCGGCGCGGACCAGGTCGGACACCCGGGCCCGGTAGCCGGCCCCGCCGTCGACGCGCAGCGGGCTGACCCCGACCTCCTCGGTGAACATCGCGATGGCCGCGGGGAACAGCAGGTCGAGCTCCGCGGGCCGCACCGGCCGGACGGCGGGCTCGGGCAGCACGGCCGGCGGCCCCTCGATGGCCAGCAGGGGCTGGGAGGCGCGGACCTCGCGGGCCGGGCCCCACCAGGGCTCGAGCAGCTCCCACAGCGGCAGCACCGACGCGGCCGGCCCCACGATGGTGGAGCAGCGGCGTCCGGCCCGCCGCGCCCGGTCGGCGAAGGCGGCGGCTGCGACGCGCTCCGTGCCGGGCCGGGCGAACGGGATCAGGTTCGCACCGGCCAGGCAGACGGCGTCCAGCCGGCCACCGGTGGCCAGGCCCCACAGCGGGGCGCCGAGCGACGACGTCGCCGTCCCGTGGGTCTCGATCCGGCCGGCGAGCATGCAGGCCGCGACCGGGTCGGTGTCCAGCAGCTCGCGGACGGCGAGCTCGTCGTCGGCGTCGAGCACCCGGGCGGCAACGGAACGCAGCACGTGGGTCCCCGTCCTCGACCTCAGCAGGTGCGGGTCAGGAGACGGTGACGACCGGCGAGCCGCCGGCGGTGGCCAGCTCGGCGGCGGTCATCGCGGCGGCCAGGCGGTTGGCCTCCTCGATCAGCGTCTGCACGATCAGCTCCTCCGGCACGGTCTTGACGACCTCGCCCTTGACGAAGATCTGCCCCTTGCCGTTGCCGGAGGCGACGCCCAGGTCGGCCTCGCGGGCCTCGCCCGGGCCGTTGACGACGCAGCCCATGACGGCCACCCGCAGCGGCACCTCCATGCCCTCGAGCCCGGCGGTGACGTCGTTGGCGAGCTTGTAGACGTCGACCTGGGCGCGGCCGCAGGACGGGCAGCTGACGATCTCCAGCCCGCGCTGGCGCAGGTTGAGGGACTCGAGGATCTGGTTGCCGACCTTGATCTCCTCCGCCGGCGGGGCGGAGAGGGAGACCCGGATGGTGTCGCCGATGCCCTGGGACAGCAGCGCGCCGAAGGCGACCGCGGACTTGATGGTGCCCTGGAAGGCGGGGCCGGCCTCGGTGACGCCCAGGTGCAGCGGGTAGTCGCACTGCTGGGCCAGCAGCTCGTAGGCGCGGACCATGACCACCGGGTCGTTGTGCTTGACCGAGATCTTGATGTCGCGGAAGTCGTGCTCCTCGAACAGCGAGGCCTCCCACAGTGCGGACTCGACCAGCGCCTCGGGGGTGGCCTTGCCGTACTTCTCCAGCAGACGCTTGTCCAGCGAGCCGGCGTTGACGCCGATCCGGATCGGGGTGCCGGCGTACTTGGCGGCCCGGGCGATCTCACCGACCTTGTCGTCGAACTTCTTGATGTTGCCCGGGTTCACCCGCACCGCGGCGCAGCCGGCGTCGATCGCGGCGAACACGTAGCGCGGCTGGAAGTGGATGTCGGCGATGACCGGGATCTGCGACTTCTTGGCGATGATCGGCAGCGCCTCGACGTCGTCGGTGTCGGGGACGGCGACCCGCACGATCTGGCAGCCGGACGCGGTCAGCTCGGCGATCTGCTGCAGCGTCGCGTTGATGTCGGCGGTCTTGGTGGTGGTCATCGACTGCACGCTCACCGGGAAGTCGCTGCCCACGCCGACACCGCCCACGTCGAGCTGGCGGGTCTTGCGACGGGGAGCGAGGACGGGAGGGGGCGCAGCCGGCATGCCGAGACTGACGGGGATCGCCATGCCCACCAGTATCTACCGCTCCGGCGACCAGGTGGTGGCGGCACCGCTGTGAGCTCCCCCGGCTCCCCTGCGGGCCCCCTCGCAGGGCCCCTCGGCGAGAGACGAGCGGTGGGAGCGCAGGGCAGGCCCCCTCGCAGGGCCCCACCGCGAGGGACGAGTGGTGGGGGGCGAGGGGGTCCTTCCTCAGCCCAGGGTGATCGGGTTGACGATGTCGGCGATGAGCAGCAGGCCCGACAGCACGATGAACAACCCGGCGATCACGTAGGCCACCGGCATCAGCCGGGCGATGTCGAAGGGCCCCGGGTCGGGGCGGCCGCGGCGCCGGGCGACGGTGGCGCGGGCCTTCTCGTAGAGGGCGCCGGCGACGTGGCCGCCGTCCAGCGGGTACATCGGCACCAGGTTGAACAGGAACAGCACCATGTTCACGCTGGCCAGCAGGCTCAGGAAGATGGAGAACTTCTGCAGCGCGCTGATCTGGGTGAGGGCGAAGTACTCCCCCGACAGCCGGCCGACGCCGACGACCCCGATGGGCCCGTTGGGGTCCCGCTCCTCCCCCAGGAAGGCCGCCCGGAACAGCTGGGGCACCCGCTCGGGGATCTGGACCAGCTTCTGCACCGACTGCGAGACGACCATGCCGAAGTACCCGGGCACCTCGCCGATCGACTGCCGGGCGAAACCCGGGGCCGGCGCGATGCCCACGTAGCCGGCGGTCGTCGTCTCCTCACCGGTGAGGTCGGTGTAGACGGTGTTGGCGATCGGGGTGACGGTGAGGTCGAGCCGCTGGCCGCTCCGGTCGACGGTGAGCGCGACCGGCTGGCCGGGATGGCTGCGGATGGCGTCCTGGACCGTCGTCCAGCTGTCGTAGGCCGTGGGGTCCAGCTGCTGGCCCTCGACGGCGACGATGGTGTCGCCGGGGCGCAGTCCGGCGGCGGCGGCGGGGCTCTGCGGCTGTCCCTGGCAGGCGGTCTCGGCGTCGGTGGCGGTGGTGCCGGCGGGCAGCACGCAGGCCGGCATCGAGTCGATCTGGGTGGTGATCACACTGGTGCCCAGGCCGACGAGGACGACGGTGAAGAACACCACGGCCAGCACCAGGTTGTGCGCCGGCCCCGCGGACATCACGATCACCCGCTGCCACCACGGCTTCTTGTAGAAGACGCGGTCGGCGTCGGTGGGCAGGACGTCGTTGAGCGCCTGCCCGCGCACCTCGGCGATGAAGCGGCGCATCCGGGTGGCGCGCTTGCTCTCGCCCTCCTCGGCCGGCGGGATCATGCCGACGATCCGGATGAAGCCGCCGAGCGGGATGCCCTTGATGCCGAACTCGGTCTCCCCGAACCGGCGGGAGAACACGGTGGGGCCGAAGCCGACGAAGAACTGCGGCACGCGCATGCCGAACTTCCGCGCCCAGTAGAAGTGGCCGAACTCGTGGAAGCCGATGCTGAAGAGCAGGCCGACAGCGAAGGCGACGATCCCGAGGACCGTCAGGAGGAACCCGCTCAACTCAGCTCCCGGCGATGGCGGCGCGGGCGTGCTCCCGGGCCCACTTCTCGGCGGCCAGCACGTCCTCGACGCAGGTGGGGGCGCCGAGGTCCGGCGCCTCGTCGAGGGTACGTGCGATGACCTGCACGATCCCTGGGAACGAGAGGTGTCCGGCGGTGAAGGCCGCCACTGCCTCCTCGTTGGCCGCGTTGTACAGCGCCGGGACGACGCCACCGGCCTCCCCGGCCTCCCGGGCGAGCCGCACCGCCGGGAAGACCTCGGCGTCCAGCGGCTGGAACTCCCAGGTGCTGGCGGTGGACCAGTCCAGTGCGGGCTGGACCACCGGCAGCCGCTCGGGCCAGGCCAGCGCGAGGGCGATGGGCAGCCGCATGTCCGGCGGGCTGGCCTGGGCGATCGTCGCGCCGTCGGCGAAGGTGACCATCGAGTGCACGATCGACTGCGGGTGCACCACCACGTCGATGTCGGCGTACGGGACGTCGAAGAGCAGGTGCGCCTCGATCAGCTCCAGCCCCTTGTTGACCAGGGTGGCCGAGTTGATGGTCACCACCGGACCCATGTCCCAGGTGGGGTGGGCCAGTGCCTGCTCGGGGGTGACCCCGGCCAGCTCGTCGGCCGTCCGGCCGCGGAACGGGCCCCCGCTGGCGGTGAGCACGAGCCGGGCCACCTCGCTGCGGTCGCCGCCGCGCAGGCACTGGGCCAGCGCCGAGTGCTCGGAGTCGACCGGCACCAGCTGCCCGGGCGCGGCCGCGGCGGTCACCAGCGCGCCGCCGGCCACCAGCGACTCCTTGTTGGCCAGCGCGACCGTGCGCCCGGCCGCCAGTGCCGACAGGGTCGGCCGCAGCCCGATCGACCCGCTGATCCCGTTGAGGACGACGTCGGCCGGCCGGGCCGCGAGCTCCTCCGCGGCACGGGGACCGGCGAGGATCTCCGGCAGCGCGTAGTTGCCCTGCGCCCAGCCGCGCTGCTGGGCCGCGGCGTAGAAGGCCAGCTGCAGGTCCTGCGCGGCGGTGGCCCGGGCGACGGCGACGGTGCGCACGCCCAGGGAGAGGGCCTGCTCGGCCAACAGGGCGACGTCCCCGCCCCCGGCCGCCAGACCGGTGATCTGCAGCCGGCCGGGGTTCTGCCGGGCGACCGCGATGGCCTGCCGCCCGATCGACCCGGTCGACCCCAGCACGGTGATCTCGCGCGGCTCGCTCATCTGCACTCCTCGCTGCCCTGGTCGGCGGCGGTCGCCGGTGCCGTGCCCTCGGTGCGCACCATCCTCGCAAGACCCGCCCCGCGGCCCGTCGGGTGCACGACACCCCGGCCTGTCATCATGGGCAGGTACGGGCTGCGGCCCGTGCACCGAGACACCAGTGACGCCGCGAACGCGGCCACGACCGCGAGCGAGGATGCCCAGTGAGCGATGCGACCGGCCGGGGACAGGGCCACCAGACCAGCGCCAAGGTGGTCGAGCAGTCCGGCCGCGAGGAGGGCATCGTCCGCGCGGGCGAGACCCCGATCGTCCACGAGCGTCCTGAGGACTGGGGCTGGCACGGCGAGGCCGGGCGGACCGGCCGGGTCTTCGGCTGGATCCTGGCCGTGGTCCTGCTGACCCTCATGGTGGGCAACCACGAGGGTCGGGTGGAGGACATCTACCTCGCCCTCGCGTCGGCCACCCTGGTCGTGACGCTGCTGTGGGACATCCGCCGGCGCAAGAACGCCTGGCGCGCGCGCTGACCTGAGCCCGTACGACGAGAGGCCCGCTCCCCACCCGGGGGGCGGGCCTCTCGTCGTCCCAGGGCCGCGTGTGCCGAGAGCCGGCCGGACGCCCACCCCGGGCCGGCGACACCGGCCCGCGTGTCCACGCACTCGCGGTCGGCGGGGGTCGGCGGCGTCGCGCCCGGGTGCTCCCGTGCGCCACCGACGACCAGCCGTACTACCGGCAGCTCTTGGCACTTGTGCACGCACCCGCGACACGGTTGGGCGACCCCGTGGTGGCTGCTTGTGCCAACGCTTCGTCGCTGGGCGCCTGAAGTCCACAACTCCTGAGCCGTTCACCCTGTGGCGCGTGTGACTGCTGTGAACTGTTGGGGCGACATCCGACGTGTCGCTGTGTATTCCTTGAGTTCGGACGGGTCTGTGCCGATAGACATTGCACAGCAGGCCGGGACGCCCGAGCCGCCAAAGACTTCACGGAGGACCTGATGAGCCGCACGTCCCGCCCCCGCGCCGCTGTTGCAGCCGGCCTGACCCTCGGCGCCACCGCCGCCAGCATGTTCCTGGCGCCGTCCGCCTTCGCCGCCCTGGCCGCCCCGACCGCCCCCGCGACCGTCGTCGCCGGCACCGAGTTCGAGGTCTCCGGCACCGGGTGCACGACGACCGACGAGGCCAACCCGGCCGCCGTCATCATCGCCACCGACTCGACGTCGGACAACCCCGACGAGGTCGTCTTCGGCGACTACACGAACGAGGACGGCACCTGGAGCATCTCGGTGTCCTTCCCGGCCGACACGCCCCTCGGCGCCCACCAGCTCCAGGCCGTCTGTGGCACCGAGTACGGCGAGGAGGCCCAGGAGTACCCGGTCACCGACCTGACCGTCGTGGCCGCCGGCACCGTCGCCCCCGCCCCGGCCCCGGGCACCCCGGCCGCCAGCCCCACCGCCACGCCGGCCGCCACCACCCCGGCCGCCGACTTTAAGCCCGGCGCCAAGCCGAACACCCCCGGCGTCTCCAGCACCTCCACGGACAAGACCACCGGCAACGCCGCGGCCCCGGGCCAGAAGGTCGTCAAGGTCCTCAAGGGCTTCAAGCCCTTCGAGAAGGTCACCGTGGTCCTGCACTCGGCCCCCGTCGTCCTGGGTGAGTTCACCGCCGACGCCAACGGTGTCGTGACCGTCGAGTTCACCGTCCCGGCCGGCACGCCGCTGGGCAACCACACCCTCGCCTACGACGGCAGCATGGGCACCCACTTCGAGGAGCCCCTGCAGCTGACCGCCGACGGCAAGGCCCTCGCCTACACCGGTGCCAGCATCGCCATGCCGCTCATGGGTGGCAGCGTCCTCCTGGCCGCCGGCGCCGGCGCCATGGTCATCGGCCGCCGCCGCCGCTCCGCTGGGGCTGCGCAGGTCTGAGCATGACCTCTCGCACCACGACGGACGCCGGCCAGGGACTCCCTGGCCGGCGTTCGGCGCGTTCCGTGCTCCTCCGCCGCCCCCGGCACCCTGTGCGGGTCGCCCTCGCCGCCCTGGTCGTGCTCGTGCTGGCCGTGCTGGGCGACGTCGCCCTGATCACCTCGCGCATCGACCACCTCGACGTCACCCTCGCCGGGAGCCCCGAGGACCAGGACGGCACCACCTGGGTGCTGCTCGGCCTGGACTCCCGCACCGACCTGCCCGCCGGTGCCGACGTGACCGACTTCGGCACGGCAGCCGACGTCCCCGGGACCCGCGCCGACGTCGTCGTCGTCGTGCACCAGGGCGACCAGGGCACCACGGTGCTGTCGGTGCCCCGGGACGTCGTGGTCCGCGCACCCGAGGGACCCGACCGGCTCGCCCTGACCTGGCTCGCGGGCCCGGCCAACACGGTGGGCGCGCTGTGCAGCCTGGGCATCCCCACCGACCACCTCGTCACCGTGGACCTGGCCGGGTTCGCCGGGCTCGTCGACGCCGCCGGCGGTCTGGACGTCGACGTCCCCGAGCCGGTCCGGGACGTGCCCGCCGGTCTCGAGCTGCCCACCGCGGGGCGCCAGCACGTGGACGGCGTCACGGCGCTGGCCATGGTGCGCTCCCGCCACCCCGAGCACCTCGCCGACGGCGTCTGGGTCCCCGCGACGGTCGACCCCAACGGCCGGGCGTCGGCGGCGGGCACCGTCCTGTCCGCGCTGGCGGCCCAGGTCCGTGGCTCACTGCTGCGACCGGTGCGCCTGCAGCGGACGGCGTGGGCCGCCTCCGGTGCGGTCCAGGTCGACCCGGACACGTCGATGACCGAGCTCGCCTCGCTGGCCCGGGCGGACCTGGGGTCGATCCAGGTGCTGCCCGTGGGCGAGCCGCTCGCCCCCGCGATCGCCCGCCTGCCGATCCGTGCCACCAGCGACGCGGTGCGCGCAGCCGGGATGTCCTGCGCCGACTGAGCGGTCAGCCGGCGCCGACCCCGATCGCCGTCCCGATCAGGTAGGTCGCCGCGGCGGCGACAGCGCCGAAGACCAGCTGCCGCAGCCCGGCCGACCACCACGGGCGCGGTGTGAAGCGCGCCGACAGCGCGCCGGCCACGACCAGCCCGGCACCGCCGGCCAGCAACGCCAGCCACAGCTGCGGCGCCCCCAGCAGGTAGGGCAGCAGCGGGATCAGCGCACCGACGGCGAAGCAGGCGAACGAGGACACCGCGGCCGTCATCGGCGAGGGCTTGTCCTCGGGGTCCAGGCCCAGCTCGTTGAGCGTGTGCACGCGCAGCGCCTGCTCGGGGTCCCGGGACAGCTGGGCGGCCACGGCCTCGGCGAGATCGTCGTCCAGGCCGCGCTCGCGCCACAGCTGGGCGAGCTCCTCCTGCTCCCCCACCGGGTTGGTCGCCAGCTCGCGCCGCTCTTTGGCGACCTCGAGGTCGAGCTGCTCGTTCTGGGTGCTCACCGACGTGTACTCACCCAGCGCCATGGAGATGGCGCCGGCGGCCAGCCCCGCCACCCCGGACAGGACGACGGCGTGGGTCCCGGCGCCGCCGCCACCCACGCCGGCGACCAGCGCGGTGTTGGTGACCAGCCCGTCCATGCCCCCGAAGACCGCGGCCCGCAACCAGCCGCCGGAGACGTCGGCGTGGGTGTGCGGCTCGACCTCGGCCGACGGCAGCCCGGGGGCGGCGCTCACTGGTCGGACTCGCCGCCCAGCGGAACGCCCTCCTCGATCCCGGGCACCGGCACCGCGATGCTCGGGATGCCCTCGACCTGGTCGGCGGCGGCGAGCTGCCCGCAGGCACCGTCGATGTCCGAGCCACGGGTGTCGCGGACCGTCGTCGGCACGCCCGCGGCGCGCAGCCGGGCGACGAACTCGCGCTGGGCCGGCAGCGGGCTGGCGTCCCACTTGCTGCCCGGCGTGGGGTTGAGCGGGATGAGGTTGACGTGCGCGAGGCGCTTGGACAGCAGCTTGCCGAGCAGGTCGGCGCGGAAGGGCTGGTCGTTGATGTCGCGGATCAGGGCGTACTCGATCGAGTAGCGACGGCCGGTGCGCCGGGCGAAGTCGTCGGCGGCACTGAGCACCTCCTCGACGTTCCACCGGGTGTTGATCGGCACCAGCGTGTCGCGGAGCTCGTCGTCGGGGGCGTGCAGGCTCACCGCGAGGGTGACGTTGAGCCCCTCCTCGGTGAGCTTGCGGATCGCCGGTACGACGCCGACGGTGGACACGGTCACCGAGCGCTGCGCCAGGCCGAGGCCGTGCGGTGCGGGCGCGAGGAGCGCGTCGAGGGTCTTGCGCACGCGGGCGTAGTTGGCCAGCGGCTCGCCCATGCCCATGAAGACGACGTTGGACAGCCGGCCCGGCCCGCCCGGGATCTCGCCGTTGGCCATCGCGGCGGCGGCGGCGACCGCCTGGCCGATGATCTCGGCGGCGGACAGGTTGCGGGTCAGGCCGCTCTGGCCGGTGGCGCAGAACGGGCAGGCCATCCCGCAGCCGGCCTGGCTGGAGATGCAGACGGTGGCGCGCTCGGGGTAGCGCATGAGGACGCTCTCGACCAGGGCGCCGTCGTGCAGGCGCCACAGCGTCTTGCGGGTGCGGCCGCCGTCGGCGGACTGGTGCCGCACCGGGGTCAGCAGACCGGGCAGCAGCGCCGCGGTGAGGTCCTCACGGGACGCGGCCGGCAGGTCGGTCATCAGCGCCGGGTCGGTGACCCCGGCGTAGAAGTGCCGGGCCAGCTGGTCGGCACGGAAGGCCGGCTGACCGAGCTCGGTGACCGCCGAGCGGGCCTCCTCGCGGGTCAGGTCGGCGAGGTGCCGGGGCGGCTTGGTGCGGCGGGGGGCGTCGAAGACCAGGGGCAGGACAGTCATGGCGGGGTCCATGGTCCCACCACCTGGGCCGTCCGGGAGCCGGGCGGGGCGTGAGATGGCTCCCGGCCGGACCGCCGTCGGCGACCGCGGGGCCTGGCCGGGTCAGCCGGCGACGGTCACCGGTGGGGCCGGGGACGTCGCCGACGGCGTCGGGACCGGACCGTCACCGGGGTCGGGCGGTGTCGGTCCGGGCGTGCCGGGCAGGCCCGGCTCGGTGGACGGGGTCGGCTCGGCGGGCTGGCTCGGCTCGGTGGGCGGGATCGGGACGGGGGTGCTCGGGTCGGTGCCCTCCGCGGGTGGGTCGACGTCGGGCACGCAGGGGTCGGCTCCGTCGGCCTCCCCGGGGTCGAGGTCCGCCTCACCAGCGGCCTCGCAGGTGCCGGGCCCACCGGGCGGCGGGCTGGTGGGAGCAGCCGGGCTCTCGGGCGCGGGGGTCCCGGGCGCCGGGTCGACGGTGGGCGGGACGGCGGGCGGGGAGTCCGGCACCAGCACGCCGCCCGGGGCCGGGCCGACCACCGGGAGGTCGCCGGTCCAGCCGGGGACGCCGTCCGGGCCGGGTGCCGGGGCCTGGGCGACGGGCACCGGGACGACGGGTGCCGGCATGCCGCCGACCGTCGGCGACGGCACGGCCGGTGACACGGCGGCCGGCCGGGCGGACAGCAGGCTGGTAGGCGGGGTCGACGGCCGGAGCGGCAACGGGCTGGACGACGGGCTCGCGCTGGTCGTCGGACCGGCGACCGTCGGCAGCCCGGTCGGTGCTGTCAGGGTCGGGGGCGGGACCGGCGCGGTGGTCCGGGCCGCGGGGACCGGGGTCGTCGCCGTCGGTGTGCGCGCCGGTGCGGTGGCGGCCGGCGACGGAGCGGAGCTGCGCTGCGCCGCCGCCTCGGCAGGCCGGTCGCCGCCGGACTGTCCCGGGACGACGAGGCCGGCGATGACCGCGGCCAGGGCGAGCACGGCCAGCGGCAGCAGGACCCGGACATGACGGCTGCGCGGCACGGGCGGGACGACGACCGTCGGGGTGAGCGCGCCCCTGGTACTGGGGGCTGCGGGCTCCTGAGCGGTCGACACGATCGCGCGCTCGTCCTCGGGCGCCCGCACGGGAACGACGGGTGGTGTCGCGAGCGGGGTGTCCCGGGGTGCCGTCGGTCCGCTGGTGACCGGCCGGCCGCCGACTGCCGCGGACCCGGCGACGGGGACCGGCGTGGCCACCGGCAGCGGCTCGCCGGCCGCGAGCCCGGGCTGAGCTGCCGTCAGGGGCGGGGCCGTGGGCGGCACGGTGGTGGGTGGTGCGGCGGGGACCAGGACCGGGGACGGCGTCACGACGTCCGGTGTCCCGGGGATCGGCGTCCCGGAGACCGCGACTCTGGTGACCTGCGTCGTGGTGGGCGGCGTCGACGAGGACCCCGTGGCGGACATCGGCGTCTCCGAGACCGGCGTCCCGGAGGTCGGGACCGAGGAGACCGGGACCGAGGAGACCGGGACCGAGGAGACCGGGACCGAGGAGACCGGGACCGAGGAGACCGGGACCGAGGAGACTGGGACCGAAGAGATCGGGACCGAAGAGGCCGGTGTCACGGGAGCCGGTGCCACCAGGGCTGATGCCACAGGAGCCTGTGCCACGGAAGCCTGTGCCACGGGCGCCGACGCCACGGGCGCCGACGCCACGGGCGCCGACGCCACAGGCGCCTGTGCCACGGGCGCCGACGCCACAGACGCCGACGCCATGTACGCGGACGCCGCAGGAGCCGGTGCGACGAGAGGCGGCGCCGCGGACGGCGGCGCGATGGATGTGGGCGCCAGGGGGACGGGCGCCACGGGGACGGGCGTCACCGAGGGCGGCGTCACGTAGGGCGGGGTGAGGGCGGGCGGTGCGTCGGCTGCGCTGTCGAGTTCGGCGATGAGCGCGGCGATGGCCGCGGCCTCCACCTCCCAGGCGGACAGCGCCGGGGCCGCGGGCTCCACCCCCGGCTCCGCGGGACGCGCCGCCGGGGAGCTGACCTGGCCGGGCGCCTCGCCCCGGTCCGCGGGGTGCGCCCACGTGGGCAGCCAGGCCGCGTCCCACGGCTCACCCGCGGGCGGGCCGGCCGGGACCTCCTCGGCGACGGCCGGCCCGGTGGTGGGATCAACGGGCTGCGCCGGGCCGGTGGCGGTCGGCGGGGTCGGCACGGCGTCGACCGGGGTGGAGGGCGCGTCCGGGACCGGGCCGTCGTACTGCGTTCCCGACACGACGGCCGCTCCTCCCCGGCCCGTCGTCCTCCCGGCCACCGGTGCGGCCGGGCCTGAGGTGACGGACCCGCCCGGTGATGGTGCCGGAGACGGCACCCGTCGTCGGGTAGGCGCGGCGTCACGGGTCGATCACACTCCGCTGAGGCCCGCCGCACTCAGGGTATGAACGGACCGGCGTGCTGACGGATCCAACCGTGCATGGCGATCCCGGCCGCCACCCCGGCGTTGAGCGACCGGGTGGATCCGAACTGCGCGATCGACACCGTCAGCGCGGCACCGGCGCGGGCCTTCGGGGTGAGGCCGGGGCCCTCCTGGCCGAACAGCAGGACCGCCCGCTGCGGCAGGTCGACGGTCTCCAGTGGCACGGACCCCGGGCCGGTGTCCACGGCGACGACCACCAGGCCCTCGGCGGCGGCGAACTCCAGCAGGCCGCCGACGTCGGGGTGGTGCCGCAGGTGCTGGTAGCGGTCGGTGACCATGGCGCCGCGGCGGTTCCACCGGCGGCGGCCGATGACGTGCACCTCGGCGGCGAGGAAGGCGTTGGCCGTGCGCACGACCGTGCCGATGTTCAGGTCGTGCGCGAAGTTCTCGATCGCGACGTGGAACGGGTGCCGGCGGGTGTCCAGGTCGGCGACGATCGCCTCGAGGGTCCAGTAGCGGTAGCGGTCGGCCACGTTGCGCCGGTCGCCGTCGGCCAGCAGCTCGCGGTCGAGCCGTGGGTCGGTGGGCCACTCCCCCGGCCACGGGCCGACCCCGACCGAGCCGCCCCACTCGGTGGGACCGGCGTCCTCGTCGTCCGGAGCGGTGGGGCTGGTCATCGCCGGGCATGGTGTCACGGCCCGCCGGGCACGTCCTGCTGGTGACCGACCACGCGGAGGGCCCGCTCCTGCACCTCATCACGCCGGCCGAGTGGCGGGCGGCGCTGCAGACCGGTGCGGTGACCCCACCCTCGTTGAGCGAGGTGGGGTTCGTGCACCTGTCCTCCCCGGCGCAGGTGCACCTGCCCGCCGAGCGGCTCTTCCCCGGACGCCGGGACGTCGTCCTGCTGGCCGTCGACCCGGCGCGGCTGACCGCCCCGGTGCGCTGGGAGCCGGGGGTGCCCGGCGACCCGGCGAGCATGCGCTTCCCGCACCTGTACGGTCCGCTGCCCACCTCTGCCGTGGTCGCCGTCCTGCCCTGGCGGCCGGGGACCGCCCCCGCGCCACCGGACCCCGCGGACGCGACCGGCCGGGCCCGCGCCCTGGACGTCTCGCTGCGCACCCGTCGCGCCGCCCGGGTGGTCGACGTGCCCGGCGGCGTGGCGGTCGCCGACCCCGCCTTCCCGCACTCCCGGGACGACAACCGGCTGCTCGTCACCGACCTGCTCCCCGCTGTCGAGGTGGCCGCGCGCGCCGCCGAGCTCACCACCGCGCTGGGCTGGGCGGCCACACCGGTGACCCTGCTGCACCCGGACGCCGCACCGGTGGCCGCCGAGTTGTCCGGGCAGGGCTGGGACGTGGCGACCACGGTGCTCATGGCCCGCTGGGCACCGTTTCCCGCTGCTGCCGGTGGTCCGGCCGAGGTGGTGCCGCAGCGCGACGTGCACGCGCTGTGGGAGCGGTCCTGGCGACACGACCTGGGGCCCGGTGAGCCGGACCTCGACGAGGTCGTGCGGCAGCTGGTGGGTCGCGAGCACCGCACCGACCGGGTGGTGCGGGTGGTCGACGTGGGCGTCCGCGAGCGCGGCGAGGTGGTGGCTGCCGCGCAGCTGCGGGTGGACGGCGCCACCGCCTCGCTGGAGTCGGTGGTCAGCGACCCGTCGGTGCGGCGCCGCGGCCACGGCCGCGCCCTGCTCGACCTGGCCCTGGCGACCGCGGGCTCGGCCGGCTGCGACCTGGTGGTCCTCGACGCAGCGGCCGACGACTGGCCCCGGCACTGGTACGCCCGCCTCGGCTTCACCGAGGTCGGCCGCACCTGGGACGCCGTCCGCCGCTGACCCCCGGCCGCCGGCTCCCTCTCAGGGCCAGCCGCGGGCGTGCGAGTGGGGGGCGCCGCTAGACCGGGGCGACCGCGGAGAGGATCAGCCAGGCCACCGCGGCCGACGGCAGCAGCGAGTCCATCCGGTCCATCAGGCCACCGTGGCCGGGCAGCAGGTCGCCCATGTCCTTGATGCCCAGGTCGCGCTTGATCAGCGACTCGGCGAGGTCGCCGAGCGTAGCGGTGACGGCGATGGCGACCCCGAACAGCGCCCCGCCCCACCACGGGGCGTGGAAGGTGAGCGTGACCAGCAGGACGCCGATCACCACGCACGCGGTGACCGACCCGGCCAGCCCCTCCCAGGACTTCTTCGGGCTGACCGTGGGGGCCATGGGGTGCTTGCCGAACAGGACACCGGCGGCGAACCCGCCCACGTCGCTGCAGACGACCGTGGCGATGAACGCCAGCACCCGGGCGACCCCGTCGTCGGGGACGAGCAGCAGGACGGCGAACCCGGCCAGCAGCGGGACGTAGAGGGCCACGAGGACCCCGGCGGAGGCGTCGCGCAGGTAGCCGAGCGGTCCGTCGCCCAGCCGCCACAGCAGGACGGCGAAGACGGTGAGCAGGAAGGCGACGACGAGGCCGGAGGGCCCACGCGTCCAGGCCAGCACCACCATCCCGAGGGCGCCGACGAGCACGGGCGGTCGCGGCGGCCGGTGCCCGCCCTTCCGCAACGCCCCGGTCAGCTCCATGACGCTGATCGCGACGGCGACGGTGAGCACCAGCAGGAAGGCCGGGCGCCAGACCAGCAGCGAGGCGAGCACCGCCACGCCCAGGCCGACACCCACCCCGATGGCCGCGGCCATGTCCCGACCGGCCCGGCCGGTCACCCGGGGGGCACCGCTGGGGGTGTCCACGGGTGCCTCGCCGGTCACCTCGTGCCCCGGGGCGTCCGGGACGGCGGTCAGCGGCGGGTCGCCGTCGGGGTCCTCGTCGTCTGCTGCATGCGGGTCGCCGTCGCGCCCGTGGTCGGCGGTGCCGTCCTGTCCTTCGTCCGGCCGCCCCCGCTCATCGGGCGCGGCACCCTCGCCGCCCGCGGCGTCCTCGTCACGACCGGGGTCCTCGTCGGCTCCGGCGTCCCAGCGCAGCCCGACGGTGCCCGGGCCGGCCACCTGCTCCGGCCGCCTGGCCGGGCGGGGCGGGAGCGGGGGCAGCGGTGGCCGTGCGGACGTGCCGGCCCGCACCGCGGGAGCGGCTGCGTCGCCGTGCAGCGGGAGCGGCCCGATGCCAGCGGTCGCGGGACCACCGGCCACGCCCGTCCGGCCACGGGCAGGCTCCCGCCCCGGACTCTGCCGATCGGCCTGCTGCGGCTCGGGACGGGGCGGCTCGGGACGGGGCGGGAAGGAGGTCATGCGAGGGAGTCCAGGACCGGGTCAGACGTCGAGGAGCTCGGTCTCCTTGTTCTTCATCGCCTCGTCGATGCTGGCGACGTGGGCGGCGGTGAGGTCGTCGAGCTCCTTCTCCGCGCGGCGCACCTCGTCCTCGCCGGCCTCGCCGTCCTTGTTGATCCGGTCCAGCTCCTCCTTGGCGCGACGCCGCACGTTGCGGATCGCGACCTTGGCGTCCTCGCCCTTGGACCGGGCCTGCTTGACCAGGTCGCGACGACGCTCCTCGGTCAGCTGCGGGAAGTTGACCCGGATCAGCTGCCCGTCGTTGGTGGGGTTGACGCCCAGGTCGGAGTTGCGGATCGACTTCTCGATCGCGTTGAGCTGGCCGGCGTCGTAGGGCTTGATGACCGCCATCCGCGCCTCGGGCACGGTGATGGAGGCCATCTGCGACACCGGGGTCATGGCGCCGTAGTACTCGACGACGATCTTGTTGAACATCGACGGGGCGGCGCGGCCGGTGCGGACGGAGCCGAGGTCCTCGCGGGCGACCGACAGGGCCTTGTCCATCCGCTCCTCGGCATCGAGCAGGGTGTCGTCGATCACGGGGTTCTCTCCTCCTGCGGCCGGAGCCGCCGTGCTGGCCGTGGGATGTGCGGTTCTCGAGCGGGACGGTGCCCGGCGTGCGCCGTCCCGCTCAGGTGCGACCGGTCAGGACTGGTCGCTGATCAGCGTGCCGATCCTCTCACCTGCCGACGCACGCGCGATGTTGCCGTCCTCCAGCAGGTTGAACACCACGATCGGCATCTTGTTGTCCATGGACAGGGAGATGGCGGTGGCGTCGGCGACCTTGAGCTGCTTGGCCAGCACGGTCGCGTAGTCCAGGTCCTCGTACATGGTCGCCGCCGGGTTGGTGCGCGGGTCGTCGTCGTACACGCCGTCGACGCCGTTCTTGGCCATGAGCAGCACCTGGCAGCCGATCTCCAGCGCGCGCTGGGCGGCCACGGTGTCGGTGGAGAAGTAGGGCATGCCGGCGCCGGCGCCGAAGATGACCAGCCGGCCCTTCTCCATGTGCCGCACGGCCTTGCGCGGGATGTAGGGCTCGGCGACCTGGCCCATGGTGATGGCGGTCTGCACCCGGGTCTCCAGGCCCACCTGCTCGCAGAAGCCCTGCAGGGCCAGGGCGTTCATGACCGTGCCGAGCATGCCCATGTAGTCGGCGTGCCGGCGGTCGATGCCGGTGTTCTGCAGCTCGGCGCCGCGGAAGAAGTTGCCACCACCGACGACGACGGCCACCTGGGTGCCGCCGTGCACGACCTCGGCCAGCTGCTCGGCGATGTTGCGCACGATGCCGCCGTCGACGCCGACGCTGCCACCGCCGAAGGCCTCACCGGAGAGCTTGAGCAGCACGCGCCGGTACCCCCGCCCGTCGGTGGGAGCGGAGGAGGCGGGCGCGAACAGCAGCCCCTCGGGGTTGCCGGCAGGTCGCGAGTCGGTCACGTGGTTCCTCGTCATCGTTCGGTGGGGTGTCGGTCGATCGTGCCGCATGAGCGCGCGGGTAACACACACCACCTCATCACCTCAACTCCTCTCTCTCTCTATCAACCCGACAGGCCACCCGGCCACCGCCCCTTTGGAGGGACGGGGAAGACACACACACACCATCGCGGGTCAGTCGTGGGGGAAATTGCTGTTCTGCACTGAAGAACTAGTATTCTATAATCTATCTCTCTATATCTATCTCTATTGCCGTGTGTCTATGAAGCGCGGGATGATCGTGTCGCACACACACAATTGCTGTAACATAATCTAAAAATCCAATTTATGGGCAAGTGAGTGTGCGATGCGCGTGAGTCATTATTCTGCGCGTGTGAGAGTGAGAATTCACAAGTACGTCGCATAGCCGCCTCATGAATCTAGGCAAAGCAATGCGTAGAGAGAGCGATGGTGTGAGAGGATAGGGATGAAATAATAATGGAAGTATGATAAGGGGAGGCCGCGGACTCTGTATCGTTAATAGCATAAAAATATCTGTGAGATACACACACAGACACGGGTATATGTAGCGCTCTCAATACACCAAGAACATGAATTAATAACACATCAGACAAAAGACTCGCTATACAGAGGAGTCACGCTACTGTCTCTATCTATCTCTATACATGGTCGTGTGCGTGCGCGTGCGCTCGTGAGATACAACGCGCGCGAGAGCAGAGACATTAATAAACATGCGCTCGTGAGCGAGCGCGTGTGAAAGATGAGTGAAACACAGTTATAAGGATGTATACAACAGAAAAATAATATCCCGGGAAAGATATGGAGTAAAGGATATATATGAGGAGAAAGTGAGGATAGAAAAGAATGATAGGGAGAGTCGGAGGGAAGATAAGAGGGGAATGTGAAATAGAAGAGGGAAGAATGAAGTGAAATGATGAGGTAGAATATGTAGTTGGAAGGAGGGGAGTAGTTGAGATAGATGTAATATAGTGATGAGAGAAGGAAGAGTAATATATAATGGGTGGGGGAGTAGATAATTGAGATGGACGAAGGAAATTGGAAAATTTAATTTATAGGAATGGTAGGTTAAGAAATAGAAGAGTATGGAAGTAGTGGTGGAATTATGAAGAAAGGTGAGTAGAGTTTAATGAAGAGAGGAGGGTTGATGATTGTCACTTCCTCTGATCTCGTGGTGGGTGCGGGCTCGGGGCCCCGGGCGGTGCGGGCCCGACGGTGCGGAGCGCGCCCGGCGGGGCCGGGCATGCAGCGGCGCCGCCCCTCACCGCCGGAGCGGGAGGGGCGGCGCCGATGGGTCAGCCGTTCTGGGCGCCCTGGGTCCCGGTCTCGGTGCTGCCGGTGGCCGGCACACCCTCGACCGGGGCGACCTCGGTGGCCGTGACCGCCGGCGCCTCGGCCGGGGTCTCGGGCAGCGGGGTGGCGGTGGCGTCGTCGGCCGGGGCAGCCGCGGCGTCGCCACCGGTCAGCAGCTCACGCTCCCAGTCGGCCAGCGGCTCGGCGGCCGGCACGACGGCGGCGTCCTCGCCACGGCCGGCGTTGGCCTGCGCGGCCGAACGGGCCTGCAGGCCCTCGGCGACGGCGTCGGCGATGACGCGGGTCAACAGCGCGGTGCTGCGGATGGCGTCGTCGTTGCCCGGGATCTTGTAGTCGACCTCGTCGGGGTCGCAGTTGGTGTCGAGGATCGCGACGACGGGGATGTTGAGCTTGCGCGCCTCGCCGACGGCGATGTGCTCCTTCTTGGTGTCCACGATCCAGACGGCGCTCGGCACCTTCTTCATGTCACGGATGCCACCGAGGGAGCGCTCCAGCTTGATCCGCTCGCGGGAGAGGACCAGCTGCTCCTTCTTCGACAGGCTGACCAGCGCGCCGGTCTGCTCGAGCTCCTCGAGCTCCTTCATGCGCTCCAGCCGCTTGTAGACGGTCTGGAAGTTGGTGAGCATGCCGCCCAGCCACCGCTGGTTCACGTAGGGCATGCCGACGCGGGTCGCCTGCTCGGCGATGACCTCCTGCGCCTGGCGCTTGGTCCCGATGAACATGATCGAACCGCCGTGGGCGACGGTCTGCTTCACGAACTCGTAGGCCTGGTCGATGTAACCCAGCGTCTGCTGGATGTCGATGATGTAGATGCCGTTGCGCTCGGTGAAGATGAAGCGCTTCATCTTCGGGTTCCAGCGACGGGTCTGGTGCCCGAAGTGGACCCCGCTGTCGAGCAGGTTCTTCATGCTGACGACTGCCACGTGGCGCCGCCTTCCTTCTCGTGCGCGGCCGGCCGGGGCCGGTCCGCGCTGCTCGGTTGTCGCGGGCACCGTGTGGTGGCCCGCCCTGGTGCCCGCACCGCGCCACCGAACCCGTTCCGGGGAACGGGACCGAGGTGGCGACCGGCCCGCTGCAGCAGCGGGAGGCGGACACGCGAAGTCGGCCCGCCGGAGGCGGACCGCACCGCTGAGCATACGCGGTGCACAGCGGCTCGCGGACCGGGTCGTCCCCAGCCCACCCGTTCGTCCACGTGCCCGTCCTGACGCGGTGCCCGGCGCCGTGGCCGCACCAGGCTGACCGCGTGCCCCTCCGACGTCTGCTGGTCGCCTCCGCCGTGCTGGCGCTGGCCCTGCCCGGCGCGCCCACCGCCTCCGCCGCACCCGTCCCGACCGCTCCGGCGACCGCGCTGTGGGGCTGGCCCTTCACCGGTGGGCCGACGGTGACCCGGCCGTTCGTGCCGCCGCCCTCCCCGTACGCGCCCGGGCACCGGGGTGTCGACCTCGCCGCCGTCCCGGGCCGGCCCGTGCTCGCCGCGGTTGCCGGCGTCGTGGTCTTCGCCGGCCTGGTGGCCGGACGCCCGGTGGTCAGCGTCGACCACCCCGGTGGGCTGCGGACGACCTACGAGCCGGTCGTCCCCTCCGTGGCCGCCGGTCAGGCGGTGGGACTCGGGACACCGCTCGGCGAGCTGACCGCCGGGCACGCCGGCTGCCCGGCCGACGCCTGCCTGCACTGGGGGCTGCGCCGCGGCGGGACCTACCTGGACCCGCTGTCGCTGCTGCGACCACCACGGGTCCGGCTGCTGCCGTGGGGCTGAGCGGTCGGATCGCCGACGGCGGACCGGCGCCCGGCTACGGTCCAGGGGTGCGATTCCGACGCAAGCCCAAGCCGGAGCCCGCGGCCGCGCCCTCCGGGGACGTCCCCGGGACGGACGCCGCGCAGGACCCGAGCGCCGAGCAGGTGCGGCGCGACCTGGAGCGGGTCATCGACCGCTTCGGCTGGGCGGTGCTGCACGGTGGCGGCAACCCCGGCGACCCGCGGTGGTCCACCACCGTGGGGCTGACGGCCCTGGGCCATCCGGAGGTCATCGTGCTCGGGCTGCCGTTCGAGGCCGGCGAGAAGTACCTCAACCTGGTCGGCGAGGCCGTGCGCGGCGGCGCCCGGTTCGACCCCGGCGTCACCACCACCGCGCTGACCGACGCCACGTCCCCGGTGGTGTTCCTGCGGGTGGACGACGACCCGCGGACGTCGGTCGCCGAGCAGTTCTACGGCGCGATCGAGGTCCTGCAGCTGGTCTGGCCCGACTCGACGGGCAAGCTGCCGTGGGAGGAGGGGCACCGCAACCCGCCCGGGGCACAGCCGCTGCTGGGGTCCGTCCCGGGCGCGCCCGGTACTCCGCCACCGCCCGGGGACTGACCCCGCGCGGGTCAGTCGCGGGTGGCGGTGAAGAGCTCGCAGGTCGCGTCGTAGTACCGGTCCGTGCGGCCTTGATGGACCATCCCGATCCGCCGGCACACCGCCTGGGATGCGGTGTTCTCCGGGTGGGTGACCGCGACGACCCGCGGCAGGCCGGCCTCGAGAGCGCGGCCGAGCACCAGCGCGGCGGCCTCGGTCGCGTAGCCGTGCCCCCAGGCGTCGGGGTGGAAGTGCCAGCCGATCTCGACGTCACCCGAGGGCTGCGCGGGCGTCCCGGTACCGGAGGCCGGGATGCTCTTGAGCAGCAGCACGCCGAGCAGGCGCCCGTCGTCCTCCCGCGCCACCGCCCAGACACCCAGCGGGTCCGGCTGCGGGTGGGCCGCCAGCCGGTCCAGCCGCTCCTGGGCCTCGGCGCGGTCGGTCATCACCCGCGGCACCAGCCCGATGTGACGCTGCACCTCCCACCGGGAGTACAGGTCGAAGAGGAAGTCGACGTCGTCGGGCCGCCACCCGCGCAGCCGGAGCCGGGACGAGCGCAGTTCCTCCACCGACCGCCTCCCGTCCGCGCCGGTCAGGCGATGTCGGCGAGCTTGCCGCGCAGGTGCAGGACCGCCTTGGTGTGCAGCTGGCAGATCCGGCTCTCGGTCACCCCGAGCACGCGGCCGATGTCGGCCAGGGTCAGGCCCTCGAAGTAGTAGAGGCTGACGACGACCTTCTCCCGCTCGGGGAGCTGCTCGACGGCGCGGGCCAGCAGCTGCCGGGCCTCACCGTGCTCGGCCATCGCCTGCGGGTCCAGGGCGCTGGTGTCCCGGAGGGTGTCGACCAGGCGCGGGGCCGAGCCGTCGTCGTCGACGAGGAGCTCGTCGAGGGCCACGACGTTGACCAGGGAGAGCTGCCCGAGGAACTTGCGCACCTCCTCGACGTCCATCTCCATCTCGTCGGCGATCTCCTCCTCGGTCGGGTTCCGCTGGAACTTCGCCTCGAGGGCGGCCACCGTGCGCTCGAACTGACGCGCCTTCATCCGCACCGAGCGCGGGATCCAGTCGGTCGAGCGCAGCTCGTCGATGATCGCGCCGCGGATGCGGGCCATCGCGTAGCTCTCGAACTTGATCTCCCGGGAGGGCTCGAACCGGGTGATGGCGTCGATGAGCCCGAAGGTGCCGTAGGAGACCAGGTCGGCCTGCTCGACGTGCGCGGGCAGACCGCTGCCGACCCGGCCGGCGACGTACTTCACCAGCGGGGCGTAGTGCAGGATCAGCCGGTCGCGCAGCCCGGTCTCCCGGTCGACGACGTAGCGCGCCCACAGCTCCGCGATGCCGGCGTCGGGGTCCTCGCTCTGCTCGACCTGCTGCACCGTTGCCTCAGACACCCGTACTCCCCCGCTCGACCGTTGCTGCTGTGTGCACCGCTGTGCTCCTCACGCTCGGGGGTGGGCGCGGGCGTGGACCGCCCGCAGCCGCTCGACCGTCACGTGCGTGTAGACCTGCGTGGTCGCGAGGCTAGCGTGACCCAGCAGTTCCTGAACGCTGCGGAGGTCGGCTCCGCCCTCCAGGACGTGCGTGGCCGCCGAGTGCCGCAGCCCGTGCGGACCGGTGTCCGGGGTACCCGGGGTGGCCGCGATCGCGGCGTGCACCAGCCGCCGGGCCTCGCGCGGGTCGAGTCGCCCGCCGCGGACGCCGAGCAGCAGCGCCGGGCCGCTGGTCGCGGTGGCGAGCACCGGCCGGCCACGGGTCAGCCAGGTCTCCAGCGCCTTGGCCGCGGGCACCCCGAAGGGGACGCTGCGCTCCTTGCGGCCCTTGCCCAGGACCCGCAGCAGCCGGCGGCCGTGGTCGACGTCGTCGACGTCCAGTCCGACTAGCTCGCCGACCCGGATGCCGCTGGCGTACAGCAGCTCGACGACCAGCGCGTTGCGCAGCCGCAGCGCCGTGCCCGCGGCGTCCTCGTCCTCGGCCGGGAGCGCCGCGTGGTCCAGCACCGCGCGCGCCTGGTCGGCGGCCAGCACCCCGGGCAGCGTGCGGTGGGCCTTGGGGCTGGACAGCCGCAGCCCGACGTCCTCGGCGGTCTGCCCGCTGCGCCGCAGGTGGGCGGTGAACGAACGGGCCGAGGCGGCGCGGCGCGCGGTGGTGGAACGGCTGTCGCCACGCGTGCGGCCCAGCGCGAGCCAGCTGCGCAGGGCCGCGAGGTCCAGATCGGCGACGGTCGCCCCACCGCGCCGGACCAGGTGGTCCAGCAGCGACACGACGTCACCGACGTAACCGCGCACGGTGTGCTCGGACAGGTCGCGCTGCAGGCTCAGGTGCTCCTGCCAGCCGTCCAGCGACTCCGCCAGCGCCGGCGGCAGTGCCGCGCGCAGCTGAGCGGATCCGGTGGCCATGGTGGGAGCGTCCGTCGGCGGGCACGGCCGGTCAACGTGGCGCGCCGTGGACCGGTCGTGCGCTACCGATCACGGGGCCGCGGAGCCACCCGCCAGCCGGTGCCGGTCCACTCGACCAGCCCGTGCAGCTCCAGGGCCGGCAGCACCCGCAGGACGTCGAGCACCTCGCACCCGGCCACGCTCGCCAGCCGCTCCGGGGGCACCCCGACCCGCACCGGGCAGGCGTCCAGCACCCGCCGGGCGACGTCGGACAGCGAGTCGGCGACGGACGCCGGCCCGTGCACCGGCGCGGCGAGGTCCTCCCCGATCCGGCCCACCGCCTCCACCACCTGGGCCGCGGACGTGACCAGCCTGGCCCCGCGCTCGCTGTCCCGCAGCAGCTCGTGGCACCCCACGCTCATGGCACTCGTCACCGGCCCGGGGACAGCCATCACCGACCGCCCGAGGTCGCGTGCCCGGTGGGCCGTCGCCTGTGCGCCGGACCGGGCCGCGGCCTCCACCACCACGGTGCCCCGGGTGAGGGCGGCGATGAGCCGGTTGCGCACCAGGAACCGGTGCCGCAGCGGGGCGCAGCCCGGCGGCCACTCGCTGACCAGCAGCCCGTCCTCGAGCACCCGAGCGAACAGTGCCGAGTGCCCGCTCGGGTAGGCCCGGTCGACCCCGCAGGCCAGGACGACGACGGTCGGCGCCCCGGCGGCCAGCGAGCCGCGATGGGCGGCGGCGTCGATGCCGAACGCACCGCCGGAGACGGTGGTCCAGCCCCGCTCCCCCAGCCCGTGCGCCAGCTCGGCGGCGACGTGCTCGCCGTAGGCGGTCGAGGCCCGGGAACCGACCAGCGCCACCGACCGGTCCACGAGCTCGTCGAGCGGGTGGTCGCCGCGCACCCAGAGGGCCAGCGGGGGCACCAGGGACGTCGTGCGGTCCCGCGGGCGGTCACCGTCCTCGGCCTGCTGCTCCAGCGCCCGCAGTGTCAGGCAGTGCAGCGCAGCGGCCGGCCACTCGGCGTCCTCGGGGGCGACCAGACGGCCACCGGCGCGCTGTACGCGGGCGAGGTCGCCCAGGCTGAGGTCCTCCTGGGCCCGGGCACCGACCAGCGCCTGCACCGCCCGCGGTGCGCGGCCGGCGCGCAGGGCCGCCGCGGCCACGACCGGCCCGGCCTCGCTCACGAACTGCCACATGGCGACCGAGCCGGGTTCGACCGCGCGAGACAACCAGGCCCGCGCCAGCCGCACCTCGGCGGGCACCTCTCCCCCACCGGCGGTCATGCCGCCACCCGCTGGAGCCGCATCCCGAGGGCCTCGGCGACGTCGTCGGCGCTGGGCACCGTGCGTCCTGCCAGGTCCGCGACGGTCCAGGCGACCCGCAGCACGCGGTCGAAGCCGCGCACGGAGATCGACCCCCGCTCGAGCGCCCGCTCGGCCAGGGCCAGCGACGCCCGGGAGGGCCGCCAGCGCTCGCGGAGGAGCCGGCCCGGGACCTGGCCGTTCACCGACAGCCCGGTGCCGGCCATCCGCTCGGCGGCGACCGCCCGCGCCCGGTGCACCCGCTGGGCCACCGCAGCAGTGGGCTCGGGGTCGCCCGTGCCGTCGAGCCAGGCGGCCCGGGTGACCGGCGGCAGGGTGACCCGCAGGTCGATGCGGTCCAGCAGCGGCCCGGACAGCCGTGACTGGTAGCGGCGGCGCTCCAGCGGGCTGCACGTGCAGGCGGTGTCGCCGGCCGCGCTCGCGCACGGGCAGGGGTTGGCTGCCAGCACGAGCTGCGCCCGGCACGGGAACGTCGCCGAGCCGCTGGCCCGGTGGATGGTCACCTCGCCGCGCTCCAGCGGCTGGCGCATCGTGTCCAGCACGGTGCGCGCGAACTCGGGCGCCTCGTCCATGAACAGCACGCCGAGGTGGGCGCGGGACAGTGCACCGGGGCGGATCTGCCCGGAACCACCACCGACCAGGGAGGCCATCGTCGCGGAGTGGTGCGGCGCCTCGAACGGCGGCCGGGTCACCAACGGCGCGCCGGGTGGCAGCGTCCCGGCGATCGAGGCGATGGCGGTCACCTCCAGGGCCGCGCGCTCGTCCAGGGGCGGCAGCAGGCCGGGCAGCCGCTCGGCGAGCATGGTCTTGCCCGCACCGGGCGGCCCGGCCAGGAACAGGTGGTGCCCGCCGGCCGCAGCGACCTCCACCGCCCGGCGGCCGGCCGCCTGCCCGACGACGTCGGCGAGGTCGGGGCCCGGCGGCGCGGCGGCGGTGTCCCCACGCTCGTGCGGGGACAGTGGTGAGCGGCCGGCCAGGTGCGCCACCACCTCGCCGAGGCTGCCGGCGGCCAGCACCTCGATGCCCTCCACCAGCCCCGCCTCGTCGGCGTTGTCCCGCGGGACGACGACCTGCCGATGACCGGCGGCCGCGGCGGCGAGCACCGCCGGGAGCACGCCGCGCACCGCGCGCAGCGTCCCGTCCAGGCCCAGCTCGCCCAGGAGCACCAGGTCGCCGACGCGTGCCGCGGGCAGCACGCGCGCCGCGGCCAGCACGGCCACGGCCAGGGCCAGGTCGAACCCGCTGCCCTGCTTGGGCATCGCCGCCGGCGACAGCCCGATGGTCACCCGGCGCAGCGGGAAGTCGTGGCCGCTGTTGACCACCGCGGCGCGGACCCGGTCCACCGACTGGCGCACCACGGCGTCGGGCAGCCCGACCAGCACGACGGTGGGGACACCGGCCGCCAGGTCGACCTCCACCTCGACCATCGCCCCGCGCACACCGACCAGCCCCACCGACCACGTACGGGCCAGGCTCATCAGAACGCGTTCCGCAGGTGGGTGACCTGCGGCCGGCCGACGGCGGGGACCTGCACTCCCACCACGTCGAAGCGCAGGTCGGGGGCGTGGTGGTCGTGGGCGGAGAGCCAGGCGCTGGCCAGGACCCGCAGCCGGCGGCGCTTGGCCGCGGTGACGGCCTCGGCCGGGGAGCCGAAGCCGCTGCCGGTCCTGGTCTTGACCTCGCAGAAGACGAGTGCGTCCCCGTCGCGGGCGACCAGGTCGAGCTCACCGTCGCGGCAGCGCCAGTTGCGGTCGAGGACCGTCAGCCCGGCGTCGGTGAGCACGCGCGCGGCCACCCGCTCGCCGTAGGCGCCGAGCGCGGCACGCCGGCCGGGCGGGGAGGTGTTCTGGGGAGTGGGCACCCCAGGACCGTCGCCGGTCCGTGACCGGTCCCGCCAGGACCTGAGCGGGTCTGTGGACGACGCCCCCGGCTGTGGACGACGACCGGCCGGCCTGGGTCAGCCGCGGGGAGGCTGACCCGGTGGAGCGCAGGTCAGGGCAGGCGCGGGTTGTCGGGCAGCTCGAGGTCGGGCTTGTCCAGCTCCTCGACGTTGACGTCCTTGAACGTCACGACCCGCACGTTCTTCACGAAGCGGGCGGGGCGGTACATGTCCCACACCCAGGCGTCGGAGAGCCTCAGCTCGAAGAACACCTCTCCCCCGGCGTCACGGACCTGGAGGTCGACGCTGTTGGCCAGGTAGAAGCGCCGCTCGGTCTCCACGACGTAGGAGAACTGGCGGACGATGTCCTTGTACTCGCGATAGAGCTGCAGCTCCATCTCGGTCTCGTACTTCTCGAGGTCCTCGGTGCTCATCGCGCGTGCTCCATCGGTGCCGGGGACGTCAGTGCCGCGACCGGGGACCCGGGCGGCACCGGTCCATCATCGTGCATGGCGGGCGCTGCCGACACCGGCCCCGTGCGCGCCGCGTGCGCGTCCCGGGCGCGGGCCACGTTGACGAAGCGCATCCGGTGCTCGCTGCACGGGCCGTGGCGGTCGAGGGCCGCGCTGTGCACGTCGGTGATGTAGCCCTTGTGCTCGGCGAAGCCGTACTCGGGGAAGCGTCCGTCCAGCTCGACCATCACCCGGTCGCGCGTCACCTTGGCCAGCACCGACGCCGCCGCCACGCAGGCCGCGACCCGGTCGCCCTTCCAGACCGCGAGCGAGGGCTGGGACAGCCCGCTGACCGGGAACCCGTCGGACAGGACGTAGTCCGGCCCGGGCTCCAGCGCGCGGACGGCGCGGCGCAGCGCCTCGATGTTGGTCACGTGCATCCCCCGGGCGTCCAGCTCGCCCACGGGGACCGACACCACCGACCAGGCCACGGCGCGGTCGACCACCTCGGCGTAGACCTCCTCGCGCGTGGCGGGGTTGAGCAGCTTGGAGTCCGCCAGCCCCGGCACCCGCCCGCGCCGACCGGCGGGCAGCACGCAGGCCGCGGCCACCAGCGGTCCGGCGCAGGCGCCACGGCCGGCCTCGTCGGTGCCGGCGATGGCGGTGAAGCCGCGGCGACGCAGCTGACCCTCCATGGCCCAGAGCTCGTCACGACCCTCGTCCACCACCGTGCGGCGGGGACGGGGTCCGGCGGGGAGGGGTCGGGCAGCCATCGCCTGCCGACACTACGTCGGCGCACCGGGCCCGTCAGTGTCCGCTGGAACACCCCGGCACCGAGGGTGGCGAGCCGGTCCCCGGGGGAACGGGGACCGGCTCGCCGTCCGTCCCATCGGACGGTGCGGTGTGGTCCCGGAGCCGTGCGCTCAGGCGTCTCCCCCGGGCGGAGGAGGACGGCGCCGGACCGCCCTCAGCGCGGGTCGGTCTCGCGGCCGGGGCGGGTGTGCGCCGGCCGCCGGATGCGCCGCCACCCGGTGCGGGGCGGACGGCGGGAGGGCCCGGTCAACCGCGCCCTGCGCAGCCGCAGCCGACGACGTCCGGCCGTGAGCGGCACCGCACCGGCCAGCCCGAGCACGTACGGGACGGCGAGCGCGGCCGCGCCCTGCACCGGCTGCTGGACGTCGCCCACGCCGGGCGCCGCCTGGCCCTGGGCCTGCTGCGGCTGGATGTGCGGTGCGTGCAGCACCCCGAACCGGTCGATCGGCCAGACGATCAGCGCGGCCTTGCCGATGACGTCGTCCACGGCGATGGTGCCGGCGTACTGGTCCTGCATGTGCGCCTTGGAGTCCGCCGACGCCGAGCGGTGGTCGCCCATCACCCACAGCCGCCCCTCGGGGACGACGACCGGGCTGAACTCGCGGCCGGCCTGGCCACCGGCACCCAGCGGGGAGTTCTGGTAGATGTACGGCTCGTCCAGCGGCTGCCCGTCGACCAGCACCCGGCCCTCGGAGTCGCAGCACTCGACCGTCTGCCCGGCGGTGGCGATCACGCGCTTGACGTAGTCGTCCTCGCTCGGCGGCGCGACGCCGATGGCGCGGCCCACGGTCAGCAGCGCACCGGAGACCCAGTTGCCCGGCTCCGCGACCGAGATCTCCGGGGACCAGGTGTCGGGCCCGCGGAACACCACGATGTCGCCGGGCCGCGGCTCGCCGAACCAGTAGGGCACCTTGTTGACCAGCACGCGGTCGCCGGTACAGCCGGTGCAGCCGTGCAGCGTCTGCTCCATCGACCCCGAGGGGATGAAGAAGGCCTGCACCAGGAAGGTCTTGACCACCAGCGCCAGCACGAAGGCGATCACCAGCAGCACCGGCAGCTCGCGCAGCAGGGAGCCCTTCTTCACCGCCGCGTGGTTGCCTCGACCGCTGGCAGCCGATGCCCCACCGGAGGCGGGGTCGGTGGGCTCGCCGGGACGGGGGTCGGCCGGCTCATCAGGCCCGTGCGTGCTCATCACGGCCCAGCGTACGGTCCGCCGTCCCGGGCCACCGGCGACCCGCCCGCCGGCCGCGCCCGACCCGGAGACACGACCGGCCCGGCTGCGGAGCGCAGCCGGGCCGGTCGGGACGTGCAGTGGGTCAGCGGGAGACGATCTCGCGCTTCTCCTTGATCTTGGCCTTCTTGCCGCGCAGCTCGCGGAGGTAGTACAGCTTGGCCCGGCGGACGTCACCGCGGGTCAGGACCTCGATCTTCTCCAGCACGGGGGTGTGCACCGGGAAGGTGCGCTCCACGCCGACGCCGAAGCTGACCTTGCGGACGGTGAAGGTCTCGCGGATGCCGCCACCCTGGCGCCGGATGATCACGCCCTGGAACACCTGCACACGGGAGCGCGTGCCCTCGATGACCCGCACGTGCACCTTCACGGTGTCGCCGGGGCGGAAGGTGGGGATGTCGTCGCGCAGCGACACGTTGTCGAGGGCGTCCAGGGTGTTCATCGCAGCAGTCCTCAGTTCTAGCGGAAAGTCGTCGTGGTACGGGCAGCGGTGTCCCGGTGCCTCAGTACCGGGTGGCTGCGCTCCACCGCCCGGTACGGGAGCGGAGCCACCCCCGGGGTTCCCCCGGCGGCCTGCAGCAGCTCTCTACTGTGCCACATCTTCAGTCGACGATGCGTGGCGGCCCCGCCCAGGGGCTCGTCAGCACCTCCGGGAGCACCCGGGCCAGGGAGCCCGGCGCGAAGGACTGCGTGCTGGTGGCGAGCTCGTCGGCCGACCACCAGCGGTGCGGCTGGTCGGCGGCCAGCTCCTCGGCGGTGCGCCCGCTCGCGTCGACGGTGTGGACGACGCCCCGCAGCGCGAAGTAGGTCTCCCGGGAGTCGACGACGGTCTCCCCCCACGGCCACACGTGTCGGCGCAGCCACACCGGGCCCTCCAGCGCGGAGGGCTCGACGACCAGGCCCAACTCCTCGGCCAGCTCACGGACCGCAGCGGTGCGCAGGTCCTCGCCGTCCTCGACGCCACCGCCGGGGGTGTACCAGAAGCGCACCGGCGTCCCGGGCCGCGGCGCCGGCCCCCGCGAGCCCAGCAGCAGCACCCGCTGCTGCGGGTCGATCACCAGCACCCGGCTCGCCGGGCGCACCCAGGGTGCAGCGGTCACGCCCGGCCCGGCGGGTCGGCGTCCAGGGCCGCCCGGTCAGCGGCGCCCAGGGCCCCCTCGGGGAGGGCGGCCAGCAGGTCGGGACGGCGGTCGGCGGTGCGCCGCAACGACTGCCCACGCCGCCAGCGGGCGATCGCGGCGTGGTCGCCGGACAGCAGCACCGGCGGGACGTCGAGCCCCTGCCAGGAGGCGGGGCGGGTGTAGGACGGGCCCTCGAGCAGGCCGTCGGCGTGCGAGTCGAACTCCACGGAGTCGGTGTTGCCCACGACGCCGGGGATCAGCCGGGTGACCGCCTCGACCATGACCAGCACCGCGGACTCACCGCCGGCCAGCACGTAGTCGCCGATCGAGACCTCCGAGACCGGCCCGGAGGACGCGGCCCAGTCGGCGACCCGCTGGTCGATGCCCTCGTAGCGGCCGCAGGCGAACACCAGACCGGGCTCGGTGGCCCACTGCGCGGCCACCGCCTGGGTGAACGGGCGACCGGCCGGGGTGGGGACGACGAGCCGCGTCCCCGGCGGGCGCACCGCCTCGAGTGCCCGGCCCCAGGGCTCGGGGCGCATGACCATGCCGGGGCCGCCGCCGTACGGGGAGTCGTCGACCGTGCGGTGGACGTCGTCGGTCCACTGCCGCAGGTCGTGCACCCCGATCTCGACCAGCCCGCGCTGGGCTGCCTTGCCCAGCAGCGACTGGCCCAGCGGCGCGAGGTACTCGGGGAAGATCGTGAGGACGTCGACGCGGAAGGGCGTCCCGGGTCCGGCGCTCACAGGTCCAGGAGCCCCTCGGGCGGGTCGACGACCAGCCGCCCCGCCGCCAGGTCGACGGTGGGCACGATGGCGCTCACGAACGGCACCAGCAGCTCCCCGCCGCCGGTGCGGGTCAGCACGAGCAGCTCGGTGCCCTCGTGCCGGACGCCGGTGACCTCACCGATCGGTGAGCCGTCGGGCAGCACCGCGGCCAGCCCGACCAGCTGGTGGTCGTAGAAGGAGTCGGGGTCCTCCAGCGGCGGCAGCTCCGCGAGCGGGACCAGCAGCATGGTGTTGCGCAGCGCGTCGGCGGCCTCGCGGTCAGCGACGACCGTGCCGTCGGGCAGGGCGAGGGTGAGCAGCAGCGTGCCGCTGTGCCACCGGGCGGCCTCGACGGTGAGCGGGCCACGCGCGGCCGGCTCGGTGAGCAGCGCCGTCCCGGGGGCGAAGCGCAGGTCGGGGTCGTCGGTGCGGACCTCGACGGTGACCTGACCACGGACACCGTGGGGCCGGCCGATGCGGCCGACCACCACGGTGTCGGGGTCCTGCGGGGTGGCGCCAAGGGCGCCGGGAGTGCTCAGCGCCCGTCGGTGTCGACGACGTCGACCCGCAGGCCACGTCCACCGACACCGGTCATGACCTGGCGCAGCGCCTTGGCGGTGCGCCCGCCGCGGCCGATGACCTTGCCGAGGTCCTCGGGGTGGACCCGGACCTCGAGGGTCTTGCCACGCCGGCCGTTGACCAGGTCGACCACGACGTCGTCGGGGTTGTCGACGATGCCCTTGACCAGGTGCTCGAGCGCCTCTTCCAGCACGTCTTACTCGGCGGGCGTCTCGGCGGCGGCAGCCGGCTCGGCCGCAGCCGGCTCAGCAGCGGCGACCGGGGCGTCGGCAGCCGGGGCGGCGTCAGCGGCCGGGGCAGCGTCGGCAGCCGGGGCAGCGTCGGCCTTGGGGGCGGCCTTCTTCTTCGGGGTGGTGGCGTCAGCAGCCGGCTCGCCCATGGCGGCGCGGGCGGCCTCCTCGTAGACGGCCTTCTTGTCGGCCTTGGGGGCCGCGACGAGCATGGGGGCCGGAGCCGGCTCGCCCTTGAACTTCTGCCAGTCGCCGGTCACCCGGAGGATGGCCCGCACGGCCTCGGTCGGCTGGGCGCCGACACCGAGCCAGTAGGCGGCGCGCTCGCCGTCGACCTCGATGAAGGACGGGTCCTCCTTCGGGTGGTACTTGCCGATCGTCTCGATCGAACGACCGTCACGCTTGGTGCGGGCGTCGGCGACGACGATGCGGTAGTACGGCGCGCGCATCTTGCCCAGGCGCATGAGCTTGATCTTGGTGGCCACGAGTGTGGTGTGCCTTTCGAGCGTGTGTGGTTGCCCGCCGGACGGACGCGTGGGGATACGGCCGGGGCAGGGCGATGGACACGGGCGGGAACGGTGAGAGGGCCGCCACCACCGTGTTCGACCGACCATGATGCCAGATGTGGCGCACGAGCACGGACCCGAGCCCGGCGCGGACCTCCCGCAGGGGTCCGGTGCGAGCGTGCAGGCGGTGGCGGGCGGCGGGTTCCTCCACCACGTGGAGCTGTGGGTGCCCGACCTGGCGCGCGCCGAGCGGTCCTGGGGGTGGCTGCTCACCCGGCTGGGTGCCGAGCCGTTCCAGTCCTTCGAGCACGGCCGGTCCTGGCGCAGCGGTGACACCTACGTCGTCCTCGAGCAGTCACCCGCACTGACCGGCGACCGGCACGACCGCCGGTCCCCCGGGCTGAACCACCTGGCGTTCTGGGTTGACGACGACCTCGACACCCTGGTCGCCGAGGCCCCGGCGCACGGCTGGACGCTGCTGTTCCCCGACCGGCACCCGTTCGCGGGCGGTCCGGACCACCGGGCCGCCTACCTGGAGGACGCCGACGGCTACGAGGTGGAGCTCGTGTCCTCACCCGGGACCAGGAAGCCGCCCCAGCCGTCGTAGCGACCGCCGTGCCGCCCGATGATGCCGACGACCTCGCGGGTGAAGGCGGCGGCCGTGGCGTGGTCGACCGCGGTCATCGCGCTGAACTCCAGCCAGACGGTGGCCAGCCGCCGGTACACCCCGTCGACCCGGTAACCGGCACGAGTGAGCTCCTCCCCCGCGGCCACCGCCGCCCTCCGCGAGCGGAAGGCGGCGGTGTGGTCGATCGGCCGCGGCGCGCCCACCTGGTCACCGTGGCCCAGGTTGGCCTCGACGCTCTGCGCGGTCAGCTGCAGGTGCTCGGCGAGGGGGACCTCACGCACGGACGGCGGTGAGGACGGCGGTGGCGGCCTCGGCGACCGGCACCTCCGAGCGCTCGCCGGTGGCGCGGTCGCGCACCTCGATGACGCCCTCGGCCAGGCCGCGGCCCACCGTGACGATCGTCGGCATGCCCAGCAGCTCGGCGTCCTTGAACTTCACCCCGGGGCTGACCTTGGGCCGGTCGTCGAAGAGCACGGTCAGCCCGGCGGCGACGAGCTCACCGGCGAGCGTCTCGGCGTACTCGAGGACCGCGGCGTCCTTGCCGGTGGCGACCAGGTGGACGTCGGCCGGGGCGATCGACCGCGGCCAGACCAGGCCCAGCTCGTCGTGCATCGACTCGGCGATGGCGGCCACGGCCCGGGAGACCCCGACGCCGTAGGAGCCCATGGTGACGGTGACCAGCTTGCCGTTCTCGTCGAGCACCTTCAGGTCCAGCGCCTCGGCGAACTTGCGGCCCAGCTGGAAGATGTGGCCCATCTCCACGCCGCGGGCCAGCTCCAGCGGACCCGAGCCGTCCGGAGCGGGGTCACCTGCGCGCACCTCCGCGGCCTCGATGGTGCCGTCCCAGGTGAAGTCGCGACCGGCCACCAGGTCGAAGACGTGCTTGCCGTGCTCGTTGGCGCCGGTGATCCACCGCGTCCCCGGGACGACGCGCGGGTCGACCAGGTAACGGATGCCCGACTCGCTCTCGGCGCCCAGCACCTGCGGGCCGATGTAGCCCTTGACGAGTGCGGGGTTGCCGGCGAAGTCGGTGAAGGGCTCCACCTCCGAGGGGTGGACGACGGCCTCGAGGCGCTTGGCGTCGACCTCCCGGTCACCGGGCAGGCCGATGACGAGCGGCTCCCGCGTGCCGTCGGGGTGCACGAGCGTGACCACGACGTTCTTCAGCGTGTGCGCGGCGGTGTACCCGGCGTCGGGGAACCGCTCGTCCGCCACCGCGACCAGCGAGGCGATGGTCGGGGTGTCGGGGGTGTCCTCGACGTGCGCGTCGGGCAGGCCGTCGAACGGGACGGCGTCCGGGACGACGGTGGTGACCGCCTCGACGTTGGCCGCGTAGCCGCCGGGCGAGCGGACGAAGGTGTCCTCCCCGATCTCGGTCGGGTGCAGGAACTCCTCACTCGCCGATCCGCCCATGGCACCCGACATCGCCGCGACGATCACGTAGTCCAGGCCCAGCCGGTCGAAGATCCTGATGTAGGCGTCGCGGTGCGCCTGGTACGAACGCTCGAGGCCGGCGTCGTCCACGTCGAAGGAGTAGCTGTCCTTCATGGTGAACTCGCGGCCGCGGAACAGCCCGGCCCGGGGCCGCGCCTCATCCCGGTACTTGGTCTGGATCTGGTACAGCGAGACCGGCAGGTCCTTGTAGGAGCCGTAGAGGTCCTTCACCAGGAGCGTGAACATCTCCTCGTGCGTGGGGCCGAGCAGGAAGTCGTTGCCCCGGCGGTCCTTGAGGCGGAAGAGGTTGTCGCCGTACTCGGTCCAGCGGCCGGTCGCCTCGTAGGGCTCGCGCGGCAGCAGCGCGGGGAAGTGCACCTCCTGCGCGCCCATCGCGTCCATCTCCTCGCGGACGATGCGCTCGACGTTCCGGAACACCCGCCAGCCCAGCGGCAGCCAGGTGAAGCCCCCGGGCGCCGCGCGCCGGATGTAGCCGCCGCGGGCGAGCAGGCGGTGACTGGGGACCTCGGCATCGGCCGGGTCGTCGCGCAGGGTGCGCAGGAACAGGGAGGACATCCGAAGGAGCACGGGTGGAGTCTCCCAGGCGGCCCGGGACCGACGTCCACGGGTTTGCCGGGCCGCCGGGACCACGCCGGGCTCAGGCCGGGATCAGGCCGGTTCGGGCACGCCACCCGGGTCGCCACCCGGGTCACCGGGCGTCGGCTCGATCGGGGCCGGCGGCAGCTCCTCGGGCGCGTCGGGCAACAGCTCACCCGGGTCGTCGGGGATCGGCGTGGTCGGGTCGATCAGGGGCTCCGGCTCAGGGAGTGGCGACACCATCCGGCCAGTGAACCAGCGTCCGGCCGTCCGCGACAGGCCGGACGCGGACCGGCTCAGGCGACGACGACGCCGCGCAGCACGGTCCGCCGGGGCCGGGCGAGCGTGTCCAGGTCGGTGCGCGGGTCGCTGTCGTAGACGACGAGGTCGGCCGGCGCCCCCTCGACGATGCCCGGCAGCCCGAGCCACTCTCGTGCGGCCCACGACCCGGCGGCCAGTGCCGCCTGGGCCGGCAACCCCGCGGCGTGCAGTGCCCGGATCTCCTCGGCGACCACCCCGTGCTCGATGCCGCCCCCGGCGTCGGTGCCGGCGAACACCGGGACCCCGGCGTCGTAGGCGGCCCGCACGACGGCCCCGGAGCCCGCGTACAGCCGCCGCATCGTGGAGGCGTAGGCCGGGAACCGGGCCTCCCCCGCGTCCGCGAACCCGGGGAAGTTCTCCACGTTGACCAGCGTCGGGACGACGGCGGTGCCCCGGGCGGCCATCTGCCCGACCAGCTCCTCGGTCAGCCCCGTGCCGTGCTCGATGCAGTCGATGCCGGCGCCGATGAGCGCGGGCAGCGCATCGGTGCCGAAGGTGTGGGCGGTGACCCGGGCACCCTCCTCGTGCGCGGCGGCGATCGCGGCGGCGAGCACGTCGTCGGGCCACTCCGGGGCGAGGTCGCCGACGCCGCGGTCGATCCAGTCCCCCACCAGCTTCACCCAGCCGTCGCCGGCCCGGGCCTGCACGCGCACCTGGGCGACGAGCTCCTCGGGCTCCAGCTCGATCGCCAGGTCGCGGATGTACCGGCGGGTGGCGGCCAGGTGCCGGCCGGCCCGCACGATCCGCGGCAGGTCGTCGAAGTCGTCGAGCGCCCGGGTGTCGACCGGTGACCCGCAGTCGCGCAGGGCCAGCACGCCGGCGGCCCGCTCGACCAGCGCCTGCTCCCGCTGCCCGGCCAGGTCGGTCACGTGCCCACCGCCGAGGGCGATGCCCACGTGGCAGTGCGCGTCGACCAGCCCGGGCAGCAGGTACCCGCCCCGGCTGACGGTCTCGGCACCCGGCACCCGCTCGAAGGTGATCCGCCCGCCGCTGACCCACAGCTCACGGTGCTCGCCCTCGGGGAGGACGACCCCGGACAGGTGCAACGCGGGGGCGGTCACCGGATCAGCGGCCCTGGTCCTTGAACTGGCTGAAGTCCAGCTTGCTCAGGTCCGGGAGCGCCTGGCCCGGCGGCAGGCCCGGCACCCCACCCGGCATCCCGCCGGGGAGCTGCCCGGGGAAGCCCGCGCCGCCCATCGCACCGGGAGCGCCGATCGCGCGCCGGGCGGGGGCCTTCTTGCCCTTCTTGCCCTTGCCGCGGGAGGCCGCTGCCTGCTGCTGCCGGCCGCGGGCCTTCTTCGACATGGGGCCCATCCCGGGCATGCCCATGCTGCCGGCCATCTGGCCCATCATCTTCTGGGCCTGGCCGAAGCGCTCCAGCAGCTGGTTGACGTCGGTGACGCTGACCCCGGAGCCGTTGGCGATGCGCACCCGGCGCGAGGCGTTGATGATCTTCGGGGTGACCCGCTCGGCGGGGGTCATCGACCGGATGATCGCCGCGGTGCGGTCGAGGTCGCGGTCGTCGACCTGCTTGAGCTGCTCCTTCATCGCCCCTGCACCGGGCAGCATGCCGAGCAGGTTCGCGATCGGGCCCATCTTGCGGATGGCGAGCATCTGCTCGAGGAAGTCCTCGAGGGTGAAGCCCTCGCGGCTGGCCAGCTTGCCGGCCATCTTCTCGGCCTGGTCGGCGTCGAAGGCCTGCTCGGCCTGCTCGATCAGGGTGAGGACGTCGCCCATGCCGAGGATGCGCGAGGCCATCCGCTCGGGGTGGAAGACGTCGAACTCGGTCAGCTTCTCGCCGGTCGAGGCGAACATGATCGGCTGGCCGGTGACGTGCCGGACCGACAGTGCGGCACCACCGCGGGCGTCGCCGTCGAGCTTGGTGAGCACGACACCGGAGAAGCCGACGCCGTCCTGGAACGCCAGCGCCGTGTTGACGGCGTCCTGGCCGATCATCGCGTCGACGACGAACAGCGTCTCGTCGGGTGAGACGGCGTCGCGGATGCCGGCGGCCTGGGCCATCAGCTCGGCGTCGATGCCCAGCCGGCCGGCGGTGTCGACCACCACGACGTCGTGCATGGTGCGCCGGGCGTGCTCGATGGAATCCCGGGCGACGGCGATCGGGTCGCCCACCCCGTTGCCCGGCGCGGGCGCGTAGACGTCGACGCCGGCCTGACCGGCGACCACCGACAGCTGCTGCACGGCGTTGGGGCGCTGCAGGTCGCAGGCCACCAGCAGCGGGGTGTGCCCCTGCGCCTTGAGCCAGCGGCCGAGCTTGCCGGCCAGCGTGGTCTTGCCGGCACCCTGCAGACCGGCCAGCATGATCACCGTCGGCGACTGCTTGGCGTAGCGGATGCGGCGGGTCTCCCCGCCCAGGATGTCGACGAGCTCCTCGTTGACGATCTTGATCATCTGCTGCGCGGGGTTCAGCGCACCGGAGACCTCCGAGCCACGGGCCCGCTCCTTGACCGAGGCGATGAACGACCGGACGACGGGCAGGGCGACGTCGGCCTCGAGCAGCGCGATCCGGATCTCGCGCGCGGTGGCGTCGATGTCCTCGTCGGAGAGCCGGCCCTTGCCGCGCAGGCCGGTGAAGACCTTGTCCAGGCGGTCGGAGAGGGTCTCGAACACAGCACGTCCTCACAGCACTCGGGCGTGCAGCCGGCCGCGGCCCCACGGGGCCGGCGGACCGACTCGGGCTCCCGGGGCCACCCCGGGGCCGTCACGCCACCTGTGTCCAGGGTAATCGCCCCGCGGCCGGCGCGGCCCCGGCCCGCCCCTGTGCAGGGGCCCGCCGTGACGGGGAGGACACCGTCGTCCTCGCGCCTCGCAGCACGAGCGCGTGGACGGGGCCGAGCGGTCCTCCGTCAGGCGGCGCGGTGCCCGGCCTCGGCACGCGAGGTGGCCGACCAGCCGATGACCAGAGCGGTGCCACAGTCGGTGCACGCCCACTCGGGGCACGCGCTGCCGTCGTCGGTGTGCCCGTCGATGCAGGTGGGCTGCTCGAAGTCGGTGTCCTCGCCGCAGGTCGGGCAGGGCAGGGTCTGCAGGTCGCTCATGGCGTCCCCTCTCGTCTCGGCGCCGGTCGTCGTCCGGCACACCGAACGTGCCACGGGGGTACGACAGGAAGCGGCAAGGACCTCCCGGCATGTCGCGCCGGCCGGTCGGCCCGGCCTCCTGCTAGCGGCCGACCGGGTCCGGTGCGTCGCCGCCGGCGGCGGCCACCAGCGCCCGCTCGGCCTGCTCGCGCTGCGCCGGGTCGATCGCCGTCCCGGCGGGGTCGCTGACGTAGAAGGCGTCCACGGCGTCGCCGCCCAGGGTCTCCACCGTCGCCGAGGTGACGTCCAGCCCTGCCTGGGCGAGCGCCGCGGTGAGCCGGTGCAGCAGCCCGGCCCGGTCGGTGGCGCGCACCTCGACCAGCCCGGTGACCCCGGTCGCCTCGGCGTCGAACCAGGAGATCCGCGGCGGGCGCCCACCGGCGGCGTCCTGGCTGTAGTCGCGCTCGCGCTGGCGGAGCCGGTCGGCCAGCGGCAGCGTGCCCTCGAGCGCGGCGCGCACGCCGTCGGCCAGGATCTCCGGGACCGGGGCCCGCCCGAAGTGCGGCCGCACGGCGAACACCAGCGTGCCGTGGCCGCCGGCGACGCTGACCCGGGCCGCCCGCACGTCGAGCTGGTTGAGCGCCAGCACCCCCGCGCACAGGCTGAACAGCCCGGGCCGGTCGGGGGCGCCGATGGTGACCTGCTGACCGTCGAGGACGTCCTCAACCCCGACCGTCACCGGCTCGGTGTGCCCCTCCACCACCGGCGCCGGCGCGGTCACCTGGGGTGCGGTGGGCTCCAGCACCGGCTCGGGCACCGGGGCGCTGCCCAGCCGGGCCGCGACCCGGGCGACGAGCGCGGCCACCAGGTGCGCCTTCCACGGGGACCAGGCGGAGCTGGAGGTCGCCGCACCGTCGGCCTGGGCGAGGGCGTGCAGCAGCTGCAGCAGCGCGCCGTCGGCGTCGATCGCCTCGACCACCCGGTCGACGGTCTTGGGGTCGTCGAGGTCGCGGCGGGTGGCCACGTCGGGCAGCAGCAGGTGGTGCTCCACCATCGCCGACAACGTCGCGACGTCGGCCGGGCTGAAGCCCATCCGGGCGGCCATCTCGGCCACCACCACCATGCCGACCTCGGTGTGGTCACCGGGCCAGCCCTTGCCGATGTCGTGCAGCAGCGCCCCCACCAGCAGCAGGTCGGGCCGGTCGACGTCCCGGGTGAGCTCGGAGGCCGCGGCGGCGGCCTCCACCAGGTGCCGGTCGACGGTGAAGCGGTGCCAGGGGTGGCGCTGCGGCAGCGACCGCACCCGGTCCCACTCCGGCAGCATCCGGGCGAGCAGGCCCTCCTGGTCCAGCTGCTCGAGCACCGGGACGGCGCTGCGCCCGCTGGCCAGCAGCCGTAGGAAGGACCAGCGGACCTCCGGCGGCCAGGGCTCGGGCAGCGGCGGGGCGTGCACGGCGAGCACCTTGAGCGTGTAGGGCGACAGCAGCAGGTCGGCCCGGGCCGCCGCGGCGGCACCGCGCAGCACCAGGCCGGGGTCGGCAGCCGGCCGGGCGTCGCGGGCCAGCACGACCTCGTCACCCTGCCGGACCAGCCCCTCGGCCAGCGGCTCGCGGCGCACCCGCCGGTACCGGGCGCGCGGTCGCCGGACCAGGGCGGCGTCGACCCGGCGCCAGGTCTCGTCGGCGACGAACGCCAGCCGTCGTCCGGCCAGGCTCACCCGGCGCAGCAGGACGTCGTCGTCGGCCAGGTCCAGCACCCGGGCGACCCGGGCCTGCTCCTGCCGCACCAGCGCGTCGCTGGCCCGGCCGGTGCCCGCGCGCAGGGCGTCGCGGACGTCGAGCAGGAACGCGTAGGCCTCCCCCGCGTCGGCCGGCGCCTCGTCGGACAGCTGGGCGGCGGCCAGCGCCCGCAGCACCTGCCCCTCGCGGAGCCCGCCGTAGGCCTCCTTGAGGTCGGGCTCGAGCAGGAAGCCCAGCTCGCCGACCTGACGGCCGCGGGCCCGGCGCAGGTCGCGCAGCTGCGGCAGCAGCCGCCCGGCGTGCTGCCGCCAGGAGGCGAGGGTCGCGGTGCGCAGCCCGGCCGTGACCGCCGGGTCGCCCGCGACGTGCCGGGCGTCGAGCAGGCCCAGCCCGGCCTTGACGTCCTCGGCGGCCACCGACACCGCCTCGGCGACCGTGCGGACGGAGTGGTCCAGGCGCAGTCCGGCGTCCCAGATCGGGTACCAGACCGCGTCGGCCAGTGCGGCGATCTCCGGCCGGCCGTCGTGGACCAACACCAGGTCCAGGTCGCCGTGCGGCGGCAGCTCCCGGCGGCCGAGGCTGCCCACCGCGACCAGCGCGATGCCGGTCCCGGCGTCCTCGGGCGGGGGGCCACCGCGCCTGCGGTCGGGGCGCGGGGTGCCGGCGAGGGCCTCGGCCAGCAGGCCGGCGAGCCACTCGTCGACCACGCGGACGCGCTCGGCGCGGGGCAGGGCGGGCAGGGCTGCGGTGTCGAGCACGGGCACCTCTCCAGAGTCCGACGGCGGGAACGGCGTCGGCCGGGGCAGCGGGGTCTCCCCCTGCTGCCCCGGCCGACGTCAGGTCACCGGGCGCGCGTCAGCGCGTGCGGCGTACGGCGCTCCGGATCAGAGCGCGTCAGCGCCGCGCTCGCCGGTGCGGACGCGGACGATCTCGTCGATCGTCGTGACCCACACCTTGCCGTCACCGATCTGGCCGGTGGAGGCGGACTCGACGACCGCGTCGACGACCCGCGCCGCGTCGGTCTCGCTCACGACGACCTCGATGCGGACCTTGGGGACGAAGTCCACCTGGTACTCCGCACCGCGGTAGACCTCGGTGTGGCCGCGCTGGCGGCCGAACCCCTGCACCTCGCTCACGGTCAGACCGGCGATGCCGATCAGCTCGAGGGCGTTCTTGACGTCGTCCAGCTTGAACGGCTTGACGATCGCGGTGATCAGCTTCATGCGCGGGTAGCTCCTTCGGTGTTGCGGGCCTCGGCGCGCGCCTGGCCGGTCAGGGATGCCGCACCACTGCCGCCCCCGAGGGAGACGAAGTCGTAGGCGCTCTCAGCGTGCTCGACGGTGTCGATGCCGGTGACCTCGTCCTCCTCGGAGATGCGGAAGCCCATCGTCTTCTCGATGGCGAGACCGATGATGTACGTCAGGACGAAGGAGAACACCAGCACCGCCAGGGCGCCGACCACCTGACGCCACAGCTGGTCCAGCCCGCCGCCGTAGAAGAGCCCGTCGACGCCGGCCGGGGCGTCGGAGGTGGCCAGGAAGCCGATGATGATCGTGCCGACCAGACCACCGACGAGGTGGACGCCGACGACGTCGAGGGAGTCGTCGAAGCCGAGCTTGAACTTCAGGCCGACGGCCAGGGCGCAGAGCACACCGGCGACGAGGCCGACGATGATCGCGCCGATCGGGGAGACCGCGGCACAGGCCGGGGTGATCGCGACCAGACCGGCGACGACGCCGGAGGCGCCACCGAGGGACGTGGAGTGGCCGTCGCGGATCTTCTCCACCAGCAGCCAGGCCAGGGCGGCGGCACCCGTGGCGACCATCGTGTTGACCCAGGCGACGGCAGCGGTGTTGTTGGCGGCCAGCGCCGAGCCGGCGTTGAAGCCGAACCAGCCGAACCACAGCAGCCCGGCACCGAGCATCACCAGCGGCAGGTTGTGCGGGCGCATCGGGTCGCGGCCGAAGCCGCGGCGCTTGCCCAGCACGAGGGCGAGCGCCAGGCCCGCGGCGCCGGCGTTGATGTGCACCGCGGTGCCGCCGGCGAAGTCCAGCGCCTTGAGGTTGTTGGCGATCCAGCCGCCGACGTGGCTGACGGTGCCGTCGTCGTCGGTGACGGTGAAGTCGAAGACCCAGTGGGCGACGGGGAAGTAGACGATCGAGGTCCAGACGCCGGTGAAGACCATCCAGGCGCTGAACTTGGCGCGGTCGGCGATGGCACCGGAGATCAGCGCCACGGTGATGATGGCGAAGACGGCCTGGAAGCCCACGAAGGCCATGACCGGGTAACCGCCGGCCTCGCTGGTGGTGTCCTCCATCAGGCCCTTGAGCCCGAGGAACTCGTTGGGGTCACCGATGAGCCCGGCGCCGGCGTCGTTGCCGAAGGCGAACGAGTAGCCGTAGAGCACCCAGAGCACGCTGATGAGCGCCAGCGCCCCGAAGCTCATCATCATCATGTTCAGCACGCTCTTCGCGCGGACCATGCCGCCGTAGAAGAGCGCGAGGCCTGGGGTCATCAGCAGCACGAGGGCGGCGCTGGTGAGGATCCAGGCGGTGTCGCCGGTGTTGACCACGGCAACCTCCTGAGGGTGTCGTCGGCCATGGGCCGCAAGCGGGGACCCGAGGGACCTCGGGGGACGAACGCCGCCCGGAGGCGGTTCGGTGAAGACGGTGCCGACACCGTGTTTCCGCCGACGACGCGGACGTGTTTCGCCACCGTGAACTCGCGGTCGCGTGTCGGTCTCGGTTGTTCCGGTCGTGTTGCGCCACGCCCGCCGAGTGCGGGAGGTCACTGCCCCGGTGTTCACCGGAGCTTCTTGCGACCGTTTCGTAGTTGCGAACCCCGTGCAATAAGGTCGCCGCGTGATCACCGCACCGACCGCACCGCCGGCCCCGACCAGCACCGGGTTCAGCGCCCGGGAGCGTCGCAGCATCGCCGGGATGAGCGGGTTCGTCGTCCTGCTGCACGTGCTCGGCTGGGGCGTGCTGCTGCTGGCCGTGGCCCCGCAGGACTACCAGCTGGGCAGCACCGGCGTCCTCGGCGTCGGGGTCGGTCTGACGGCGTACATGCTGGGCGTGCGGCACGCCTTCGACGCCGACCACATCGCCTCGATCGACAACACCACCCGCAAGCTCGTCGGCGACGGCCAGTCCTCGGTCAGCACCGGGTTCTGGTTCTCCCTCGGCCACTCCTCGGTGGTGGTCGCCGCCAGCCTGCTGCTCGTCCTCGGCGTGCGCTCGGTCGCCGACGTGGTGCAGGACGAGGACTCCGGCGTCGCCGCGACCCTCGGCCTGGTCGGCACGCTCGTCGCCGGCACGTTCCTGCTCGTCATCGGCCTGATGAACCTGGTCGCGGCCGTCGGCATCGCGCGGGTCTTCCGGAAGATGCGCTCCGGGGAGTTCGACGAGGCGGAGCTGGAGCACCACCTGCACAACCGCGGCTTCCTCGCCCGCCTGCTCAACCGCGTCACCCGGCGGGTCAGCAAGCCCTGGCACCTGTACCCGGTCGGCCTGCTGATGGGCCTGGGCTTCGACACCGCCACCCAGGTCGCGCTGCTGGTGCTCGCCGCGGGGTCGGCCGCCTTCGTGCTGCCCTGGTACGCGATCCTGGTGCTGCCGGTGCTCTTCATGGCCGGGATGAGCCTGTTCGACACCGCCGACGGCGTGCTGATGTCGCGCGCCTACGGCTGGGCCCTGCTGCAGCCGGTCCGCAAGGTCTTCTACAACCTGACCGTCACGGTGCTGTCGGTGGTCATCGCCCTGGTCATCGGGCTCATGGTGCTCACCGGTCTGCTCGTCGACCGGTTCTCCATCGAGGGCGGGCCGCTGGCCTGGATCGCCTCGCTCGACCTCGGCTTCGTCGGGTTCGCCGTGGTCGGGCTCTTCGCGCTGACCTGGGGTCTGGCCCTGGCTGTCTGGCGGTTCGGGCACATCGAGCAGCGCTGGGCGCCCCAGCCGGCCGACGGGCTCCCGACCGCCGGCTGAGACCGGCTCGTGCCCGCCGGTGCCGGCGGCCACGTTGCGACCGGGGCGGCCGTCCGGGTACGACTACAGGGCGCCGACGACGACGCTGCGCGGTCGACGAACAGGACGGCGGACGACATCGTGGTCGGAGGAGTACCCCCCGGGCGGGACCCGTCGGAGGACGGCTGTGCCGGCCTGCCCGCGCCGGACTGGGCGCGGGTCTTCGACGCGGCCCCGGCCCCGTTCCTGCTGCTGACCCCCGACCTGGTCATCGTCTCGGCCAACGAGGCCCGGCTGACCGCCACGGCGACGACCCTGGGGGACACGGTCGGGCGGCACCTGTTCGAGGTGTTCCCGCTCAACCCCGACGACCCGGCCGCCGACGGGATCGCCAACCTCGGCGCCTCCCTGGCCCTGGCCCGGGACACCGGCCGGCCGGTCACCATGGCCATCCAGAAGTACGACATCCCGATGCCCGACGGCAGCTACGAGGAGCGCTTCTGGGCGCCCCGCAACGTGCCGATCACCGACGACGAGGGCCGGGTCGTGCTGCTGCTGCACCGCTCCGACGACGTCACCGACTACGTCCGGGCCCGCGACGAGGCCCGCCAGGAGGCCGCCCGGGGCCAGGACCGCGTCGAGCAGGTCGAGTCCGACCTCTACGCGCGCACCCGCGAGCTGGAGCAGGCGAACGTCGAGCTGCGGGCCAGCGTCGAGCGTGAGCAGCGGACCGCCCGCGCCCTGGCCGGGCTCGCCACCACGGTCTCGGCACTGGCCGCCGCGGAGAGCGTCCCGGAGCTGCTGGAGCTGCTGTTCGCGCACGGCCGCGAGGCGCTGCAGACCGAAGCCGCCGCGGTGGCCCTGCTGCCGGCCGGCGGCGGTGACCTCCGGCTCACCGGGGACGGCGGCCTGCGCACCGGCGTCCTGCCCGCCGACTCCCCCGCACCGATGGCGGTCGCAGCTGCCGGCCGCCGGGTGCTGACGGCCGACTCCACCGCCACCGGGACGGCGCCGCCCCTGCCCGGCGTGCGCGCGTGGGCGGCCCTCCCCCTGCGCGCCGGTGGCCGACTGCTGGGCTCCTGGACGGTCGGCTGGTCCGACCCCCGGCCGCTGGCCGACGACGACGTCCGGGTGCTGGAGGCCTACGCGGCCCAGTGCGCCCAGGCGGTCGACCGGGTGACCCGCCTGGAGGACGAGCGCCGCCGGGCCAGCGCCACCCGCAGCCTGGCGGAGAGCCTGCAGCGCTCGCTGCTGACCGACCCGCCGCAGCCGGACCACCTGAGCATCGCCGTCCGCTACCGGCCCGCGGCCCAGGAGGCCCAGGTCGGCGGGGACTGGTACGACGCCTTCGTCTCCCGCGACGGCGCCACCACCCTGGTGGTCGGGGACGTCACCGGGCACGACCGCACCGCCGCAGCCGGGATGGCGCAGCTGCGCAACCTGCTGCGCGGCATCGCCCACGCCGTCGACAGCGGACCGGCCGGGGTGCTGGGCGCCCTGGACCGCGCGGTGCACGACCTGCAGATCGCCACCCTCGCTACCGCGGTGCTGGCCCGGGTGGAGCAGGACGCGGTCCAGGCGGCCACCGGGGAGCGGTCGCTGCGCTGGTCGAACGCCGGGCACCCACCACCGCTGCTCCTGCCGGCCGCAGGCTCCCCGCTGCTGCTCGAGCGGCCGCGGAGCCTCTTGCTGGGCGTCGACCCCGACGCCTCGCGGACCGAGCACGTCCTGGTGCTGCACCCCGGTGACACGCTCGTGCTCTACACCGACGGGCTGGTCGAGCGCCGGGACTCCGACCTGGACGAGGGGCTGGACCGGCTCGTCACCGCCGGCAGCGAGCTGGCCGGGGAGGCCGTCGACACCCTCGCCGACGAGCTGCTGCGGCGGCTCGTGCCCGAGGCCGACGACGACGTCGCCCTGCTCGTCCTGCGGGTCGGCCCGCAGGACGGCTGACGGGCCGCTGCCCCGACCGGGACCCAGCAGAGGACCGCCGGGATCAGACGTTGCCGACGAGGGCCTCGGCGAAGGCCTCGGGCTCGAACGGCGCCAGGTCGTCGGGGCCCTCGCCCAGGCCGACCAGCTTCACCGGGATGCCCAGCTCGCGCTGCACGGCCACCACGATGCCGCCCTTGGCGGTGCCGTCGAGCTTGGTGAGGACGACGCCGGTGACGGTGACGGCCTCGGTGAACACCCGGGCCTGCACGACGCCGTTCTGCCCGGTGGTGGCGTCGAGGACCAGCAGCACCTCGTCGACCGGGCCGAGCTTCTCCACGACCCGCTTCACCTTGCCCAGCTCGTCCATCAGACCGGACTTGGTGTGCAGCCGGCCGGCGGTGTCGATCAGCACGGTGTCGACCCCGGCGTCGATGCCGGTGCGCACCGCCTCGTAGGCCACCGACGCCGGGTCGCCGCCCTCGCGGCCGCGGACGGTGAGCACGCCGACCCGCTCGCCCCAGGTCTCCAGCTGGTCGGCGGCCGCGGCGCGGAAGGTGTCGGCGGCACCGAGGACGACGCTGCGGCCATCACCGACCAGCGCGCGGGCGATCTTGCCGACCGTCGTGGTCTTGCCGGCGCCGTTGACCCCGACGACCAGGACGACGGCGGGACGGTCGAGCTGCTCGGTGGCCAGCGTGCGGTCCAGGTCCGGGCCGAGCACGGCGGTGAGCTCACGGACGACGAGGTCGCGCAGCTGGGTGCCCGAGGCGGTGGCCAGCACCAGGGTCTGGGTGCGCAGCCGCTGCACGATCTGGGTGGTGGCGGCGAGGCCGACGTCGGCGGCCAGGAGGGTCTCCTCGACCTCCTCCCAGTCGTCCTCGGTCAGCTTCTCCCGCGACAGCACGGTGAGCAGGCCGCGGCCCAGCGAGGACTGCGAGCGGGCCAGCCGGGAGCGCAGCCGCACCAGCCGGCCGGCCGAGGGCGGCGGGGTGTCGAAGACCAGCCCGGGCTCCGGCTCGGCCGGGGGCAGCTCGACCGGCGAGGCTTCGGCCAGCGAGGCCGGGTCGACCGCGGTGGCGCCGGACTGCACGGCCGGGTCGGCGGTGGTCGCCGGCGGGCGGGGACGGGTCAGCGTGGTGCCCGCCGCGGCGTCCGCGTCCAGCCGGGTGGTGCGGCGACCGCGGCCGACGAGCAGGCTCACCCCGAGGACGAGGGCGACGACGAGGATCGCCAGGGCGATCAGCACGAACTCCATGAGCACAGTCTCCCAGCACGATGGGGCAGGCTGTGCCCCATGCCCGAGACCGCCGGCACCCGTCCGCTCCTGCTGCTCGGGCCGCTCCTGCGCCACGTCGACCCGGTGTCGGCCACCCTGTGGGTGGAGACCGACCGCGCCTGCGAGGTCGAGGTGCTGGGGCGCCGGACGCGCACCTTCCGCGTCAACGGCCACCACTACGCGCTCGTCCTCGTCGAGGACCTGGAGCCCGGCAGCGTCACCCCCTACGAGGTGCACCTGGACGGCGAGCAGGTCTGGCCGCCGGCGCGCTCGCACTTCCCGCCCAGCCGGATCCGCACCACGGGCGGGGAGGGCCCCTTCCGGCTGGCGTTCGGCTCCTGCCGCTACGCGACCCCCACCACCGTCGACGTCCGGGACGGCATCCCGCCGGACGCGCTCGACGGCTACGCCCGCCGGCTGGCCGCGATGCCCGAGGACCGCTGGCCCGACGCGCTGGTGCTGCTCGGCGACCAGGTCTACGCCGACGAGGTCACCCCGGCGACGCGGGACTGGATGGCCTCCCGCCGCGACCTGGCCGCCCCGCCCGGGCCGCAGGCCGCGGACTTCGAGGAGTACACCCGGCTCTACGCAGAGTCCTGGGGCGACCCGCAGGTGCGGTGGCTGCTGTCGACCATCCCGTCCTCGATGGTGTTCGACGACCACGAGATGATCGACGACTGGAACACCTCGGCCGCCTGGCGCGCGGAGGTCACCGGCCAGGACTGGTGGCAGCGGCGCATCTCCGGCGGGCTGGTCAGCTACTGGGTCTACCAGCACCTGGGCAACCTCTCGCCCAACGAGCTGGCCGGCAACGACACGTGGCAGGCGATCGCCGCCGCCCCGGACGAGGACGCCGGGCCGCTGCTGGACGAGATGGCCCGCACCGCCGACACCCAGCCGCACACCGTCCGCTGGAGCTACGTGCGGCACTGGGGCCCGGCACGGCTGATCATGGTCGACAGCCGGGCGGGGCGCGTGCTCACCGAGGACGACCGCAAGATCCTCGACGACGAGGAGTTCGACTGGGTGGAGGCCGCGATGGCCCGCTCGGTGGAGGACGGCGTCGACCACGTGCTGCTCGGGACGTCGCTGCCGTGGCTGCTGCCGCACTCGGTGCACGACATCGAGCGCTGGAACGAGACGCTGTCGGTGCGGCACGCCGGCAAGCCGCTGGGCCGGCTGGCGGAGAAGATCCGGCAGGGCGCGGACCTGGAGCACTGGGCGGCGTTCGGGCAGTCCTTCGAGCGCCTCGGCCGCCTCATGGTGTCCCTCGGCCGCGGCGAGCTCGGGCGGGCGCCGGCCACCGCGCTGGTGCTGTCCGGCGACGTCCACCACGCCTACGCGGCCGAGCTGGTCAACCCGGGCGGGCTGGACACCCGGGTGCACCAGCTCACCGTCTCCCCGCTGCACAACGCCGCGCCGCACGCCATCGAGATCGGCTTCAAGGTCGGCTGGAGCCGCTGGGCGCAGGCGCTGACCGGCGGGCTGCGGCGGCTGGCCCGGGTGCAGCGCAGCGAGCTGCAGTGGCGCAAGCAGGCCGGCCCGTTCTTCGGCAACGAGCTCGGCGAGCTCGTGCTCCAGGGGCGGGACGCCCGGTTCCTGCTGTGGGCCACCCACCGCGACGAGGACGGGACGCCGCACTTCACGCAGGTGCTGGACACCCGGCTGTCGTGACGCAGCTCCGGCTGGTCACCTTCAACGTCCACCACGGGGTGGGCGTCGACGGCCGGCACGATCTGGACCGGCTCACCCGGCTGCTGGCCGCCACCGACGCCGACCTGGTCTGCCTGCAGGAGGTCGACCGGCACTTCGGCGCCCGCAGCGGGCACGCCGACCAGGCGCAGGAGCTCGCGCGGGCGCTGGGCCGGGACCTGGCCTTCGCCGCCTCCCTCGACGAGCCGGACGACGGCGGCGGACGGCGGCAGTACGGCAACGCGCTGCTGTCGCGCTTGCCGGTGCTGGACCACCAGGTGCACCGGCTGCCCGGGTCCGGGGAGCCGCGCACCGCCCTGCGCGCGGTGGTGGAGGTGGCCGGTGGCGGGCTGACCGTGCTCACCACCCACCTGGCCAACCGGTCCCGCCCCGACCGCGCCGCCCAGGCCGCGGTGCTCGCCGAGCTGGCCGGGTCGGACGGCGTCGTCGTGGGTGACCTCAACGCCGACGCCGGGGCGCCGGAGCTGGCGCCGCTGCGTGCCCGCCTCACCGACGCCTGGACCGCCGCCCCCGACCGCGGTGACCAGTCGCGGCGGCTGTCGCTGCACCGGGGGCAGGGCTGCACCCACCCGGTGCGGCGCCCGCGGGTGCGCATCGACCAGGTGTGGGTGCCACCGGGCGTGGCGGTGACCGCGGCCCGGGTCCTGGACGGCTCGGCGGTCTCCGACCACCACCCGCTCCAGGTCGACCTGTCGGTCACCCCCCGCTGACCGGCAGGGCCGTCCCGACGAACACGGCCCGGCCCGGCCCCCTCGCAGGGGCCCGCGGCGCGCGGAGCGTGTCGTGGGGGGCGAGGGGGTCCTTCCTCAGGCGGTCTCGAGCTCGCGCAGTCGCTGGCTGATCACGCCGGTGATGCCGTCGCCGCGCATGCTCACGCCGTAGAGCGCGTCGGCGATCTCCATCGTCCGCTTCTGGTGCGTGATGATGATCAGCTGCGAGGTGTTCCGCAGCTGCTCGACGAGGGTGAGCAGCCGACCGAGGTTGACGTCGTCGAGGGCCGCCTCGACCTCGTCGAGCACGTAGAACGGCGAGGGCCGGGCGCGGAAGATCGCCACCAGCAGCGCGACCGCAGTCAGCGAGCGCTCGCCACCGGACAGCAGCGACAGCCGCTTGACCTTCTTGCCCGGCGGCCGGGCCTCGATCTCCACGCCGGTGGTGAGCAGGTCCTCCGGGTCGGTGAGGAAGATCCGCCCCTCGCCGCCGGGGAACAGGGTGGCGAACACCAGCTCGAACTCGCGCTGGGTGTCGGCGAAGGCCTCGGCGAACACCTCGTGGATGCGCGCGTCGACCTCGCGGACCACGGTCAGCAGGTCGCGGCGGGTGTTCTTCAGGTCCTCGAGCTGGGTGGCCAGGAAGGTGTGCCGCTCCTCCAGCGCCGCGAACTCCTCCAGCGCCAGCGGGTTGACCTTGCCCAGTGCGGCGAGGTCGCGCTCGGCGCGGGAGGCGCGCTGCTCCTGGGCGGCGCGGTCGTAGGGCACCGGCTGCGGCTCGGGCTCCCCCGCCGCCTCGGCTGCGGCCACCTGCGCCTGCGTGGGCGCGACCGGTGCGGCCGGGCCGTACTCGGCGAGCAGGGTGGGCAGGTCGACGCCGTACTCCTCGGCGGCGCGGGCCTCCAGCGCCTCGATCCGCAGCCGCTGCTCGGCGCGGGCCACCTCGTCGCGGTGCACCTCGTCGGTGAGCCGGTCGAGCTCGCCGGTGTGCTCCCTGACCCGGGCTCGCACCACCAGCAGCTCCGCCTCCCGGCCGGTGCGCGCCTCGGCCAGCGCGTCGCGCTCGGCGGCGGCCCGTGCCAGCGACGTCCCGAGGTGGGTCAGCGCCTCCTCGGCCCCTGCGCGCACCGCCGCGGCCACCCGGGCACCGCGCTCCCGGGCGACCCGGGCAGCGGCGGCCCGCTCACGGGCAGCGCGCTCGGACCGGGCCTGGCGGCGCAGCGACTCGGCGCGGCCGGACAGCGACCGGGCCCGCTCCTCGGCGGTGCGCACGGCCAGCCGTGCCTCGGTCTCGGCCTGCCGGGCGGCCGCCGCCTCGGCGCGCAGCCGGTCGCGGGCCTCGGTCGAGGGCTCCTCGTCGACCGGTGCCGCCTCGGCGGCGGCCAGTCGCTCCTCCAGCTCGGACAACCCGGTGAGCGCCTGCTCGCGGGCCTGCTCGGCGCGCACCCGGGCGGCGTCGAGCCGCTCGGCCTCGGCGAGCGCGGAGCGGGCGGCAGCGCCCAGCTCGGCCAGCTCGGCGGCGGCGGCGGACCGCGCCCGGTCCGACGCCTGCCGCGCGGTCAGCGCGGCGTCGACGTCAGCGGAGGCGGCGGTGGCGGTCTCCCGCGCCTCGGCGAGCTCGTCGGCCAGCCGGGCGGCGGCGGCCGCGGCCCGCTCCAGCCCGGCCGCGGCCTCCTCGACCCGCGCCCGCACCTCCAGCCCGGAGGGGGCGTTGGCCTGACCGCCGACCGACCAGTCGGCACCCAGCAGGTCACCGCCCTCGGTGACCGCCCGCACCCGCGGGTGGACGCCGACCAGCGCGACGGCCGCGGGCAGGTCGGCGACGACGGCCACCCGCTCCAGCGCCCGGGCCAGCGCCGGCCCCAGCTCGGCCGGCGCCTCCAGCAGGTCCAGCGCCCAGCGCGCGCCGTCGGACAGCTCGGGCCAGCCGTCGCGGGAGACCGGGGGCAGCCCACCGGTGACCAGCAGCCCCGCGCGCCCGCCCGAGGTCTCGGCGAGGTGGGTGAGCACCCCGGCGGCCTCGGCGACCCCGGAGACGACGACGGCGTCGGCCAGCCCGCCCAGGGCGGCGGCGAGCGCGACCTCGGCGCCCGGGGTGACGGTCAGCCGGTCGGGCACCGGCCCGACGACCCCGGGCAGCCCGGCGGACAGCACCGCGGCCGCGCCGTCGGCCGGGGCGAGCCCGAGGGCGAGGGCGTCCCGGCGGGCCTGCCACCCGGCGCGGTCACGCTCGGCCGCGCGCTCGGCGGCGATCAGCTCGGTCACGGCAGCCGCAGCGGCGGTGTGGGCGGCACGGGCGGCGGCGTGGGCGGCCGAGAGGTCCTCGTCGCCACCGGCGTCGGTGTCCAGCTGGTCGCGCCGGGCGGCGAGCCGTTCCTCGGCGCCCTGGGCGCGGTCGGCGGCCTCGGCCGCGGCCACGGCCAACCGGTCGATCTCCGCGGCACCGGCCGCGGCCCGGGACCGACCGGCCGCCACCTGGCCCGACAACCGGGCCAGCTGCTCACGGCGGTCGGCCAGGGCACGGGCGGCGGCGACCAGTGCCCGCTCCGCGTCGGTGAGGGCGGCCTCGACGTCGGTGCGGACGGCGACCGCGGTGGCCAGCCGTTCCCGCTCGGCCGCCAGCGAGGTGGCCAGCTCCTGCTCGGTGGTCTCGATCCGCTCGGCCTCGGCGTCGAGCTGGTCGGGGTCGCGGCCCGCCGCCGCTGCGGGCGGCGCGGCGGCCAGGTGCCGGTGCCGCTCGGCGGCCAGCTGCCCGACCCCGCGGAACCGCTCGGCCAGCGTGGACAGCCGGTACCAGCTCTCCTGCGCCGCGGCCAGCACCGGGGCGTCGGCGGCCAGCTGCCGCTCCAGTGCGGACTCCGACCGGGCGGCGACGCCCAGCGCCGCCTCCACGGTGGCCCGGCGGGCGCGTGCCGCGGTCTCGTCGGCGATGTCGGCGTCCAGGGCGTCGCGCAGGCCGACGAGGTCGTCGGCGAGCAGCCGCAGCCGGGCGTCGCGCAGGTCGGCCTGGACGCCGGCGGCACGGCGGGCCACCTCGGCCTGCCGGCCCAGCGGCTTGAGCTGGCGGCGCAGCTCGGAGGTGAGGTCACCGAGCCGGTCGAGGTTGGCCTGCATCGCGTCGAGCTTGCGGAGGGCCTTCTCCTTGCGCTTGCGGTGCTTGAGGACCCCGGCGGCCTCCTCGACGAAGGCCCGGCGGTCCTCCGGCCGCCCGGACAGCACCGCGTCGAGCTGGCCCTGCCCGACGATGACGTGCATCTCGCGGCCGATGCCGGAGTCGCTGAGCAGCTCCTGGACGTCGAGCAGGCGCACCTTGTCGCCGTTGATCTCGTACTCGCTCTCACCGGAGCGGTACATCCGCCGGGTGATCGACACCTCGGTGTACTCGATCGGCAGCGCCCCGTCGGCGTTGTCGATCGTCAGCGTCACCTCGGCCCGGCCCAGGGCCTGGCGGCCGGCCGTGCCGGCGAAGATGACGTCCTCCATCTTGCCGCCGCGCAGGGTCTTCGCACCCTGCTCGCCGAGCACCCAGGCGATGGCGTCGACGACGTTGGACTTGCCCGAGCCGTTGGGCCCCACGACGGCGGTGATGCCCGGCTCCAGCCGCAGCGTCGTCGGCGACGCGAAGGACTTGAAGCCCTTGAGCGTCAGGCTGGATAGGTGCACACAGCGACCCTAACCACACCCACCGACAGCATCACGCGCCTCCGGCCCTCTCGCAGGGCCCCGCGGCGAGCGGAGCGGGTCGTGGGGGGCGAGGGGTCCTTGTTCAGGCGAGGACGGCGGAGGCCTGCTCGTCGGCCATGGTGAGCAGCTCGCGGGCGATGGCGTCGTTGCGCTCGGCGCGCAGCACGGCCAGCTCCGCCTCGAGGCGGCGGACCTGCGCCCGCAGTGCGGCGTTCTCCGCGGCCATGCGCATCTCGTGCGGGGCGACGACGGAACCGAACAGGGCCTTGGCCATGACTGCGCGGCCTCTCACTGCAGAAGGGGTCCCGGTGCACCGCCGCGGGGGCGGTCTGCCTGGGCTGACGACCTCAGGGTGACACCGGTCCCGACCGGGGTCAACGGCACGGCCGGGGCCTCACCGTGTCGGGCAGATGTCGTCTTCGTCACCCCACGGTGAAGCCGGACACCGCCTGCACGGTCTCCTCGCGGGTCTCGACGCCGCTCACCGACCCCGGCGCCGACGCCCCGGTGACCTCGGCGAGCACCGCCCGGACGTCGTCCGCCGGCCCCTCGAGCACGACCTCGACCCGCCCGTCGGGGAGGTTGGTCGCCGACCCGGTGAGACCCCGGGCGGTGGCCGCCTGGCGGACCGACCACCGGTACCCCACGCCCTGCACGTGCCCGGACACCAGGGCGACGACCCGGACGGCGCTCACGTGCGGCGGGCCCGCGGGCGGGGCTGGCACTGCGGGCAGGAGTAGCTGGAGCGGTTCATGAACGACTCGCGGCGGATCGGGGTGCCGCACCGCGGGCACGGGCGGTCGAGCTGTCCGTAGACGGCCAGGTGCCGGGAGAAGTAGCCGCTCTGGCCGTTGACGTCGACGTAGAGCGAGTCGAACGACGTCCCGCCCTGGGCCAGGCTCTGCCCGAGCACGTCGCGGATGCCCTCGAGCAGGTCGACGACCTGCGCGCGGGTGAGCTTGTCGGTGGGGCGGGCACCGTGCAGCCGGGCGCGCCACAGCGACTCGTCGGCGTAGATGTTGCCGACCCCGCCGATCAGCGTCTGGTCCAGCAGGGCGCGCTTGACCTCGGTGTGCCGCCGGCGCAGGGCGGCGCTGAACGCGTCGACGTCGAAACCGGGGTCCAGCGGGTCGATGGCGATGTGCGCCAGCCGCGGCGGGACGTCGTCGCCGCCGGGGGCGTCCTCCACGGCCAGGCCGCCGAAGGTGCGCTGGTCGACGAAGCGCAGTTCGCGGCCGCCGTCGGTGAACCGGAAGCGCGCCCGCAGGTGCACCTCGTCGGGCTCCTCGGGCTTTTCCACGAGCAGCTGGCCGCTCATGCCCAGGTGGGCGACCAGCGCACGCTCCGACGGGCTGCCGTCGGACTCGGCCAGGGGCAGCCACAGGTACTTGCCGCGCCGGTGGGCGGCGGTGAGGGTGCGGCCGGTCAGGGTGGCGGCGAAGTGCTCGGCGCCCTCCAGGTGGCGCCGGACCGCGCGCGGGTGGCGCACCTCGACCTCGGCGATCGTGCGGCCGGCGACCCAGCGCGCCAGCCCGCGGCGCACCACCTCGACCTCGGGCAGCTCGGGCACGGGTCAGCCCGCCGTCGGTCCGCCGTCGGCGGTCGCGGCCGCGTCGGCGGACAGTGCCCGCCACGCGGCCTCGGCGGCCTCCTGCTCAGCGGCCTTCTTGGTGCGGCCGCGGCCGGAACCACGGACCTGCCCGGCGAGCAGCACGTCGGCGGTGAAGGTCTTGGCGTGGTCGGGGCCCTCGTCGGCGACGTCGTAGACCGGCGCACCGAGCCCGAGGGAGGCGCCGAGCTCCTGCAGGCTGGTCTTCCAGTCCAGGCCGGCGCCGCGGGTGGCCGACTCGGCCAGGAGCGGGTCGAAGAGCCGGTGGACGATCGCCGAGGCGGTGTCCAGGCCCCGGCCCAGGTGGACGGCACCCAGCAGCGCCTCGAGGGCGTCGGCCAGGATCGAGTCCTTCTCCCGGCCACCGGTGGCCTGCTCGCCACGGCCGAGCAGCAGGTGCGGGCCGATGCCGCCCTCGCCGAGGGCACGCGAGACCCGCGCCAGCGAGGTCATGTTGACCACCGAGGCGCGCAGCTTCGCCAGCTGCCCCTCGGGCAGGTCGGGGTGGCTGCGGTACAGCTCGTCGGTGACGACGAGCCCCAGCACCGAGTCGCCCAGGAACTCCAGGCGCTCGTTGGTGGGCAGGCCGCCGTGCTCGTAGGCGTAGGACCGGTGGGTCAGCGCCAGGCGGAGCAGGTCGGCGGGGAGCTCGACGCCGAGGGCGTCGACCAGCCAGGCGGCGGCACGCTGCAGGTGCTCACCGTCCGTGGACGTGCGACCACCGGCGTTCCCGGAGCGGGCTCCCCCGGAAGGGAGGCCCGCCGCCGGGGACGCCGGTGCGGTGGTCGGCTGCGCCACGCTGGGAGGACCGGGGATCAGACCGCGAGGACCTGACGACCGTCGTGCTGACCGCAGGTCGGGCAGGCGATGTGCGGCGGCTTCAGCTCACGGCAGGCCGGGTTGGGGCAGGGCGCGAGCGTGGGGGCCGTGGCCTTCCACTGCGACCGACGGGCCCGGGTGTTGGACCGGGACATCTTCCTCTTCGGAACGGCCACGTCAGTTCTCCTCTGTGTTGGTGCGGCTGGCGGACCCCGGCTGGGGTCGATCCGCGCTGTCGGTGGTGTCGGGGACGGCGAGACGGGCGAGCCCGGCCCACCGGGGGTCGATGACCTCGTGCGAGTGGTCGGCCGGCAGGTCGTCGAGCCGCTCGCCGCAGTCGACGCACAGGCCGGCGCAGTCGGGCGTGCACGTCGGGGACAGCGGCAGGGTCAGGACGACGGTGTCCCGGACCAGCGGCGCGAGGTCGAGGAACTCGCCGTCGATGCGGCGCACCTCGTCCTCCTCGCTGGTGGCCTCGGTGGTGCTCCCCGCGTAGGCGTAGAGCTCCTGGACGTCGAGGGTGAGCGTGTCCTCGAGCGGGTCGAGGCAGCGCGCGCACTGGCCGGTCACCGGGAGCTCGACCCGGCCGGAGACCAGGACGCCCTCCATGACCGACTCCAGCCGCAGGTCCAGGTGGACCGGGGCGCCCTCGGGCACGCCGATCATCTCCACGCCCCAGCCGGCCTGAGCGGGGATGGTCTTGTCCCACTCGCGCATGCTGCCGGCCCGGCGGCCGAGCTCGCGGAGGTCGACCTTCCAGGCCTTGTCCAACGCCTTCTCGGCGGCCGTGCGGGGGGTGGTGTCGTGAGTGGTGTCGACGGGGTCGCCAGCAGGGCGCCGGGCGTCGGAGGACGCGGCGCCACGGGCGGGCAGGTGCGCAGCAGGCATGTCGGTACTCGTCGTCATCGTCGGTGGGTTCGCCGGCGCGGGGCACCGCGCAGGGAAGGCGCGTGGCACAGCAGCAGCCGGACAGTGGGCCAGCCTACCCGACGCCGGAACGCCGTCCTCAGGACGGCGGGACGGTCAGGGGCCGGCAGGTCCACGGCGGGGCCGTGCGGTGACCGTGGGCCCGGGGTGGCTGGATGCCGCCCGGGTCAGGGTGACCGCAAGTTGGTGCGCGCCTTCTCCACCGAACGTGTCATGTGCGCGAGCGTGTTCCCGAAGTCGGCGAGCCGGCTGTCGACGTACTCGTCGACCTCGGCCCGCATCCGGGCCACCTCGGCGGCGGTCTGCGCGCCGAGCTCGTCGGCCCGGTCGACGGCGCTGCGGTAGACCTCGGTCTCGGCCAGCAGCCGCTCGTGCTCGGCCTGCCCGGCGGCGATGAGCTCGGCGTGCTGGGCGTGGGCGTCGGCGAGCAGCTGCTCGTGCAGCTCGCGCGCCTCGGCGACGATCGCCTCCGCCTCGGCCTCGGCCTGGCGGAGCAGGTCGTCGGCCTGGGCCTGGGCCTGGCCGAGCACCTCGTCGCGCTGGCGCCGGGCGGTGCCGATCAGCTCCTCGCGCTGCCGGCGGGCGGTGGCGACGACCTGCTCGCTCTCGCTGCGCGTGCGGCCGGTGAGCCGCTCGGCCTCGGCCTGCGCCTGCTGCAGGATCTCGGTGCGCTGCTCGACGATGGCGCCGGCCTGCTGGACCTCGTCGGGCAGGTTCTCCCGCAGGTCGTCGAGCAGGTCGAGCAGGTGGTCGCGGGGCACCATGCAGGAGGCCGACATCGGCACGCTGCGGGCGTTCTCGATGACGGTGGTCAGCTCGTCGACGGTCTCGTAGAGCCGGTACACGACCTCGGTCATGGCTGCTGCCCCTCTCCGGACCGGGCCACCAGCCGGTCGTTGACCGCCGGGGGGACCAGCGAGGACACGTCGCCGCCGAAGCGGGCGACCTGCTTGACCAGGCTCGAGGACAGGTGCCCGACCTGGGGTGCGGTGGGCACGAACAGCGTCTCGATCCCGGCCAGCTCGCGGTTCATCTGGGCCATCTGCAGCTCGTACTCGAAGTCGCCGACCGCGCGCAGGCCCTTGACGATCACCGGGACGCCGTGGCTGCGGCACCAGTCGACCAGCAGGCCCTCGAAGCTGGTGACGGTGACGTTCGGGCAGCTCCCGACGGCCGCGCGCAGCAGCTCCATGCGCTCGTCGACGCCGAAGAGGCCGGCCTTCCCGGGGTTGACCAGCACGGCCACGACCAGCTCGTCGTACAGGGCCGCGGCGCGCGTGATCACGTCGACGTGGCCGTTGGTGACCGGGTCGAAGGAGCCGGGACAGACCGCACGCCTCACGGGAAGCGACCGTACCGGAGCACGGCCTCCCCGTAGCGCCGATCGCGGATGCCCTCCAGGGGTGTCGGCCACTCGAAGGGCGCCTCCCGGCTGGAGCGCTCGACCACCACGACGGCGTCCGGGGTGAGCCAGCCCCCGGCGACCAGCGCGCGCAGCACGCCCAGCACCTCCTCCAGGGGGGCGGCGTACGGCGGGTCGGCGAAGACCAGGTCGAAGGGCGCCGTCGCGGGGACGGCGACGACGGTCGGGACGCTGCCGGGCAGCACGACCGCCCCGCGCATCCGCATCATCGCGACGTTGTCCCGCAGGACGGGCAGGACCCCGCCGCCGTTCTCCACCAGGACCACCTCGGCTGCGCCACGGGACAGCGCCTCCAGCCCCAGGGCACCCGTCCCCGCGTAGAGGTCCAGCACCCGCGCGCCCTCGAGGTCGATCATCGAGCCCAGCGAGTTGAACAGGCCCTCGCGGGCCCGGTCACCCGTGGGCCGCACCCCGGTGCGCGGCACCTTGAGCGTCCGCCCACCGGCCACGCCGGAGATGAGCCTGGTCATGCTGTCGGCCTCCCGCTGATGCTCTTCGGCCCCCTGCAGGGCCCCGCCGCGAGTAGGAGGACCCCATCCTCCTCATCCCCTCGCAGGCTCGGGGCGAGCCTCGGGACGGGGCCGGGGAGCAGGGGGTCCTTCTTCACGCCTTCTCCAGGTAGTCGGCCCGCTCGTCGAGGCTCATCGCGGCCACGGCGGCGGCGAGCTCGGGGTGGTCGGCCAGGCCGCGGCCCTGCTCGACCAGCGCGGTGGCCTCGGCGCGGGCCTCGGCGATGAGGTCCTCGTCGTCCACCAGCGAGAGCAGCCGCACGCCGGAGCGGCGGCCGGACTGGGCGGCGCCCAGCACGTCGCCCTCGCGGCGGGTCTCCAGGTCCAGCCGGGCGAGGGCGAACCCGTCGGTGGTCGAGGCGACCGCGGACAGCCGCTGCCCGGTGGCCGAGCTGCTGGGCGCCTCGCTGACCAGCAGGCAGAGCCCCGCGTGCTTGCCCCGGGCCACCCGCCCGCGCAGCTGGTGCAGCTGGCTGACGCCGAACCGGTCGGCGTCCATCACCACCATGACGGTCGCGTTGGGCACGTCGACGCCGACCTCGACCACGGTGGTGGCGACCAGGACGTCGACCTCGGCGGCGGCGAAGGCCCGCATCCGGGCCTCCTTGTCCTCCGGGGTCATCCGGCCGTGCAGCACCTCGACCCGCAGCGCCGACAGCGGCCCGGTGCGCAGCCCCTCGGCCACGTCGAGCACCGCCAGGGGCGGTCGCTTGTCGCTGGTGCCGGCCTTCTCCTCCGGCATCGGGGCGCCGTCGGCGCCGTCCGGGCCGTCGTCGCCCTTGCCGCCCTCGTCGAGGTCGCCGATCCGCGGGCAGACGACGTAGGCCTGCCGGCCGGCGGCGACCTCCTCGCGGACCCGGGCCCAGGCGCGGTCGAGCCAGGCGGGCTTCTCCCCCACCGGCACGACCGAGCTGGAGACGCCTCCGCGACCGGCGGGCAGCTGGCGCAGCGTGGAGGTCTCCAGGTCGCCGTAGACCGTCATCGCGACCGTGCGCGGGATGGGCGTGGCGGTCATCACCAGGACGTGCGGCGGGCGGTTGCCCTTGGCGCGCAGCGCGTCGCGCTGCTCGACGCCGAAACGGTGCTGCTCGTCCACGACGACCAGGCCCAGGTCGGCGAACTCCACGCCCTCCTGCAGCAGCGCGTGGGTGCCCACGACGATGCCGGCGCTGCCGTCGGCGACCGCCGCCCGGGCCTGCCGGCGGACGGCGGCCTTCTGCGACCCGGTGAGCAGCTGCACCCTGGTGCCCGACGCATCGCCGTCCACCTCACCGGCCCGGCCCAGCGGACCCAGGATCGCGGCGAGGCTGCGGGCGTGCTGGGCGGCGAGCACCTCGGTGGGCGCCAGCAGTGCGGCCTGCCCGCCGGCGTCGACGACCTGGGCCATCGCCCGCAGCGCCACGACGGTCTTGCCCGAGCCGACCTCGCCCTGCAGCAGCCGGTTCATCGGCTGCTCGCGGCCGAGCTCGGCGGCCAGCTCCTCACCGACCTCGCGCTGGCCGTCGGTGAGGGAGAACGGCAGCGCGGCGTCGACGGCGTCGAGCAGCCCGCCGCTGCGGCGCGGACGGGCGATGCCGGGCTCCAGGGCGGAGGCACGCCGGCGGGCCGCGAGCGTCGCCTGCAGCACCAGCGCCTCGTCCCACTTGAGACGCTCGTCGGCTTCGTCCACCTGCTCCTGGGTCTCCGGCCGGTGCTTCTGCCGCAGCGCGGTGGGGAGGTCGACGAGCCCGTGCCGCTCCCGCACCGCTGCCGGGATCGGGTCCTCGAGCAGCTGCTCCAACGAGCGCGGGTCGTCCATCAGCAGCTTGACCGACTTCTGGATCACCCAGCTGGAGACGTCCTTGCTCGCCGGGTAGAGCGGCACCATCGCCCGCGCCCAGTCGTCGTCGTCCCCGGTGATGATGTGGCAGTCGGGGTGGGAGAACTGCTTCTCCCCGCGCCACAGCCCCACGGTGCCGGCGAACAGGCCCCACTCGCCGACGTCGAGGTGGGCGTGCCGGTTGTTGAAGAAGACCAGCCGCATCACCCCGGCGCCGTCGCCGACGGTGACCTCGGTGAGCGTGCCGCGCCGCTGCTGCATCCGCCGGGTGCTCACGCTCTTGACCTGGGCGAGCACCGTGACGCGGTCGCCGACCTCCAGGCCGTCGAGGCGGGTCATCTCGCCGCGCCGGGCGTAGCGGCGCGGGTAGTGCCGCAGCAGGTCGCGCACGGTGTGCAGGGACAGCTGCTCGGCCATCACCTTCGCCGTCTTGGGTCCGAGCACCCGGGTCAGCGGGGTGCCCATCGTCATGCCGGTCACGTCACTCCACCCCGACCAGGAGCGGCACCGCCCCGGCGCCGCCGGCGTACCGGACGACGTCGACGGTCGGGTGCACGGCGGCCAGGTGGGCGCAGACCGCGTCGCCGAGCGCGGGGTCCTCCCCCACCACCACGGTGACCATCTCCCCGCCGGCGGACAGCAGCCGGTCGAGCAGGTCGCGGGCGACCGCGGCCAGGTCGGGTCCGATGACGACGACGTCGCCCTCGGCGCTGCCCAGCACGTCACCGGCGGCACAGCGGCCGGCGGAGGTGAGCGCGTCGTGCCCGGCGACGGTGACCTCGGCCCAGCGGGTGGCGGCGGCGGCCTCCGCCATCGCGACGACGTCGTCGCCGAAGCGGCGGGCGGGGTCGGCGACAGCGAGCGCGGCCAGCCCCTGCACCGCCGACCGGGTCGGGACGACGACGACGTCGCGGCCGTCCTCGCGGGCGCGCTCGGCGGCGCGGGCGGTGACCGCGGTGGCCTCGGCGTGGTTGGGCAGCACGACGACCTGCGCCGCACCCGTGCCCAGCACCGCGGCCAGGACGGCGTCCTCGGTGAGCTCGCCCACCGGCGCGGTGAGCACCGCGACGCCCTCGCCGGCGAAGAGGTCGGCCAGCCCGGCGGAGCAGGTGAGCGCCACGGTCGCGCGGGTGCCGGCGGCCGCGAGCGGCGCGCGGACCGGGGCCAGCGCGGTGACCGAGATGCGGTGCGGGCGCCCGGCCTCGATGCCGGCCTCGACCGCGGCACCGACGTCGGCGACGTGCACGTGCACGTTCCACTCCCGCCCGCCGGGGGTGTCGACGCCCACCACGACCAGGCAGTCGCCGAGCTCGGCCAGCCGGGTCCGCAGCCGGGCCACCGCCGTCTCGTCGGAGTCGGCGAGCAGGAACTGCACCTCGCTGCCCGGCCCGGGCGCGGGTGCGGCGGGGACCGGTGCGGGCAGCCCGCGCAGCCGGGCCGGGCGACCGCCCAGCGGCGCGCGGGCGGGCACGGTGCCGGTGACGGTGCCGACCAGGGCGTCGAGCACCAGGCACCAGCCGGCGCCACCGGCGTCGACGACCCCGGCGTCGCGGAGCGCGGCGAGCTGGCCGGGCGTGGCCTGCAGGGCGGTGAGGGCCCCCTCGGCGGCGGCGTGCACGACGTCGGCGAGCCGCTCACGGCCGGCGGCGACCGCGGCGACCGCGGCCTCGGCGCCGGCCCGCGCGACGGTGAGGAAGGTGCCCTCCTCGGGGTCGGCGACCGCGGTGTAGGCGGTGCGGGAGGCCGCGGCCAGCGCCTCGGCCAGCGCCCGCCCGTCGACCCGCCGGGCGCCGGCCAGGGCGTCGGCGAGCCCGTGCAGCAGCTGGGCCAGGATCGCGCCGGAGTTGCCGCGGGCGCCGAGCACGGCGCCGCGGGCCAGCACGGTCCAGGAGGACTCGGCACCGTCGGCCGTCTCGAGCGCCGCGCGGCCGGCCTCGGCGGTCATCAGCAGGTTGGTGCCGGTGTCGCCGTCGGGAACCGGGAAGACGTTGAGCTCGTCGAGGCGGCCCCGGGCCTGGGCAAGGGTGTCGACCACGGCGCGGCTCCACCGGCCGACCGCGGCCTCGTCCAGCGCCTCGAGCACGTGCCGCAGGGTACGCGGGAGGACCGACAGGACTCCCCGGACCGCGGCTGCGGGGCCACCGGGGAGCGGCTCGCACCGGGGTGGTCCGACGGCGACCGCGGCGACCGTCTACAGTGGTCCGAGCGTGTGCCGAGCCGGATCGTGCCCCTGGGCCCCCGGCGAGCACCGCAAACCGACTTCAGCTGGACCAATCTTTTGGGAGTGATCGACCGTGGCTGCCGTGTGCGACGTGTGTGGCAAGGGGCCCGGTTTCGGCATGGCGGTGTCCCACTCGCACCGCCGGACGCCGCGCCGTTGGAACCCGAACATCCAGTCCGTGCGGGCTGCGCTCACCGGCGGTGGCCGGAAGCGCATCAACGCCTGCACGTCCTGCATCCGCGCCGGCAAGGTCGCCCGGGTCTAGTCCCCGGGCGCTGACTGCCAGCGCCTCAGCACCACCCCCGCCCCGGCGGGACCGAAGACCCCGGAGGTCACCCGACCCCCGGGGTCTTCGGCGTGCGCCTCAGGCCGTGCCGATGCCCAGCGCGCGGGCGGCGGTGACCACCAGCTCGACCACCGTCGGGTGCGGGACGACCGTGCTGTCGACGACCAGGTGGTAGTGCCGGGCCTCGGCGGGGTCGCACCGGTAGAAGTGCCGGACGTAGGCGACCCGGCCGGCGTCGGCGGCGTCCCGGTCGCGCCGGACGTCGGCCTCCGGGCGTCCCGAGTGCTCCACGGCCGCGGCCAGCCGCCGCCCGGGCGGCCCGTCGAGCCGCACGTGCAGCACGTCGGGGCGGTCCCGCAGCACGATCGCTGCCGCCCGCCCGAGGACCACGCCGCCGGGCCCCGCGGCGATGTCGGTGAGCACCCGCTCGGTCTGCTGCCGGTAGGCCCGCTCGTCCGGCAGCGAGGAGGTGGGCGCCAGGCCGCCCACCGGGTCGGGCATCGTGCCCAGCGAGCTCACCAGCCGCCACAGCCCGCGGGTGATCGTCTCGTCGTTGGCCTCGGCCTCCGATACGGGCACGCCCAGCCGCCCGGCGACCTGCGCGGGGATGACCCGGTCGTGGAACGGCAGGCCCAGCGCCTCGGCGACGGCCGGGGCGATCTCCGCCCCGCCGCAGCCGTAGGACGCCGACACCGTCACGACGCCCACGAGTCCTCCTCCACCGTCCGGGCGGCCGTCCCGTCGGCACCGGGGCCGGTCGTGAGGTCCTTGCCGAGGAACACCGCGTCGGGTGAGTCGGCGTAGACCCCGTAGCCGGGGACCGGGACGTAGCCGGTGCGGTCGTAGAGGGCCAGCGCCTCCGGCTGCTTGTCCCCGGAGTTGAGGACCAGCTGGCGGTGACCGGCCGCGGCGGCGGTGCGCTCCAGCTCGGCGAGCAGGACCAGCGACAGCCCGCGCCGCCGGAAGTCCGGCTCCACGTACATCCGCTTGAGCTCGGCCACGCCGTCGCCGGACGGGTGGGCGCGCCAGCCGCCGCAGCCGGCGGGCACCCCGCCCACCTCGGCGACCAGGAACAGCCCGTGGGGTGGGGAGAACTCGGCCGGGTCGACCACCGCCTCGTCGCGCCCGCCGTAGCGGACGACGTACTCCTGCTGCACCCGCTCGACGAGGTGCTGCGCCACCGGGTCGGCGTAGCCGACCCGGTGGAGCGTCACCGGCGCCTCAGCCGAAGTGGACATGCCCGGTCCCCTCCCCCAGTTCCTCGGCGACGCGGGCGGCCGGCACGCCGTCGACCCGCACGCCCGGCTCCCCACCGGCCGGGACGGCCGTCACGGTGCCGATCACGGCCCATCCTGCCGGGGGCACGACGCCGGCCGGGAAGGTGGCCACCAGGGCGTGGTCCTCCCCGCCGGTGAGCACCCAGGCCATCGGGTCCCCGCCGAGCGCGGCGGCGACCTGGGCCAGCGGCCCGACCGGGTCGAAGAAGTGCTCGGCGAGGGCGGCGCGGTCCAGGTCGAGCAGGACGCCGCTGTCGGCGGCCAGGTGCCCGGCGTCGGCGAGCAGCCCGTCGCTGGTGTCGCACATCGAGGTCGCTCCGGCGTCCGCCGCGGCCGGGCCGGCGGCGTAGGGCGGGGTGGGCCGGCGGTGGGCACCGACCGCGGCGATCGGCGAGTGGAAGCCGCGGCGCAGCACGGCCAGCCCGCACGCCGACCAGCCCAGCCGGCCGGCGACGGCGACGACGTCCCCGGGACGGGCCCCGCTGCGCAGCACCGGCGCCCGCCCCTGCAGGTCGCCCAGCGCGGTCACCGACAGGACGACGGCCGAGCTGTCGGGGGCGCTGGCGGAGGTGTCCCCGCCGACCACCGCGGCGCCGAAGCGCTCGCACTCCTCGGCCATCCCGGTGGCGACGTCCTCCAGCCACGCCGCCGAGGTGCCCGCGGGGCAGGCCAGCCCGACCAGCAGCGCGGTCGGGACGGCGCCCATGGCGGCGACGTCGGCGAGGTTGGCGGCGGCGGCCTTGTGGCCGACGTCCTCCGCCGAGGACCAGTCGCGGCGGAAGTGGCGGCCCTCGACCAGGACGTCGGTGCAGGCCACCACCCGGCCGTCGGGGGCGCGCACGACCGCGGCGTCGTCGCCGGGACCCACCTCGGCCAGCGCCGCGGTGCCCGAGCGGGCGACCACTCGGGCGATGAGGCCGAACTCGCCGACCACGCCCACGCTGTCGGCGGCGTCGGGCCGTGGGATCAGCGGACGGGGCCGAGTCACCGGGCACCCCGTCCGGCTGGGGTACGTTGCCGGTCTGTCCGCTGCCCGGCGGGCAGGTCGAGCCAGCAGCGGTCGTTCCCGCTCTGCCCGAGGAAGGTCACGTCGTGGTCCACGCGTACATCCTGATCCAGACCGAAGTCGGCAAGGCAGCCGCGGTCGCCGCGAGCATCAGCGAGATCGCCGGCGTGACCAAGGCCGAGGACGTCACCGGCCCCTACGACGTGATCGTGCGGGCCGAGGCGAACACCGTCGACGAGCTCGGCCGGCTGGTCGTGGCCCGCGTGCAGTCGGTGGACGGGATCACCCGCACGCTGACCTGCCCCGTCGTCAACATCTGAGCCCCTGAGCACGCCGACCCCCGACGCCCCGCCCACCGACCGGGCGCCGGCCGACCCGCTGCGCCGTGCCGCACTGCTGTCCACCGCGGTGCTGGTGCCGCTGGTCGTCGTCCTGCTGGTGCTGGTCAACGTGCGGGGCCGGGGTGGCGACGACGCCGCCGCGACCGGGCCCGCCGAGGTCTCCGGTGCGACCGCCGACCCGCGCGGGGCCCTGCCGCCGGTGCAGGTGGACACCCCCGACGTCACCCCGGCCGCGGACCTGGCCTGCCCGGTGCTGATGGGCCAGCTGCCGCTGGACATCGCCGGCGAGACGTCCCGGCAGGTGCAGTCCGACAGTCCGTTCGCCTACGCCTGGGGCGAGCCGCCGGTGGTGCTGGTCTGCGGTGTCGAGCCGCCGGCCGGGTACGTCGTCGGTGGGCCGCAGACGTTCATCGTCTCCGGGACGGAGTGGTTCGTCGACACCACGGACCCGGCCGTGTTCGTCTGGACGACGGTCGACCGCAACGTGCCGGTGCAGGTGCGGGTGCCCTCGACGTCGGACAGCGCGATCCCGACGGCGCTGAGCCCGATCATCGCCACCGCGCTCCCCTACGTCGAGCCGGCCCCGGCACCTGCCCGCTGACGGCCGGCCGCGGTCCCGTCAGGGCGGCGGCAGCCGGTCCAGCTGGGCCCGGGTGACCGCCAGCACCTCGGCCCGGGCGGCGTCCGCGTCGCCGGCGACCGAGGCGACGGACACGGTGAACGTCCCGGACGGGCACCAGGAGAACGCCGCCGGGCCGGCCATGCCGTGCTCGGGTGCCGGGGTGGTGCGCAGCACGAGCAGGCAGCCCGCCGGCAGGTCGGTCGGCCGGGGGTCCAGCGTGCCGCCGTAGTACTCGGCGTCGTTGCCGGCCAGGTCGGCGGCGTAGGAGGCCGCTCCCCCGGCGTCGGCGAACCGGTCGAGGAAGACGCTGGTCACCTGGTCACCGGACCGCCAGAACCGCTCCCAGCCGCTCTGGTAGCCGTACTGGGCGAGGACGCCCTCCTCGTGCTGGGCGTCGTCGCCGTAGCGGGCGACGTCGTCGATCGTCTTCTCCCCCGCCGGGGGGTCCAGCTCGTCGTCGGGGACCCGCGGCAGGCCGGAGGGCACCTGGTCCAGCAGCAGCGGCTCGAGCGCGGCGGCGTCGGCCGGTGCGGTGCTGACGGGCGCCGGGACCGCCGGGGCGGCGCCGGAGGGGGCACACCCGGACACCGCCGGGGCGCCGAGCAGCATCAGGGCCGCGGCCGTGGCGGGCCCCCACCGCAGGCTCACCGCACCTGCCCGGTCATCGTCGCCGACCCTAGTCGAGCCGGCGCGGTGCGGCCGCTCAGCCGCGCAGCGCCGGGAGCCCGGCCAGCGCCTGCTCGAGGTCGGCGACCAGGTCGGCGGTGTCCTCGATGCCGCAGGAGAAGCGCACGAAGCCGCCCGGGACGGCGTCCCCGCCCCACTGCGCCCGCCGGTCGACCGTGGTGTGCAGCCCGCCGAAGCTGGTGGCGGCGAGGAGGAACCGGCCGGCCCGGACGAGGGCCGCGACCGCGTCGGCGTCGGCGAGCTCGGCGGACACCACGCCGTTCTGCCGCAGCATCTGCCGGCTGGCGAGCTCGTAGGACGGGTCGCCGGGCCGGCCGGGCCAGCGCACGCCGCGCACGGCCGGGGAGGCGACCAGCACCTCGACCAGGGCCGCGGCGTTGGCCGCCTGCCGGGCCAGCCGCAGGTCCAGGGTGCCCATCGACCGGTGCGCCAGCCAGGCCTCGAACGGCCCGGGCGGGTTGCCGGTGGTCTTCCGCCAGGCCGCGACCCGGGCGTACAGCTCGCGGCCCTTCTCGGTGCGGGCGGTGCTCACGTGCCCGAGCAGGACGTCGCTGTGCCCGGTCAGCGCCTTGGTGTCCGCGGCCACGACGACGTCGGCGCCGAGTTCCAGCGGCCGCTGCCCGATGGGGGTGGCGGTGGTGTTGTCGACCACCAGCACCGCACCGGCGGCCTGGGTGGCCCGGGCGACGGCGGCGATGTCGCAGACGTCCAGCTGCGGGTTGCTCGGGGTCTCCAGCAGCACCAGCCGGGCGCCGTCGAGGTCACCGCGGGCGGCGACCGCCGCGATCTCCAGGGTGGGCACCAGCTCGACGGTCAGCCCCAGCCGCTCCAGCTCGTCGCGGCCCAGCACCCGACTGGCGTAGTAGCCGTCCGACGGCAGCACCACCCGGTCACCGGCCGAGGCCAGCGCGAGCACCGCGGAGCTGATCGCCGCCATGCCCGTGGCGAAGGACAGGCAGTCGCCGCCGTCGAGCTCGCCGACCGCGCGCTCGAACACCCTCAGCGTGGGGTTGTCGGCGCGGGCGTAGGAGTCCGCGCCGCCGGCACCCGGGGGCTGGTCGCCCAGGTGGTACGGGGCGGCGAACACCGGGGAGGGTCGCAGCGGCGTGCCCGGCACGACCGGCTCGTCACCGGCGTGCGCCAGGCGCGTGCCGTCCCCGAAGGGGCTCAGGTCCTCAGCGCTGCTCACAGGTCCTCCTCGGTGGCGCGGCCCCTACTCGGGCTTCGCCTCGCGGGACATCATCTCCCGCACCATCTGCCCGGCCGACTCGCCCTCGTGGCAGACCCGGACGACGGCCTCGGTGATCGGCACGTCGACCCCGTGCGCCCGCGCCAGGTCCAGCACCGACCGGCAGCTCTTCACGCCCTCGGCGGTCTGCCGGGTGATCTGCTCGACCTGGGCCACCGACATGCCCTGACCCAGGTGCTCCCCGAACGTGCGGTTGCGCGACAGCGGCGAGGAGCAGGTGGCGACCAGGTCACCGAGCCCGGCCAGCCCGGCGAACGTGGTGGGGTCCGCGCCCAGCGCCATGCCCAGCCGCGCGGTCTCGGCCAGCCCGCGGGTGATCAGCGAGGCCCGGGTGTTGTCGCCGTAGCCCAGCCCCTCGGCGATGCCGCAGGCCAGCGCGATGACGTTCTTCACCGCCCCGCCCAGCTCGCAGCCCACCAGGTCGGAGTTCGTGTACGGGCGGAAGTAACGGGTCGAGCAGGCGGCCTGCAGGGCCTCGCCGCGGGCGGTGTCGGTGCAGGCGATGACGGTGGCCGAGGGCTGCTCCTCAGCGATCTCCCGGGCCAGGTTCGGGCCCGACAGCGCGGCCACCCGGTCGGCACCGGCGCCGGTCACCTCGCAGATGACCTCGCTCATCCGCTTCGTCGTCCCGAGCTCGACGCCCTTCATCAGCGACAGCAGCGAGGCGTCCCCGGGCAGCAGCGGCGCCCAGCCGGAGAGGTTGTCGCGCAGCGTCTGGCTGGGGACCGCCAGCACCACGACGTCGGCACCGTCGAGGGCGTCGGCGGCGTCGGCGGTGGCCCGGACGGCGTCGGGCAGCCGGACGCCGGGCAGGTAGTCGGCGTTCTCGCGGCCGGCCTGGATCGCGGCGACCAGCTCGGGACGGCGGGCGTGCAGGGTCACCGCGCAGCCGGCGTCGGCGAGGACCTTGGCGAAGGTGGTGCCCCAGGACCCGGCGCCGAGCACCGCGGCGCGGGTCACGCGGCCGTCCCGGGCCGCGACCGGCGGACCGGGCGGGGGTGGAACGCGGTGGGCGGCTGCTCGCCGCGCAGCTCGCCGAGCTGGTCGCGGACGCGGGTCATCAGCAGGTCGGTGACCTCGCGCAGCAGCTCACCCGACAGCGGCTCACCGGCGCGCACCGCGGCGCGCTGGGCGGAGAGGTCGACGGGCTCGCCGACCAGGTACTCCGCCGGGGCGCGCAGCCGCAGGTGCAGCTTCTTGGCGTGGTAGTCGTGCACCCGCTGGGGGCCCCACTGGGCGACCGGCAGCACCGTGACGTCGGTGGTCAGCGCCAGCCGGGCCACCCCGGTGCGGGCCTGCATCGGCCACCACTCGGGGTCGCGGGTGACCGAGCCCTCGGGGTAGATGACCACGACGTCGCCGGCGTCCAGCGCGGCCTTGGCCGCGTGCACCGAGGAGCTGGCCGCGCTGGAGCTGCGGGCGACCGGGATCTGCCCGGCGGCGCGCAGGATCGTGCCGGCCAGCCCGGTGAACAGGGCGTCCTTGGCCAGGAAGTGCGGCACCCGGCCGGCGTCCCAGACCAGCCGCGCGGAGGCCAGCGGGTCCAGCACCGAGACGTGATTGGCCACCAGCAGCACCCCGCCGGTGGGCGGGATCCGGTCGGCGTGCCGGTAGCGCAGCGAGAACACCACCGAGGCGACCGGGTAGATGACGGCGACGCACAGCGCGAGCGCGAAGGGCACCGGACGGCGGGTCTGCCGGCGCGGTGGGCGGGGGGCGTGCCCCACCCCGGCGGGCGACTCGTCCTGCGGCATCGGCGCACCTCTCCCCTCGGCGGGCCGCGGTGTGACCCCGCTCCTGATCGTGCCCCCTGGCCCCCGGCGGCACGCACGCGGCCCCGGGTGCGCGTCCCGCGTGTCGCCCGAGGCGTGGTCAGCCCAGCGCGGCCGACCGGTGGGTGGTGCGGCCGCCGACGAGGGTGGCCAGGACCTGCGTCGTCCGCAGTCCGGCGGCGCCGTCGCGGGCCAGCACCGTCGCGGGCGGCTCGGCCACCACGACCAGGTCGGCGACGTCGCCGACCTGCACGCCGCGCCGCCCGCCGCTGGCCGCGGCGAGCGCGGTGTCGAGGTCCAGGTGCTGCTCGGGGTGCCAGGCGTCGCGGGCGTCGAGCGAGCGGTGGACGGCGGCGGCGATGCCGTCCCAGGGGTCCAGCGGCGCGACCGGGGCGTCGGAGCCCAGCACCAGCTCCGCCCCGGCGTCGGCCAGCGCGCGGTAGGGGAACGCGCGGGCGGTGGCCCCGGCCCAGTGCAGGTCGGCGGCGTCCCGGTCGTCGACGGCGTGCCGGGGCTGGACACTGGCGACCACCCCGAGCGCGGCGAAGCGCGGCAGGTCCGCGGCGTGCACCTGCTGGGCGTGCTCGACCCGGCCGGTCACCCCCGCGGCGGCGAACCCGTCCAGCGCCACGGCCACGGCCCGGTCGCCGATGGCGTGCACCGACCGGTCCAGCCCGGCGTCCGCGGCCCGGCGCAGCAGCCGGGCCAGCTCGGCCGGCGGGGTGCGCAGCAGCCCGTGCGCCTCCGGCCCGGTCAGGCCCGGGTAGGGCCGGTCGCAGAAGGCGGTGCGGGTGCCCAGCGAGCCGTCGACGAACACCTTGAGCGGGCCGACCCGCAGCCGGTCGGCCGCCACCGCGTCGGTCACACCGGGCAGCGGGTCACCGCTGCGCAGCCCGGCGGCGATCGTCGCCTCCAGCCGGTCCACGTAGACCGCGGTGCGCACCCGCAGCGGCGGGCCGCCGGGCGCCAGCGCGGCCCGCCGCGCCCAGTCGGTCACCAGGTCGCCGTACTCGAAGTCGGTGACGGCGGTGACCCCGCGGGCGGCGGCCGCGGCGGCGGCGTCGAACACCCAGCGGTCAACCACCGCCGGGGCCGCACCGGCCGCGCGGGCGAAGACCTCCATCGCCTCGTGCTCCCGGACGACGCCGCTCGGCTCGCGCACGCCCAGCAGGTGCGCCGCGACGGTGCTGCACCAGGCCGTGTGCAGGTCGCCGCTGATCAGCACGACGGGCACCCCGGGCAGCGCGGCGTCCAGCACCGCCGCCGACGCCGGCTCGGGCCACAGCGCGTCGCGGAAGCCCTGGCCGACCACGAACCCGCCAGGGGCGCCGTCCGGCAGCGCGGCGGCCACCAGCGCGGCGGCCACCAGCGCGGCGGCCACCGCGGCCGAACCTGCGGCGGAGACGTCGATCCGCTGCCGCGCCGCCGCCCACTGCTCCAGGTGCACGTGCCCGTCGACCAGCCCGGGCAGCAGCACGGCGCCGTCGAGGTCGAGCACGTCGGCGGCGGCCAGGTCGGTGCCGACAGCGGTCACCCGGCCGCCGTCCAGCAGCACGTCCTGGACGACCCCGCCCAGCCGCGCCCGGCGCAGGAGCAGCCGGCTCACCCGGCGACCTGCCCGGCCCGCCGGGCGCGGAAGACCTCCTCCGGCCACGCCGTGATGCCGCCGAGCCGGACCGACGCGGCGGTGCCGTCCGCGGCCCACTCGTAGGTGACGGCCTCCCCCGCCGAGCCGAAGCCGGCCACCGACTCCTGGCGCAGCACGCCCGGGGCCTCCGGCGAGAGCTCCAGGAAGTCCTCGGCCGGTTCCGGGGCACCGGGGTGCAGCAGCACCAGGCGGCCGCCCAGCAGCGCGACGTCGGTGGTGCCCCAGAGGTTGACGAAGCGGCCGGCGTGCCGCGTCAGCTCCGGCGTCGGGGCGGTCGCACCCCCCGGCGCGGCCAGCGCCAGGTCCAGCAGTGCGAACAGCCCGCGGGCCAGGGCGTCGGCGGGCCCGTCGACGGCGTTGGTGAGCACGCTGACCACCACCCGGGCCTCGGGGTCGATCCAGGTGCGGGTGATGTGGCCGGGGTAGCCGCCGCTGTGCCCGACCAGCGTCCGGTCGCCCTGGGTGCGCAGGTCCATGCCCAGGCCGTAGTGCCGGGCGGGCTTGCCGTGCGCCTCCACGACCGACTCCGGACGGCGCATCAGCCGCTTGCTCGCCTCGGTCAGCAGCGCCGGGTCCCCGGCGAAGTGCGCGGCGCCGAAGCCGGTGAGGTCGCGGGCGGTCGAGAAGAAGCCGGTCGCGGCGGCCATCGCCCGGGTGTCGACGTGCGGGACCGTGAGCCGGGAGTCCTCGCCGTCCAGCAGCCCGGTGTGCCCGGCGGCGAAGTCCGCTGCCCGGGCCGGGTCCCACTCCGGACCGGTGTCGGCCAGGCCCAGCCGGTCGACCACCGCGGCCTGCACGTGCGCGGCGTACGTCGTACCGGTGACCGCCTCGATCGCCAGGCCCAGCAGCGAGTAGCCGATGTTGGAGTACTTGAAGTGCTCGTTGGGCTCGAACACCGCTCCCTCGCCGGTGGCGATCTCCAGCAGCAGGCGCTCGTCGGGGAAGGGCTGCAGCAGCTGCCAGTGGTCGTTGTCCCCGCCGTCCCGGATGACGCCGCCCTGGTGCCCGAGCAGCTCGCGCACCGTCACCGGCGCCAGCGGCGTCCCGGCCAGCGCGGGCACGTGTGCGGCGATCGGGTCGTCCAGCCGCATCCTGCCGGCCTCGACCAGCTGCAGGACGGCGGTCGCGGTGAACGTCTTGGAGTGCGAGGCGATGCGGAACAGGTGCCCCGGCGTCAGCGGCGCCCCGGTCGACACGTCCGCGACGCCGAGCGCGGTGTCCAGCACCAGCCGGTCGCCCACCCGGACGGCGGCCTGCACGCCGGGCACCCGCAGCTTGCGGCGCTGCAGCTCCAGCCACGACTCCAGGTACGGGGCGGCGGCCGCGGCCACCTCGGCGGTCTGCTCGGGGCTGCTGCTCATGGGGTGCGCTCCTGGGGCGGGGACGGGTGCCGGGGAGCAGACCACCACACCGGCCGAGCCGCACCGCACCGGGGTGTGCTCACATCGGGGTGTGCAGCCGTGGTCCCTCGTCGTCCCCGCCAAGCTGCTCAGCCGCGCCAAGACCCGGCTGGCCCCGCTCACCGCCCGGTCCGGCGACGACGCCCCCGCCCGGCACCGCGAGCTGGTGCTGGCGATGCTCGGCGACACCGTGGCCGCCGCACTCGCCAGCCCGGCCGTGGCCGGGGTGCTGGTGGTCACCGACGACCCGGGCGTGGGCGACCTGGTGCGCGCCCTCGGCGCACGGACGACGCCGGACGTCCCCGACCGCGGGCTGAACGCCGCACTCGCCCACGGGGCGGCCACCGCCCGGGCCGCAGGGGCACGGGCGGTCGCGGCGATGAGCTCGGACCTGCCGGCGCTGCGGGCCGAGGAGCTCACCGCCGCCCTGGCGGCGGTGGTGGGTGGGCGCGGCTTCGTCGCCGACGCCGACGGCACCGGGACGACGCTGCTGTGCGCCGCGACCGGTGAGCTGGACCCCCGCTTCGGGCCCGGCTCGGCCGCCGCGCACGCCGCCGGCGGGGCGGTGCCGCTGGCCGGCGACTGGCCGGGGCTGCGCCGCGACGTCGACACCGCCGCCGACCTGGACGCCGCCGGGGGCCTGGGCGTGGGCCCCCGGACGGCCCGTCTCCTGGCCGCCACCCCGTGGTCACCGGGGTGAGGCAGGATCCACCCGTGTCCGCCGCTCCCTCCCCGCTGCCCGCCGATCGATTCCTCAACCGCGAGCTGTCCTGGTTGGACTTCAACTCCCGGGTGCTCGAGCTGGCCGAGGACGCCGACGCGCCCCTGCTCGAGCGGGTCAAGTTCCTGTCGATCTTCGCCAGCAACCTGGACGAGTTCTTCATGGTGCGCATCGCCGGGCTCAAGCGCCGGCAGAGCACGGGCCTGGCCGTTCGCTCCCCCGACGGGCTCACCATCCGCGAGCAGCTGACCCGGGTCACCGACCGCACCCGCGACCTGGAGCACCGGCACGCGGCGGTGTTCAACACCGACGTCGTCCCGCGGCTGGCCGAGCACGGCATCCGGATCGTGGTCTGGTCCGACCTCGACGACGCCGACGCGATGCGGCTGCGGGAGTACTTCCGCGACCAGGTCTTCCCGGTGCTCACCCCGCTGGCGGTCGACCCGGCGCACCCGTTCCCGTACATCAGCGGGCTGTCGCTCAACCTCGCCGTCTCCGTCCGCGACCCCGAGACCGGGGCGCCGAAGTTCGCCCGGCTCAAGGTGCCCAACAACGTGCCCCGGTTCATCCCGGTCGGCCCGGTCGGTGAGACCGCGGTGTTCCTGCTGCTCGAGGAGCTCATCGCCGCGCACCTGAGCGCGCTGTTCCCGGGCCTGGACGTGCTGGACCACCACCTGTTCCGGGTCACCCGCAACGCCGACCTCGAGGTCGAGGAGGACCGCGACGAGGACCTGCTGCAGGCCCTGGAGCGCGAGCTGGCCCGGCGGCGGTTCGGCCCGGCCGTGCGGCTGGAGGTCACCGACACCATGGACCCGCAGATCCTCGAGGTCCTGGTGTCGGAGCTGGAGATCAGCAGCGCCGACGTGGTCTCGGTGCCCGGCCCGCTGGACCTCGGCGCGCTGATGGCGCTCTACGACCTGGACCGCCCCGAGCTCAAGGACGACCCGTTCGTCCCGGCCACGCACCCGCGACTGAGCGAGGGCGAGACGCCCAAGAGCGTGTTCGCCACGCTGCGCGAGGGCGACGTGCTGCTGCACCACCCCTACGACTCCTTCGCCACCAGCGTGCAGCGGTTCATCGAGCAGGCCGCCGCCGACCCGCACGTGCTGGCGATCAAGCAGACGCTGTACCGCACCTCCGGTGACTCCCCCATCGTGCAGGCGCTGATCGAGGCCGCCCAGGCCGGCAAGCAGGTCGTGGTGCTGGTGGAGATCAAGGCCCGCTTCGACGAGGAGGCCAACATCAGCTGGGCGCGGTCGCTCGAGCGTGCCGGCTGCCACGTCGTCTACGGCCTGGTGGGCCTGAAGACCCACTGCAAGACGGCGCTGGTGGTGCGGATGGAGAACGGCGTGCTGCGCCGGTACTGCCACATCGGCACCGGCAACTACAACCCCAAGACCGCCCGCGTCTACGAGGACCTCGGCGTCCTCACCGCCGACCCGCGGGTGGGTGCGGACCTCACCGACCTGTTCAACACCCTCACCGGGTACTCGCGGCAGACCACCTACCGCTCGCTGATGGTCGCCCCGCACGGCATCCGCAACGGGCTGCTGGAGAAGATCCGCCGCGAGGCCCGGCACGCCGCCGAGGGCCGCCCGTCCGGCATCCGGATCAAGGTGAACTCCCTCGTCGACGAGCAGCTCATCGACGCCCTCTACGAGGCCTCCCGGGCCGGGGTGCCGGTCGAGCTGCTGATCCGCGGCATCTGCGCGCTGCGCCCCGGGGTGCCCGGGCTCAGCGAGAACATCCGGGCGCGGTCGATCGTCGGCCGGTTCCTGGAGCACTCGCGGGTGGTCCACTTCGCCAACGACGGGACGCCGGAGTGGTGGCTGGGCAGCTCGGACCTGATGCACCGCAACCTCGACCGCCGGGTGGAGGTGCTGCTGCGGGTCAACGACGCCGCCGCCCAGCGCCAGCTCCAGCGGGTGTTCGACCTGGACATGGCCCCCGACGTCCGCAGCTGGGAGCTGGCCGCCGACGCGACCTGGACCCACACCGGCGGGCGCGACTCCCAGGCCGAGCTGCTCGCCACCCGGGGTGAGAACGCTGGCTGACGAACCCCGCCTGACCCCTGCCGCCGGTGGTGCCCTGTGGCGCCTGGACGACGACGGGGTGCTGCAGACCGCGCTGGTGCACCGGCAGAAGTACGACGACTGGTCGCTGCCCAAGGGCAAGCTGGACGCCGGGGAGCACGCGCTGGCCGCCGCCGTCCGCGAGGTCGTCGAGGAGACCGGGCTGGACGTCGTCGTGGGCCGGCGCAGCGTGCAGACCCGCTACGTCAACCGGCACGGTCCCAAGCGGGTCGACTACTGGGTGATGCAGGTCGTCGGCGGGGAGTTCGTGCCCAACGACGAGGTCGACGAGCTGCACTGGCTCACCGTGCCCGAGGCCGTGGCGCAGGTCAGCCACGACCACGACCGGGCGGTGCTCACCGACCTGGCGCGCACCGACGTGCCGCGGTCACCGCGGGTCCTGCTGGTGCGGCACGCCTCGGCCGGCGACCGCTCCGACTGGGCCGGCCCGGACGCCGAGCGCCCGCTGGACCGCCGCGGCCGCGACCAGGCCGCGCGGCTGGCCGCCCTGCTGCCCGTCTTCGGCCCGGCCCGGCTGCTCACCGCCCCGCCGGTGCGCTGCCAGCAGACCCTCGCCCCGCTCGCCGCGGCGCTGGGCCTGGACGTGGGCGAGGCACCGGAGCTCGGCGAGGAGCACTTCGCCACCGACCCGCAGGCCGGCCTGGACCTGGTCGAGCGGCTCCTGGCCACCGACACCGGCGGTGGGCCGACGCTGGTCTGCAGCCAGGGCGGGGCGATCCCGTCGGTGCTGCTGGCCCTGGGCGTCCGCTGGCACGCCGGCGCCGCGGCGCTGCACCCACCCGCGGCCAAGGGCAGCGTGTGGGCGCTGGGCGGTGCGCCCGACGCGGAGACCGACGGGCTGGTCGCCGACTACTACCGCGACTTCTCCGCCGACCCGGCCGCCCCGCGCTAGCGGGAGGACCCCCGCTGCCCCCACCACTCGCGAGCTCGCGGCGGGACCCGGCAGCGGGGCCGATCGGGCGCGGTGGGCTGCCTCCTGACGCAGCGGAGGCCGTCCTCCCGCAGGTGCGGGAGGACGGCCTCGGCTCAGATGACCTGATCCGACGCTGGGGTCAGCGGGTGGGCAGGGCCGGCAGCGACGCCGGCTTCCAGGCGGGACGCCGGGACTCGAAGGCGGTGATGTCGTCGAGGTGCCGCTCGGTGAGGCCGACGTCGTCCAGGCCCTCCAGCAGCCGCCAGCGGGTGTACGGGTCGATCGTGAACGGCACGGTGGTGTGGGAGTAGGTGACCTGCTCGGTCTGCAGGTCCACCGTCACCGGCAGCGCCGGGTCGGCCTCGACCGCGGCCCACAGCGCCTCGACGTCGGCCTCGGGCAGGACGACGGTGAGCAGCCCGGCCTTGGTCGAGTTGTTGCGGAAGATGTCGGCGAACCGGGAGCTGATGACCACCCGGAAGCCGCCGTCCAGCAGTGCCCAGTTGGCGTGCTCGCGCGAGGACCCGGTGCCGAAGTCGGGGCCGGCGACCAGGATCGAGGCGTCCGCGTACTGCGGCTGGTTGAGCACGAAGTCGGGCTCGTTCTTCCGCCAGGCCACGAACAGCCCGTCCTCGAAGCCGGTGCGGGTGATCCGCTTGAGGTACTCGGCCGGGATGATCTGGTCGGTGTCGACGTTGCTGCGGCGCAGCGGGGCGGCCGTGCCGGTGTGGGTGGTGAAGGCGTCCATCTGTCTCAGACTCCAGCGGTCTCGAGGTCGGCCGGGGCGGTGAGCTTCCCGGTCAGCGCGGTCGCGGCGGCCACGGCCGGGGACACCAGGTGGGTGCGCCCGCCCTTGCCCTGCCGGCCCTGGAAGTTGCGGTTGCTGGTCGAGGCAGACCGCTCGCCGGGCTTGAGCTGGTCGGGGTTCATGCCCAGGCACATCGAGCAGCCCGCGCCGCGCCACTCGGCACCGGCCTCGGTGAACACCTGGTCCAGGCCCTCGGCCTCGGCCTGCAGCTTCACCGCCACCGACCCGGGGACGACGAGCATGCGGGTGTCGGCGTCGACGTGCTTGCCCTTGAGCAGGGCGGCGGCGACCCGGAGGTCCTCGATCCGGCCGTTGGTGCAGGAGCCGAGGAACACGGTGTCGACGGAGATCTCGCGCAGCGGGGTGCCGGCGGTCAGGCCCATGTACTCCAGCGCCGACTCGGCGGCCAGCCGGTCGCTCTCGTCGGCGATGGTGGCCGGGTCGGGCACGCTGGCGCCGATCGGCAGGCCCTGGCCGGGGTTGGTGCCCCAGGTGACGTAGGGGGTGAGCGAGGCGGCGTCGATGCGCACCTCGCGGTCGAAGACGGCGTCCTCGTCGGTGCGCAGCGTCGACCAGTGCGCCACCGCGGCGTCCCAGTCGGCACCCTGCGGGGCGTGCGGGCGCCCGGCGAGGTAGTCGAACGTGGTCTGGTCGGGGGCGATGAGCCCGGCGCGGGCACCGGCCTCGATCGACATGTTGCAGATCGTCATCCGGGCCTCCATCGACAGCGCCTCGATCGCGCTGCCGCGGTACTCGATGACGTGGCCCTGGCCGCCGCCGGTGCCGATCTCGGCGATGACGGCGAGGATGACGTCCTTGGCGCTGACGCCGGGGGGCAGCTCGCCGTCGACGGTCACCGACATCTGCTTGGCCGGGTACTGCGGCAGCGTCTGGGTGGCCAGCACGTGCTCGACCTCGCTGGTGCCGATGCCGAAGGCCAGCGCGCCGAAGGCGCCGTGCGTGGAGGTGTGGCTGTCACCGCACACGATCGTCATGCCCGGCTGGGTGAGCCCCAGCTGCGGGCCGATGACGTGCACGATGCCCTGGTCGCGGTCGCCCATGGGCGCGAGCCGGATGCCGAACTCGGCGGCGTTGCGGCGCAGCGCGTCGACCTGCGCCCGGCTCACCGGGTCCGCGATCGGGCTGAGGATGTCCAGCGTCGGGACGTTGTGGTCCTCGGTGGCCATCGTCAGGTCGGGACGACGGACGGTGCGCCCGGCGGCACGCAGCCCGTCGAAGGCCTGCGGGCTGGTCACCTCGTGCACGAGGTGCAGGTCGATGTAGAGCAGGTCCGGCTCGCCCTCGGTCCGCCGGACGACGTGCTCCTCGTACACCTTCTGCGCCAGAGTCTGGCCCACCGGTCCTCCTCGTCGCGACCTGCTGCGGTCGTCCTCGCTTGTCATCTCATACAGTGAGATGCCAGTATTGCTACGTGGGACAGCCTAACCCCGTTGCCGTGTTGGACAAAGCAGTGGCCATCCTCCGCGCGGTGGCCGACGAACCGGCCAGCCTCGCCGAGCTGGTCACCCGGACCGAGCTGCCGCGGGCCACCGCCCACCGGCTGGCCACCGCCCTGGAGGCGCACCGGTTGCTGCGCCGCACGTCGGCGGGCACCTGGGCGCCCGGGCCCGCGCTGTCCGAGCTCGGCCGCGGCGGCGCCGACCTCGCCGAGGTGTCCGCCCGGCCGCTGGCCACCCTGCGCGACACCACCGGCGAGAGCGCGCAGTTCTACGTCCGCGACGGGGGCAGCCGGGTCTGCATCGCCGCCGCCGAGCGCAGCAGCGGGCTGCGCGACACGGTCCCGGTCGGCGCCCGGCTGCCGCTGACCGCGGGGTCCGCGGCCCACGCCCTGCTCGCCTTCGCCCCCGCCGACGAGGTCACCCCCCTGCTGCCGGCCGCGAGCTTCACCGCCCGCACGCTGCTCGACGTCCGGCGCCGCGGCTGGGCGCACAGCGTCGCCGAGCGGGAGCCCGGCGTCGCCTCCCTCTCCGCGCCGGTGCGCGACGGCGCCGGTGGCGTGCTGGGGGCGGTGTCGATCTCCGGCCCGGTCGAGCGCGTCGGTCGCCGTCCCGGCCCGGAGGTGGTCGCCGCCGTCCTGGACGCCGCGGTCGCGATCTCCCGCGCCGCTCGCTGAACGGGTCGGAGGCCCTCACCCCGCGCCCCGCTCGAGGCGGGACCCGGCAGGCAGGCCCGGGGCCCGCCTTCCCTCGGGGGGCGTCCGGCGGTAGACAGGGCGGGTGGAGCTCACCGACACGTACCAGGGCCGCGCACGCATCGCCGGGGACGGCGAGGGGGTCGGGCTCGACGAGCTGGCCCTGGCCACCCGCAACCACGGCCTGCCGCTGGAGGCCCTGCGCTTTGACGTGACGCCGCCCGGCCTGCACTACGTGCTCACGCACTTCGACATCCCCGCCGTCGACCCGGCCGAGCACGTCCTGGAGGTCACCGGCGCCGTCGAGCGGCCGCTGCGGCTGACCCTGGCCGACCTGCAGGCGCGCACCCCCGCCTCGGCCCGGGTGCTGCTGGAGTGCGCCGGCAACGGCCGCGCCCGGTTCGCCCCGCGGCCGGTCAGCCAGCCCTGGTTGCTGGAGGCCGTCGGGACGGCGGAGTGGGGTGGCACGCCGCTGGCGCCGCTGCTGGCCGAGGCCGGGGTGTCGCCCGACGCGGTCGACGTGGTGTTCACCGGCGCCGACCACGGGGTCGAGCGCGGCGTGGAGCAGGACTACGCCCGCGGGCTCCCGGTCGCCGAGGCGCTGCGCCCGGACGTCCTGCTGGCCTGGTCGATGAACGGCGCTCCCCTGCCGCCGCAGCACGGCGCACCGCTGCGACTGGTGGTCCCGGGCTGGTACGGCATGGCCCACGTGAAGTGGCTGACCCGGATCGAGGTGCTCACCGAGCCCTTCACCGGTTACCAGAACGCGGTCGCCTACCGCGTCGCCACGGAGACCGGTGACCCCGGCGAGCCGGTGACCCGGATCCGCCCGCGGGCGCTGATGAGCCCGCCCGGGTGGCCGGACTTCATGACCCGCGAGCGCTTCGTGCCGGCCGGGACGGTCACCCTGTCCGGGCGGGCGTGGTCGGGCCGCGCGCCGGTGACCCGGGTCGAGGTCAGCACCGACGGCGGCGCGAGCTGGGCCGACGCTGAGCTCGCGCCGGCCGACCGGGCGCACCCCTTCGCCTGGCGGGCCTGGTCGCACGGGTGGGCCGCCGAGCCGGGCGCCACCGAGCTGCTGGTGCGGGCCACCGACGCGACGGGCGAGACCCAGCCGGTCGAGCAGGAGTGGAACCGCCAGGGCATGGCCAACACCCTCGTCCAGCGCGTGCCGGTCACGGTCCTGCCGCCCCGCTGAACGACGGCGGCCCCGCACCCGATGTGGGTGCGGGGCCGCCGTGGCCCGGTCCAGAGGCTCGCCGCGAGAGCTCGCGGGCGGAGAGGAGGACCGGGTCCTCCGTCTACGGCTTCGGCAGGTCCGAGCCGTCGCTGGTGCCCTCGCCGGCCTGCTTCTCCAGCGCCGCCGGGTCGACGACGACCGGGCGGAGCTTGAGCCACAGCGCGAACAGCAGGGCGACGACGATCATGGCGATCCCCGCCCACAGGTTCGCGTTCACGTCGCCGGTCTTGGCCCGGTCGCTCGGGCTGTTGTCGACGATGCCGACGACGGTCAGCACGATGCCGTAGAAGCCGATCAGCCCGGCGATGACCGTGCGGACGTCGTAGGCGCCCGCCGTGTGCTTCTTGCCCGACGTCGGCGTGCCGGACGCCGGCTTGCCCGCGTTGTCGGAGGCGTGCGATGCGGTGCTCATGTCCTGCTCCTCTCGGGGACGCTGGCGACGGTCAGCGGAAGATCACGTTCAGGGCGATGACCAGCACCAGGGAGATGGTGGCCAGCTTGGTGGGCGACTGGTACCAGGGCAGCCGGTGCGCCTCGGGGTCGGTCCGCTGCTCCTTCGGCGTCTCGGAGTAGACGAGACCGACGAGCTCGGCGACCGGCTTGGGCCTGGTCACCATGCTCACCGCGACGCTGACGACGATGTCGACGACGAAGGCGGTGGCGGCGGCGACGAAGCTCGCCCCCTGACCGCTGAGCGGCAGCCAACCCTGCGACAGGTTGCCCAGCGAGTCCTCGCTCGCGACGGCGATCACGATCGCACCGAGCGTGCCCGACACGAGGCCGGTCCACCCAGCGGTGGCCGTCATCCGCTTCCAGAACATGCCGAGGATGAACGTCGCGAACAGCGGGGCGTTGAAGAAGCCGAACAGCGTCTGCAGGTAGTCCATCAGGTTGCTGTAGCCCGAGGCGATGAGCGCGGTGAAGATCGCGATGATCGTGGCGCCCAGGGTGGCCCAGCGGCCCACGGCCAGGTAGTAGCCGTCGGGACGGTCCTTCTTCACGTACTGCTGCCACAGGTCGTAGCTGAAGACGGTGTTGAAGGCGGAGATGTTCGCCGCCATGCCGGCCATGAACGAGGCCAGCAGACCGGCGATCGCCACGCCGAGCAGGCCGTTGGGCAGCACGTCGCGGATCAGCAGCAGGATCGAGTTGTTGTAGTCGAAGTCCGGGTCACCGGCGGCCTTGGCCGTGGTGACGTCGTTGACCAGGACCGCAGCGATCATGCCCGGGATGATCACGATGAAGGGGATGAACATCTTCGGGAACGAGCCGATGATCGGCGCGCTGCGCGCCGCGGACAGCGACTTGGTCGCCATCGCCCGCTGCACCTCGACGAAGTTCGTCGTCCAGTAGCCGAAGGAGAGCACGAAGCCCAGGCCGAAGACGATGCCGATGACCGACAGCACCGGGTTGTCGATGCCCGACAGCCCCTCGCCCGGCCACGAGCGCAGGTCGGCCTCGCCGCCGACGGAACCACGGACCTTGTCGACCAGACCGCCGACGCCGCCGACGCGGTGCAGGCCGATCAGGGTCAACGGCAGCAGGGCCGCGACGATGACGAAGAACTGCAGGACCTCGTTGTAGATGGCCGCCGACAGCCCGCCCAGGGTGATGTAGCTCAGCACGATGAGCGCGGCGAGGATCAGCGAGACCCACAGCGGCCAGCCCAGCAGCGCGTTCACGATGGTGGCCAGCAGGTACAGGTTGATGCCGGCGATGAGGACCTGGGCGATGGCGAAGCTCAGCGCGTTGACCAGGTGGGCGCCGGTGCCGAAGCGGCGGCGCATGAACTCCGGGACGCTGCGGACCTTCGAGCCGTAGTAGAAGGGCATCATCACCACGCCCAGGAAGAGCATCGCCGGGACGGCGCCGATCCAGAAGTAGTGGAACGTGGCCATGCCGAACTGGGCACCGTTGGCCGACATGCCGATGATCTCGACCGCACCGAGGTTGGCCGAGATGAAGGCCAGACCGGTCACCCACGCGGGCAGCGACCGGCCGGACAGGAAGAAGTCGAGGCTGTCGGAGACCCGCCGGCGTGCGGCGAACCCGATGAGCATGACGACCGCGAAGTAGGCGACGACGAGCGTGTAGTCGACGGCGTTCGCATCGAGACGCAGTGTCTCGTCTGCAGCGAGGACCACCAGGGTTCCCTCCAGGTCACAGTGACGGACCGTCGCCTCTGTCCGGCGCCGGTCCCTACCTGCCGTTCAGGGCGGGGCACGGTGGTGCGGCGCGGTGATCAGCAACGGGGACGCTAACACCGCCCGCGTGGACGGCCATCTCGTTGGTCACCGAACAGGTGACCGTCTGTGATGATCACCACGAGAGGCTGACCGGGTCTGCACGTCGGTGACCTGGGTCACTATGGCGGCAGGGAGCCCATGGTGGCACTCCCGGCGCAGGGCGGCAGACCGGGCCCGGAGACGACGAGAGCCCCCGACCTGGGTGGGTCGGGGGCTCTGCCCGTTGTAGCCCCGAAGGGATTCGAACCCTCGCTACCGCCGTGAGAGGGCGGCGTCCTGGGCCGCTAGACGACGGGGCCCCAGAAGGTGACGCTGTGCTGCTGGATCTTATCGGATGGCGCTGGTCGTGCTGTCGTGCGGTGGTGCTGAGGAGGTGGTGCTTCCTCGCTGGGGTACCAGGACTCGAACCTAGACTAACGGAACCAGAAACCGTCGGGCTGCCAATTACCCCATACCCCAAAGGCCGTTCAGCACCTTTCGGCGCCGGGAGAGAACTGTACCCGATGCCCGCAGCGGGGTCACACCGACCCCCCTGCGGCGGGTCACCGGCCCGGTGCCGACGACCCCTCCGGGCCCGGACCGGGCGGCGGGCCCTGCCCGGCGGGCGGCCCCCAGCCGGGCGCGGGCGCACGGTCCGGCCACGGGCTCTCCGCCGGCGGACCCCCGGCGGGCGGAGCGGTCCCCCAGGCCGACGGGGCAGCACCCCAGGCAGGCTGTGCACCACCCCAGGCGGGCTGTCCACCACCCCAGGCGGGCTGTCCACCACCCCAGGCCGGCGGGGCACCCCAGGCGGGCGGGACGGCGTCCCAGCCGGGCTGAGGAGCGCCCCGGCCCGGCTGCGGGGCTCCCCAACCCGACTGTCCGGGCGGCCAGGCCGCCTGCCCCCACGGCAGCGGCTGCGCAGGGCCCGGCCGGCCACCGGGAGGCCCCCACGACGCCGGAGCGGGGCCAGGCGGCAGCTCCAGCGCGTCGCTGAGCAGCTCGACCCGGAGCCTCCTGCGGGCGAGCGCCACCCAGGCCACGTACCCGCCCATGCCGATCACGCCCAGCGACGTGATCAGCAACCCGACGAGCCCACCGGGGTCGGCGGCTGCCGCGCCCTCACCGAGCGCCCCCGCCATCAGGAAGATCACGATGTTGTTGACCGCGTGCAGCACGATCGAGGCCTCGAGCCCGCCGGTCAGCCAGACGACGGCGGAGAAGGCCAGCCCGAACAGGAAGCGGTAGAGGAACGTCGTGAGGTCCGGGGGGACGTGCGCGGCGGAGAACAGCGCGGCCGTCACCACGGCGGCGACGAGCGCCCCTGCGCGGGGACGGCCGACCCAGCCGGCGACGGCCTGGCTGAGGTAGCCGCGGAACACGTACTCCTCCGCCGCGGCCTGCAGCGGCGTGGTGAACAGCACGACCAGCACCAGCCAGCCGAAGGAGTCGGCGAACCCGGTGACCTCCACGCCGGTCGCGGCGATCCCGACGAGCAGTCCGAGCACGACGGCCACCCCGAGGGTGGCCAGGGCGCGCCACGTCCAGGGCACGACCAGCCGCCAGCGCAGCCGGCCCAGGACCGAGGACGACCAGCCGATCCGCATGCCGTGCGTCACGTACCAGCACAGCCAGACGATCGGGATGGCCACGATCAGCGACAGGTTGGTGACCAGCAGGACGCCGGGGTCGGTGAGCTCGAGCAGGGCCAGGTCGGGCACCAGCCCGGTGACCAGCGAGACGACCACGACCACGATGCTGGCCACCCCGTAGAGGACGGCGAAGAGCAGCAGTCCCAGCACCGGCCGCCACCAGGCCCAGTCGCGGGCCCGCATCAGCAGCTCGTAGGGCCGGCGGACGGCGTGCGGCGGTGCGCCGGGCGGGGTGACCGGGCGCGGCGGGCGGACCGGCACCGCCCCGTGCCCGGGAACCGGGTACGGATACGGGTACGGCTGCTGCCACGGCGGCGGACCGACCGGGACCGAGGGCGGCGCCCCGTACCGGCCGGTCGGTGGCGGCCCCGAGTAGGAGGGCTCGGCCGGCGGCCCGCCCCAGCCGCCGGCGGTCATCCGGTCGCGGCGGTGCGGGCGGCCGCCAACCGGGCGAGCGTGCGCTCCCGGCCCAGCAGCTCCATGGACTCGTACAGCGGCGGGGAGACCGTGCGGCCGCTGACCGCCACCCGCACCGGCCCGAAGGCCTGCCGCGGCTTGCGCCCCAGCCCCTCGACGAGGGCGTCCTTGAGCGCGGTCTCGATCGCTGCGGTGGTCCACTCCGGCAGCGCCGTCAGCGCGGCCGTGGCGGCGTCGAGGACCTCCCCGGCACCCGCGCCCAGCTGCCTGTCGGCGGCCGCGGGGTCGATCTCGACGTCCTCGGTGAACAGGAAGCCCAGCAGCCCGACCGCGTCGGAGAGCACGATCATCCGCTCCTGGGCCAGCGGCGCGATCGCCGTCAGCACCCGGTCCTGCTCGGCCGTGGGCGGGTCGGCGAGCAGCCCGGCCCCGGTCAGGAAGGGCGTGACCCGGGTGAGGAAGTCCTCGACCGGCAGCGCCCGCAGGTGCGTGGCGTTGATCGCCTCGGCCTTCTTCAGGTCGAAGCGGGCGGAGTTGGCGTTGACGCTGTCCACGTCGAAGGCGGCGGCCATCTCGGCCGGTGAGAACACGTCGCGGTCGTCGGCGATCGACCAGCCCAGCAGGGCCAGGTAGTTGACCAGGCCCTCGGGGAGGAAGCCGCGGTCCCGGTAGACGTCGAAGTTCGACTGCGGGTCGCGCTTGGACAGCTTCTTGTTGCCCTCCCCCATGACCAGGGGCAGGTGCCCGAAGCGCGGCGTCCCGCTGGCGACCCCGATGTCGTTGAGAGCGGCGTACAGGGCGAGCTGGCGGGGGGTGGAGGACAGCAGGTCCTCCCCGCGCAGCACGTCGGTGATCCCCATCAGCGCGTCGTCGACCGGGTTGACCAGCGTGTACAGCGGCGTCCCGTTGCCCCGCACGAGGGCGAAGTCCGGCACCGCGCCGGCGGCGAAGCGGACCTCGCCGCGCACGTGGTCGACCCAGGTCAGGTCGGTGTCGGGCATCCGCAGCCGGACGACGGCCTCCCGGCCCTCGGCCAGGAACGCGGCGCGCTGGGCGTCGGTCGTCGTCCGGTCGGCGTTGTCGTAGCCGAGCTTGGGGTCCTGCCCGGCGGCGCGACGGCGGGCGTCGACCTCCTCGTTGGTGGAGAAGGACTCGTAGGCGTGCCCGGACTCCAGCAGCCTCGCCACGACGTCGCGGTAGACCTCGCTGCGCTCGGACTGCCGGTAGGGCCCGTGCGGGCCGCCGACCTCGGGGCCCTCGTCCCAGTCCAGCCCGAGCCAGCGCAGGCAGTCGAGCAGGTGCCGCTCGGACTCCGCGGTGTTGCGGGCCGCGTCGGTGTCCTCGATCCGGACGACGAACTGACCACCCGTGTGCCGGGCGTAGGCCCAGTTGTAGAGCGCGGCCCGCATGACGCCGACGTGGACGACGCCGGTCGGGGACGGGCAGAAGCGGGTGCGCACGGGGGCGGTCACCGGGTGCCGGCCGTGGAGGTCGGGTCGGCGCCGGCGACGGAGCTGGTCAGCGTGCCCAGGCCCTCGATCGAGCACTCGACGCGCTGGCCGGGGCGGATCGGGCCGACGCCGGCCGGGGTGCCGGTGAGCACCACGTCGCCGGGCAGCAGGGTCATGACCTGGGAGATGTAGCTGATGATCGTCGGGACCGAGAACAGCAGCTGGCTGGTGCGCCCGGACTGGCGCAGCTCGCCGTCCACGGTGCAGGTGACCGCCAGGTCGGCGGGGTCCTTGCCGACCCCGGCCAGGTCGGTCTCGATCCAGGGGCCCAGCGGGCAGAAGGAGTCGAAGCCCTTGGCCCGGGTCCACTGCCCGTCGCTGCGCTGCATGTCCCGCTCGGTGACGTCGTTGCCGATCGTGTAGCCGAACACGCTGCCCATGGCCTGCTCCGGGCTCACCTGGCGCGCACCCCGGGCACCGATGACGACGGCCAGCTCGACCTCGTGGTGGACGTTGGTGCTGCCGGCCGGGATGCGGATCGCGTCACCGGGGCCGATCACCGAGGTGGAGGGCTTGAGGAAGACGAGCGGCTCCTTCGGCGCCTCGCCGGTGTTCATCTCCTGCACGTGGTCGGCGTAGTTCTTCCCCACGCACACGACCTTGCTGGGGAGGATCGGGGAGAGCAGCCGGACGTCGGCGGCGGCGAACCGCTGCCCGGTGAAGGAGATCTGGCCGAAGGGGTGGCCCTCGATCTGGGCGACCTGGCCGTCCCCGTCGAGGACCCCGAAGGACATGCCGGCTGGGTGGGCGAAGCGGACGATGCGCACACCCTGAGGCTAGCCGCGCGCGCGAACCGGGCCGAGGCTGGTCGCCGGAGAGGACGGCACCCCCGCGACGGTGCCACGATGCACCATGGCCGCCCGGATCACCGCGGTCACCGTGAACAGCCCGCGACCGGCGCAGCTGGCCGCCTGGTGGGCGGAGGTGCTCGGCTTCGAGGTGGTCGAGACCGCCGAGGACGGCTGCACCGAGATCGGCCCGCCCGGCCAGGGTGCGAAGGGCCCGGTGCCGACGGTCGCCTTCGTCCCGGTGCCCGGACCGACGCCGGGGCGGCGCCGGCTGCACCTGGACCTCAACGCCACCGACCGGTCGCAGGCCGAGGAGCTCGACCGGCTGCTCGCCCTGGGCGCCACCCCCGTCGACGTGGGTCAGGGCCCGCTGACCGAGCAGATGACCTGGCACGTGCTGGCCGATCCCGAGGGCAACGAGTTCTGCCTGCTGGCCAGCACGGTCGACCCGCTCAGCGGTGGCGCACCGCGTACGTGAGCGCGTCGACCAGGGCCCGCCAGGACGCCTCGACGATGTTGTCGTGCACCCCGACCGTGGTCCACTCCCCCGCACCGTCGGTGGTGTCGACCAGCACCCGGGTGGTGGCGCTGGTGCCGCCCTTCCAGCCCAGGATGCGCACCTTGTAGTCGGCGAGGGAGACCCCGGCCAGGTGCGGGTGGCGGCCCACCAGCGCCTGCCGGAGCGCGTTGTCCAGGGCGTTGACCGGGCCGTTGCCCTCCGCGGTGCTGATCACCCGCTCGCTGGTGCCGTCGGGGTTGGGCAGGTGCACCTTGACGGTGGCCTCGCTGACCACGTCGCCGGTGGCCGCGTGCTCGACCGACGCGCGCCAGCTCTCCAGGGTGAACAGCGGCGCGGGCGCGTCCGGCAGCTGGGCGCGCAGCAGCAGCTCGAAGGAGGCGTCGGCGGCCTCGAAGGACCAGCCCTCGGACTCCAGCACCTTCACCCGGTCGACGACGCGGCCGATCGCCTCACCCTGGCCGGTCACGTCGACGCCGAGCTCGCGGCCCTTGAGCTCGACCGAGGCCCGGCCGGCCATCTCGGTGACCAGGATGCGCATGTCGTTGCCGACGACCGCGGGGTCGAGGTGGTTGTAGAGCTCGGGGTCGACCTTGATGGCGCTGGCGTGCAGCCCCGCCTTGTGCGCGAACGCCGAGGCGCCCACGAAGGGCTGGTGGTCGTCGGGGGCGATGTTGGCGAGCTCGGCGATGGCGTGGCTGACCCGCTTGAGCTCGGGCAGGCAGTCGGCGGGCACGACCGGGAGGCCCATCTTGGTGACCAGGTTGCCGATGAGCGCGAAGGTGTCGGCGTTGCCGGCCCGCTCGCCGTAGCCGTTGGCGGTGCCCTGGACGTGCGTGACGCCGGCCTCGACCGCGGCCAGGGTGTTGGCCACCGCGCAGCCGGTGTCGTCCTGGCAGTGGATGCCGAGCTTCCCGGTGGTGCGTGCGCGCACCTCGGCGACCACCCGGCCCAGGCCCATGGGCAGCATGCCGCCGTTGGTGTCGCACATGACGCCCACCTCGGCACCGGCGGCGAACGCGGCCTCGAGCACGGCCACGCCGTAGTCGGGGTCGGCGGCGTGCCCGTCGAAGAAGTGCTCGCAGTCGACGAACACCCGCCGTCCGTGTGCCACGAGGTGGGCGACGGTGTCGGTGACCATCGCCAGGTTCTCCTCCGGTGTGGTGCGCAGCGCCTCGCGCACGTGCCGGACGTCGGACTTCGCGACCAGGCACACGACCGGCGTCTGCGCGTCCAGCAGTGCCTGCACCTGCGGGTCCTCGGCCACCGCCACCCCGGCCTTGCGAGTGGCACCGAAGGCGACCAGCTGGGCGTTCCGCAGCTGCAGCTCGGTGCGGGCGCGGGCGAAGAACTCGGTGTCCTTGGGCAGCGCACCGGGCCAGCCGCCCTCGATGAAGCCCACGCCGATCTCGTCGAGCAACCGGGCGACGGCGAGCTTGTCGGCCACGGAGTAGCTGACGCCCTCGCGCTGGGCGCCGTCGCGCAGGGTGGTGTCGAAGACGTGGAAGTCGGTCACGTCGACGGTCGGGGCGGGCTGGTCGGCCACGGTGTCTCCGGTGGTGTCGGTCCTGGTCCGGACATGAAAAAACCTCCCGGGGTACGGGAGGTGGGCGCGCAGTCGGGGAGCTGACTGCGCGCTAGACGATGATCGAGCCGGTGGTGTGCATCACGGTCAGTCAAGCACGCGGTGGGCCGATCCCGGAACGGGGCGTCCACTGTGCGGGACGCCCCGTCCGGTCCCTCCGCAGGGTCCCGCCCCGGGCGGAGCGGGGGGCGGGGGCGGAGGGGTCCTCCTTCAGCCGGCGAGGGCGGCGAGCCGGTCGCCGACCTCGGTCGTGCGCAGCGGCGCACCGGGGTCACGCGTGGACAGGTCGAAGGCGACCGCGGCGTTGACCTTCTTGGCCAGCTCCGGGCGGCCCAGGTGCTCCAGCAGCAGGCCGACCGAGAGCACGGTGGCCGTCGGGTCGGCGACACCGGTGCCGGCGATGTCGGGGGCGGAGCCGTGCACGGGCTCGAACATGCTCGGGTTGGTGCCCGAGACGTCGAGGTTCCCGCTGGCGGCCAGGCCGATGCCGCCGGTCACCGCGGCGGCCACGTCGGTGACGATGTCGCCGAAGAGGTTGTCGGTGACGATGACGTCGAACCGGCCCGGGTCGGTGATGAAGTACATGGCCGCGGCGTCGACGTGGGAGTAGGCCACCGTCACCTCGGGGAACTCCGTCGACAGCTCCTCCACCGTGCGCGACCACAGCGACCCGGCGTGGGTGAGCACGTTGGTCTTGTGGATCAGCGTCAGGTGCCGGCGGGGACGGGCCAGCGCGCGCTCGAAGGCGTACCGCACGACCCGCTCGACGCCGAAGGCGGTGTTGAGGCTGACCTCGGTGGCCACCTCGTGCGGGGTGTCGCGCCGCAGCACCCCGCCGTTGCCGACGTAGGGGCCCTCGGTGCCCTCGCGGATGCACAGCATGTCGATCTCACCGGGCGTGGCGAGCGGGCTGCGCACCCCGTCGAACAGCCGCGCCGGGCGCAGGTTCACGTGGTGGTCCAGCTCGAACCGGAGCTTGAGCAGCAGGCCGCGCTCGAGGATGCCGCTGGGCACCGAGGGGTCGCCCACCGCGCCCAGCAGGATCGCGTCGTGGCCGCGCAGCTCCTCCAGGACCGAGTCGGGGAGCAGCTCACCGGTGCGCTGCCACCGGGCCGCTCCGAGGTCGTAGTGGGTGGCGTCGATGTCCGGCGCGACCGCGCCCAGGACCTTGAGGCCCTCGGCCACCACCTCGGGACCGATGCCGTCTCCAGGGACCACTGCCAGGCGCATGAGGCCAGAGGTTAGTGGGCCCGGGCACGGGTGCGTGCACCCGCACACGCCGGACGCCCCCCGCGTGGTGCTGCGGAGGGCGTCCGGGTGGTGCTGGTGCGGTGGTGCCGGTGGTGCGGTGGTGCGGTGCCGTCGTCAGCCGACGACGGCGGAGCCGGTGGTCACCGGCGCCGGGTCACGGGACCCGACGCTGCTCCACCGGGACGAACTGGGTGCGACCCCGCCCGCTGTCGTTCTGCAGGACGACGACCATCGCGCCCTTGGCCCCGCCCACGGAGACGTCGGCCGCGTAGGCGGCCGGGTCCTGCGAGATCGAGATCATGGTGTTGCTCTGGGCGGAGGTGAGGATCGCCGGCTGCCCGCCCGAGGTGAACGACAGACCCGGGTGCAGCGGGTCGAAGCTCATCGCCTGCCCCGCCAGCTCCGAGGTCCCCGAGGGGCTGACCGTCGTGCCCACGTTGTCGACCGTGCCGTAGGCGCTGGAGGACTGGACGCCGAAGGTGACCCGGCTGGCTGCCGAGGTGATCAGCGGCATCGCCGACAGCGGCACCGGCAGCACCTGCACGTCGGAGTCCAGGGCGTTGGTGTCCACCGTCCCGGGCGCGACGTTCATGTAGCCGATGTAGGGGTCGTCGTTGCTGGGCATCAGGTCGCCCGCCCGGTCGCTGACGACGACCAGCGGCGCGTCGTAGTCGGTGATCCGGGTGGTGGTGACCTGGTAGTCCCAGGCGCCGTCACCGGTGGCGTCGACGTAGACGGCGTAGTTGACGGCCGTCTGCGCCGAGGTGAACTTGCCGTGCGCCGAGACCCCGAAGTACAGGGAGGGGTCCTTGGGGCTGGCTGCCACGTCGGAGGCCACGCCCACCGAGGCGAGGTCCACCGAGCGTTCGAGCTCGGACTTGTAGCAGTCCGTGCGCGCCACGGTGGTGCACTTCGCCATCTTCGGGCTGCTGCCCAGTCGCTCGAACACCGCCGCCAGGGAGGTGTAGGAGTTCAGGCCGAACGCGGGGCCGTTGCTGACACCGCGACCCACCAGGGCGATGGTCTTGCCCGGCTCACGGTTCTGCGCCGTGAGGTTGGACGAGGGCTTAGCGTTGGAGTGGACCGGGACCCGCAGGCTCGGTGCGTTCCCCGACTTGGGCGTGAAGAGCACGCGGCCGCTGGCCTCGCCGACGAACTGGCGGCCGGCGTTGGCCTCGCTGTCGATGTCGACCGTCGGGTCGGCGGTCTTGCGCAGCTTGGCGCGGTCGACCGTCAGGACGACGTTGACGGCGGTCTTGGTGTTCGCCGCGACGTTGACGATCGACGGCTCGACCCGGTAGGTGACGCCGGGCTGGTCGGCCAGCGCCTCGTAGGCGACCTTGTAGCCGACCGGCTTCGAGCTCTTGTTCGACAGGGTGATCTGCCGGATCTGCACGACCTTGTCGTCGGTGGCCTCGATGACGCCGAAGGACGCCGAGACGACCCCGGAGCCGGCGTTGGCGTAGGCGAGCACCTGGTTGTCCAGGGCGGCCTTGGCGTCGATGCGGCCGGCACCCTGGCGGTTGGGCCCGTAGACCGTGCCGTCGGCGGTGTGGACGTCGTGGCCGGCGGTGTTCATCAAGTCGGCCTTGACCTCCTCCGTCGTCCACTCCGGGTGTGCCGCGCGGATGAGCGCGGTGACGCCGGCGGTGGTCGGCGTGGCCATCGAGGTGCCCGACTCGCTGACACCCTGGCTGCCGGTGCCGACGGCCGCGGAGAACAGCGTCACGCCGGGCGCGGAGACGTCCGGCTTGAGGCCGTTGGCCTGGCGGGTGCCGCGCGAGGAGAACGAGGCCAGCAGGTCGACCTGCTCCGGGGCGGTGAAGACCGAGGCGTCCTTGAGGCTGTCACCGAAGGTGACGGTGACCGTCTTGCCGGCGGTGACCGCGGCGATGACCGCGTCGCCGTCGGTCTTGGTGACCAGGATGCCCGGGATCTGCGCGACGCCGGTGATGCCGGTCTCGAGCAGGTCGTCGTCGCCGACGATCATGAACCCGGCCGCGCCGGCCTTGACGGCGTTGGTGCCCTTGCCGACCGAGCCGCAGTTGCTGAAGCCGTCGGCCAGGAACAGCTGGATCGAGCCGGCGGGGACCGTGTAGCCGGCGGGGAGGGTGCAGCCGTCCTCGTGCCCGGCCGGGGGGAGCACCAGCGGGCCGGTGACGTCACCGGTGCCCTTGTAGGCGATGGAGCGCAGGCCCGGGCGGACGCCGTCCACGACGCCCGCGGGCGAGTCGACCCGCCAGCCGTCGAAGACGCCGTAGCCGTCGTTGGAGGCGGCCACGCCGATGGCGCGCGGGGCGTTGCCCGGCGAGCCACCGATGTCGTAGCTGTCACCGGCGTTGCCGGCGGCCAGGACGACGAGCATGCCGTGGGCCATCGCCGCGTCGGCGACCATGGCGTCGGCGTCGTCGGCCAGCCCGTAGTCGGAGCCCAGCGAGAGGTTGACGACGTCGAGGTGGTCGTCGATGGACCCGTCACCGTTGGGGTCCATGGCCCACTCGAGGGCCTTGATGGTGACGTCGGTCGAGCCCTCGCAGCCGAAGACCTTCAGCGCGTAGAGCGAGGCCTCGGGCGCCATGCCGGGGCCGATCTTCAGCGCGCCGGCGTCGAAGCCGGGACCGTAGGTCCCGGTGTAGGTGCTGCCGTCGGCGTTGACGCCGAAGCCGGCGGAGGTGCCGGCGACGTGCGTGCCGTGGCCGTTGCAGTCCAGCGGGTTGTCGTCCTCGTGCGCGACGGGCTGGTAGGCCGGGTCGGCCGGGTCGGCGTTGTAGTCGTCGCCGACGAAGTCGTGACCACCGACGACCTTGGCGCTGGGGAAGACGCCTGCGGGGGCGGGCGCCTTCTCGGCGGCCTGGATGGCGTCGAACTGCGCGACGTCGCCGCTGCCGCCGAAGTCGGCGTGGGTGTAGTCGATGCCGGTGTCGATGATGCCGACGGACACGTCCTTGCCCGTGTTGCCCAGGGACTCCCAGGCGTCGACGGCCCGCACGACCGCGGCCGCGCCGGTGTTGCTGGTCTTCTTCGGGGTGATCGGCAGCACTGCGGTGACGCCGGGCAGGGTGCGCAGCGCCGCGTAGTCGGCGGCGTCGGCGGAGACCGCCACGCCGGAGACGACCGTGGAGGCGGTGTAGAGCACCTCGGCGCCGGAGACGGCGGCGGGCAGCTCGGCCACGACGTCGCCGGTCGCGGCCTCGACGTCGGACTGGGCGGCCCGGGCGGCGTCGGCGGCCTGCGCCTCACCGGACTCGGCGAGGGTGTCGGCGTAGACCTGCGAGGTCGACGGCGTGTCGATCTGGAGGAAGAAGGACGCCGGGCCGCTCTCGGGCAGGCCGGCCGGGCGGCCGGAGTCGGACTGCGCGGCGAGCTGTGCCTTGAGCTCGGCGAGCTGGTCGGCGCTGAGCGTGGCCTGGGCCTGCTCGACGGCCGGCCCGGAGGGGGCAGCCAGAGCGCTGCCCAGCCCGCCGGTGGTGGCGAGGGCTGCCGCGACGGCGACGACCCCCGTCCGGGCGAGAGCGTGTCGACGCCCTGCCCGGTTCGATTGAGTACTTCTCGGACCCACGTGCACCCCTGTCAGCGACGAACTGCGGATGTCCGGCCACGTCACCCGGACGGGTGAGGTGGCCTGCACACACGGTTGTCGTTGCCATGGCTAACGGCCAATACGCCGAACGGCTCAGTCGGCGCCTTTGTGGACGCCATCTGCCGGAACTGTGTCGCCTCTGTGTTTCCGCATGGTGTCCGCGGTCACGCGCGCGGCGCGGCCTCGCCGAACGGAGCAACGGGATGACGCATTCGACACGTTGGACCAGATCTCAACCATCTCACCGGTGTCCGGCACGTGGCGGCTGCGTGACCACCGGCGTGGCGACGCGACGAGGCCGCGTCGTCCGGGTGGACGACGCGGCCTCGGGGCGTACAGGTCGGTGTGCGGGTCGGCGTGCCGACCTCTGGTCAGAGCGCGGTGAGGTCGGCGGCCTGGGCCTGCCGGGCGCCGATGCGCGCGCCGATCTGGTCGAGCAGCTCGCCGCTGACCGGGCTGTCGACGGTGACGGCCATGAGCGCCTCACCGCCCTGCGTCGTCCGGCTGACCTGGGCGCCGGCGATGTTGACCCCGGCCTCCCCCAGCGCCGCACCGACCGTGCCGACGACGCCGGGGCGGTCGGCGTAGACGAAGAAGAGCAGGTAGCCGTCGGCGGTCAGGTCGATCTCGAAGCCGCTGACCTCGGTGAGCTTGGGCACCTGGTTCTTGCCGTAGAGGGTGCCCGAGACGGTCACCTCGGTGCGGTTGGCCATCGCCCCGCGCACGCTGATCAGGTTGCGGTAGTGCGGGCTGTCGGTGCTGCTGGACAGGGTGACGTCCAGGCCGCGCTGCTCGGCCAGCAGCGGCGCGTTGACGTAGGTGACCGGCTCGGAGACGACGTCGGCGAACACGCCCCTCAGCACGGCCAGCTGCACGACCGAGACGTCGAACTCGGCGATCTTGCCCTGCACCTCGACGTGCACCGACTGGGCCAGCCCGCCGGCGACGGCGGTGAAGACGCGGCCGAGCTTCTCGGCCAGCGGCAGGCCCGGGCGCACGTCCTCGGCGACGACGCCGCCGGCCTGCACGTTGACCGCGTCGGGCACGAACTCCCCCTGCAGCGCGAGCCGCACGCTGCGGGCGACCGCGGTGCCGGCCTTGTCCTGCGCCTCGGTCGTCGAGGCGCCCAGGTGCGGGGTGACGACGACGTTGGGCAGCCCGAACAGGGGTGAGTCGGTGCACGGCTCCTTGGCGTAGACGTCGATGCCCGCGGCCCCGACCTGCCCGGACTGCAGCGCCTCGGCCAGGGCCGCCTCGTCGACCAGCCCGCCGCGGGCGGCGTTGACGATGATCACGCCGCGCTTGGTGGCCGCGAGCTCCGCCGCCCCGATGAGGCCCAGGGTCTCCGGCGTCTTGGGCAGGTGGACGGTGATGAAGTCCGCCTCGCGCAGCAGCTCGTCGAGGGTGACCAGCCGGACGCCTAGCTGGGCGGCACGGCCGGGCTGGATGTAGGGGTCGTAGGCGATGAGGGTGACGCCGAAGGCGGCCAGCCGCTGGGCGACCAGGACGCCGATGCGCCCGAGGCCGACGACGCCGACGGTCTTCTCGGTGACCTCGACGCCGGTGAACTTGGACCGCGCCCACTTCCCCTCGCGGAGGGAGGCGTCGGCGGCCGGGATGTGCCGGGCGGCGGCGAGCATCAGCGCGATGGCGTGCTCGGCGGCGCTGACGATGTTGGACGTGGGCGCGTTGACCACCAGGACGCCGCGCTCGGTGGCGGCGGGGACGTCGACGTTGTCCAGGCCGATGCCGGCGCGGGCGACGACCTTGAGGTTCGGCGCGGCGGCCAGGGCCTCGGCGTCGATCTGGGTGGCCGACCGGATGAGCACCGCGGAGGCCTCGGCCAGGGCCGGGAGCAGGGCGGCCCGGTCGGCACCGTCGACGTGCCGGATCTCGACGTCGTCGCCGAGCACCTCCAGCACGCTCGGGGCGAGCTCTTCGGCGATGAGGACGACGGGCGCGGACCCCGACTGCGTGGCTGTCACGGGTCGACAGCGTAGGGAGGCGGCACCGTGTGCGGGGCGCCGGTGCCCGCGGGTCCCACTGGGTGGACGGCGGGCCGCGGTCACCGCTCGAACCGCCGTCCGCTGTGCTTGCCCGCCCCCGGGAGCACGGTCAAGCTGACCGCGCAGTGCCGGGACGACCGGCCCCGTGCGGAGGAGACCATGAGCAACGACCGGGACGACGCCCAGGGCCGGCAGCAGCCGGACCCGTCCGGCACGGAGGGCGGTCAGCACCCGGTGTACCCGCCCGGCCCGGTGGACGGCGCCCCGGCGGACGGCGGCCACACCGGCGCGACCGCCGCGGGGGCGGGCGCCGCGGGGACAGGCCAGGCCGGCGCGTCCTGGGACGAGCCGCAGCAGGGCGCGTCACCGTGGGGGCCGCCCACGCAGTACGGCCAGGTCCCTGAGCCCGGCCGGACGCAGGAGCACGGTCAGACGCAGCAGTACGGGCAGGCGCAGTACGGGCAGGGGCAGCAGTACGGGCAGGCACCCCCGTACGGACAGGGGCAGCAGTACGGGCAGGCACCGCACTACGGGCAGCCGCCTCCTGGCCAGTCCCCCTACGCACAGTCCCCGTACGCACAGGCGTCCTACGGCCAGTCCCCCTACGGCCAGTCCCCCTACGGTCAGTCCCCCTACGGTCAGGCCGCCGCCTACGGCCAGCATTCCCCCTACGGCCCGTACGGACCGCCGGCCGTCCCGGGCCGACCCGGCACGGTGATCACCGCCGCCGTCCTGGGGCTGCTCCAGGGCTTCCTCGGCCTGCTGGTCGCGCTGCTGTTCGTGCTCGGCGGCACCTACGCCGACGACTTCATCGACGCCGTCCAGGACGCCGACCCCACGCTCGAGGGGACGCTGGGCTCGTCCGAGGTCGACTCGTTCCGCGTGGCGCTGGTGCTGCTCGGCCTGCTCGCGCTGGCCTGGGCGGTGGTGATGGTCTGGGGCAGCTTCCTGGCGCTGCGGGGCCGCAGCCGCGTCCTGCTGATGGTCGGCGGGTGGATCTCGGTCGCCGTCACCGGGGTGTTCCTGCTGCTCGGCGGCGTCACCGCGGCGACCGAGCCCGAGGGCGGCGGCGTGGGCGGGACGCTGTTCCTGCTGGTGGTCTTCCTCGTCGCCGTGGCGGTGCCCGTGCTGCTGCTGCTGCGCCCGTCCGCCGGCTGGTTCGCCGCGCACCGCCAGCGCCGGGCGCTCACCCCCCGCTGAACGCACGACGGCCCCCGCAGCGACTCGCTGCGGGGGCCGTCGTACGGCCCCGTCCTGCGTGCCACCCCGAGCGTGCCGAGGGCGGAGAGGACGGAGCCCCTCGTTCAGCGCGCGGCGGTACCGGTGTAGTCGTCGCTGGCGCTGACCCAGCTCATCAGGCCGCGCAGCTCGCGACCGGTGGCCTCGATCGGGTGCGCCTCGGCGGCGGCCCGCTTGGCCTTGAAGTCCGGCGCGCCGGCGTCCTGATCGGCGATGAAGGCCGCGGCCCACGTGCCGTCCTGGATGGCGGTGAGGACGTCCTTCATCGACTCCTTGACGCGGGCGTCGACGACCTTCGGGCCGGAGGTGTAGTCGCCGTACTCGGCGGTGTCGGAGACCGACCAGCGCTGCTTGGCGATGCCGCCCTCGTACATGAGGTCGACGATCAGCTTGAGCTCGTGCAGGCACTCGAAGTAGGCGATCTCGGGCTGGTAGCCGGCCTCGGTGAGGGTCTCGAAGCCCGCGGTGACCAGGGCGGACATGCCGCCGCAGAGCACGGCCTGCTCACCGAAGAGGTCGGTCTCGGTCTCCTCGGCGAAGGTCGTCTTGATGACGCCGGCCCGGGTGCCACCGATTGCCTTGGCGTAGGACAGCGCCAGCGCCTGGGCGCCACCGGAGGCGTCCTGCTCGACGGCGATCAGACAGGGCACGCCCTTGCCGTCGCTGAACTCGCGGCGCACGAGGTGGCCGGGGCCCTTGGGGGCGACCATGGCCACGTCGACGCCGGCGGGGGCCTTGATGTAGCCGAAGCGGATGTTGAAGCCGTGGCCGAAGAAGAGCGCGTCGCCGTCCTGCAGGTTGGGCTCGACGGACTCGGCGTACAGCGAGCGCTGCACGTGGTCCGGCGCCAGGATCATGATCAGGTCGGCCTCGGCGGCGGCCTCGGCCGGCGTGACGACGCGCAGGCCCTCGGCCTCGGCCTTGGCCCGGCTCTTCGAGCCCTCCGGCAGGCCGACGCGGACGTCGACGCCGGAGTCGCGCAGCGACAGCGCGTGGGCGTGGCCCTGGCTGCCGTAGCCCAGGACGGCGACGGTGCGCCCCTGGATGATCGAGAGGTCGGCGTCGGCGTCGTAGAAGATCTCGGCGGCCATGCGGTGATGCACTCCTTGGATCGGTGGGTGGGCCGGCGGTGGCCGGTCCGGTTCAGGGGGAAGTGGTTCAGGCCGTGCGCTGGTCGACCGGGCGCAGGCTGCCCGAGCCGCTCATCGAGCGCGGGCCGCGGCCCAGGGCGACCGTGCCGGACTGCGCCATCTCCTTGATGCCCAGCGGCGTGAGCACCGCGAGCAGCGCCCGCAGCTTCTCCGGGGTGCCGGTGGCCTCGATGGTGACGGTGTCGGTGTTGACGTCGACCACCCGGGCCCGGAACAGCTCGGCGGTCTGCAGCACGGTGGTGCGGTCGGCCAGCGGTGCGCGCACCTTGACCAGCAGCAGCTCGCGCTCGACCGAGGCACCGCCGTCCAGCTCGACGATCTTGATCACCTCGATCAGCTTGTTCAGCTGCTTGGTGATCTGCTCCAGCGGCGCGGACTCCGCCTCGGCGACGATCGTCATCCGGGACAGGTCGGGGTTCTCCGTCGGGCCCACGGCGAGGGACTCGATGTTGAACCCGCGTCGGCTGAACAGCGCCGAGACGCGGGCCAGGACGCCGGACTTGTTCTCGACGAGCACCGAGAGCGTGTGGCGGGGCATCAGACCTGGTCCTGTCCGAAGTCGGGACGCAGGCCGCGGGCGGCCATGATCGCGTCGTTGCTCGCCCCGGCGGCGACCATCGGCCACACCTGGGCGTCGGAGCCGACGATGAAGTCGATGACCACCGGCCGGTCGTTGATCGCCATGGCCTGCTCGATCACCGCGTCCACGTCGTCCTCGGTCTCGCAGCGCAGGCCCACGCAGCCCAGCGCCTCGGCCAGGGTGACGAAGTCCGGGATCCGGACCTGCCGAGCGGCGGGGTCCTTCGCGCCGTGGGTGCTCAGGTGGGTGTTGGAGTAGCGGCCCTCGTAGAAGAGGGTCTGCCACTGGCGCACCATCCCGAGGTTGCCGTTGTTGATCACGGCGACCTTGATCGGGATGCCCTCGATCGCGCAGGTGGCGAGCTCCTGGTTGGTCATCTGGAAGCAGCCGTCGCCGTCGATGGCCCACACCGTGGTGTCCGGGCAGCCCATCTTGGCGCCCATGGCGGCCGGCACCGAGTAGCCCATCGTGCCCAGGCCACCGCTGTTGAGCCAGGTGCCCGGCTTCTCGTACCTGATGAACTGCGCGGCCCACATCTGGTGCTGCCCGACGCCGGAGGTGTAGATCGTGTCCGGGCCGGCGATCGCGCCGAGCCGCTCGATGACGTACTGCGGCGAGAGCATCCCGTCCTCGGGCCGGTCGTAGCCCAGCGGGTAGCGGGTCCGCCAGTCCTCCAGCTGCGCCCACCACTCGGTGAGCTGCGGGGTGCGGCCGTCCTCCTGCTCGGCGCGCACCGCGGTGACCAGCTCGGCGATCGTGGCCTTGGCGTCGCCCACGATCGGGACGTCGGCCCGGCGGTTCTTGCCGATCTCGGCGGGGTCGATGTCGGCGTGGATGACGAGGGCGTCGGGAGCGAAGCTGGACAGCTGGCCGGTCACCCGGTCGTCGAAGCGCGCGCCCAGGGTGATCAGCAGGTCGGACTTCTGCAGCGCCGTGACGGCCGCGACCGTGCCGTGCATGCCGGGCATGCCGAGGTTCTGCGGGTGGCTGTCGGGGAAGGCACCGCGGGCCATCAGCGTGGTGACCACCGGCGCACCGGTGAGCTCGGCCAGCTCGGCGAGCTCATCGGTGGCGTGGGCCTTGAGCACGCCGCCGCCGACGTAGAGCACCGGCTGGCGGGCGGCGGCGATGAGCGCGGCGGCCTCGCGGACCTGCTTGCCGTGCGGGCGGGTGGTCGGCTTGTAGCCGGGCAGGTCGATCCGCGGCGGCCAGCTGAAGTCCGTGGTCGCCTGCAGCACGTCCTTGGGGACGTCGACCAGCACGGGCCCGGGCCGGCCGGTGCTGGCCAGGTGGAAGGCCTCGGCGATCTTCTGCGGGATCTCGTCGGCGGAGGTCACCAGGAAGCTGTGCTTGGTGATCGGCATCGTGATGCCGCGGATGTCGGCCTCCTGGAACCCGTCGGTGCCGATCAGGCTGCTGTTGACCTGCCCGGTGATCGCGACGATCGGGACGGAGTCCATGTAGGCGTCGGCCAGCGGGGTGACCAGGTTGGTCGCGCCGGGCCCGGAGGTGGCGATGCAGACGCCGACCCGGCCGGTGGCCTGGGCGTACCCGGTGGCGGCGTGCCCGGCCCCCTGCTCGTGGCGGACGAGCACGTGGCGCACCGCGGAGTCGAAGAGCGGGTCGTACAGCGGCAGGATCGCCCCGCCCGGGATGCCGAAGACGACGTCGACGCCGACCGCCTCCAGCGAGCGGACCAGGCTCTGCGCACCGGTGATGCCCGAGACCGGTTCGGCGGCGGCGGCCATCGACCGGGCCGTGGTCTCGACCCCGAGGGTGGCCTGTGCGGCGGCGTCCGTGGGCGTCGTGGGCACGGCGGGGGCGGGGCCGGAGCCGGGGGCCGGCGAGACCTGGGTGGCGACGGTGGTGCCGGCGGTGGAGGGGCCGGCGCTGGCGGTGGTGCTCATCTGGACGATCTCCCTGGGCGCGGGTGGGGTGCTGGCGCGGACGTCTGTCGCTGCGGCCAGGCGGTGCCCGGCCAACAAAAAACCCCTCGTGCCGTGGCACGGAGGGGTGGCGCGTCGGTCGGGGGGACCGGCGCGCTAGTGGATCGCTACGAGCAGACGAGTGCGGGGCACCTGGACACTGTGCGCCCCGCCACGCGGCCCCGTCAACCGGGCCGTCCCACTGGATGAGACGGTGTCACTCACCCACTGGGACGGCGACCGGGAGGCCCGGGGCCTCGGCGTCCAGCAGCCGCTCGTCGAAGGCGTCGATGACCGCGGGCAGGTCCTCCGGCCGGGTCGGGCGGCCCAGCAGGAAGCCCTGCAGGAAGCGGCAGCCCAGGGCGCGCAGCGCGGCCAGCTGGCCGGGGGTCTCCACGCCCTCGGCGACCACGTCGATGTCCAGCCGCCGGCCCAGCTCGATGACCGTCTCCACGAGCGCGGCGCTGCGGGGGTCGTCGGTGATGCCGGCCAGGAACTCGCGGTCCATCTTCAGCACGTCGACCGGCAGCCGGGTCAGGTAGGCGAAGGTCGAGTAGCCGCGGCCGAAGTCGTCCAGGGAGATGACGCAGCCCATGTCGTGCAGGGTCTGCAGGTCGCCGTTGGCCCGGTCGAGCTCACCGATGAACAGCGACTCGGTGACCTCCAGCATGAGCCGCCGGGCCGGCAGACCGGCCCGCGCCAGTGCCGCGGTCACGTCGCGCACCAGGCTGCCCGACTGCAGGTGGCGGACGCTGATGTTCACGCCCAGCTGCAGGTCCCGGCCCTGGGCCAGCAACCCGGCCAGCTCGGCGGTGGCCTGCTCCAGCACCCAGCGCTGCAGCGGCACGATGAGGCCGTCGTCCTCGGCCAGCGGCACGAACTCCGCCGGGGAGACCTCGCCGAGGACCGGGTGGTCCCACCGGATGAGCGCCTCCAGCCCGAGCACCCGCCGCTCGGCCGCGCCGACCACCGGTTGGTAGACCAGCCGAAGCTGACCGTGGGCGAGGGCGTCGGGCAGGTCGTCGACCAGCCGGTTGCGCCGCACGGTCGCGTCGTCGGCGGACTCCCCGTGCAGGCGCACGCAGCCCTTGCCGGCGGCCTTCGCCGCGCGCAGCGCGACGTCGGCGTGCCGCAGGCTGACCGACACGTCGTCGGTGGCGGACAGCTCGGCGACGCCGATGCTGCACGAGACGTCGAAGACCAGGTCCGGGTCGGCCCCGGCGGTGGGCACCGACCGGTGGACGCCGGCCAGCTCGGCGATGATCCGCTCGCCCAGCGCCGCGGCCTCGACCAGGTCCGAGCGCACGACGACGGCGAACTCGTCGCCGCCCAGCCGGCTCACCAGGTCGTCGTCGCGCACGGTCGCCCGCAGCCGGTCGGCGACCTCGACCAGCAGCAGGTCCCCGGCCTCGTGCCCGGCGATGTCGTTGACGGCCTTGAAGCCGTCGAGGTCCAGCAGCAGCACGGCCGTGGGCTCGCCCGTGGCGACCCGGCCGCGCGCACCGGCCAGCGCCGCCATCAGCCGGGCGCGGTTGGGCAGCCCGGTGAGGTAGTCGCTGTAGGCCATCCGCTCCAGCTCCTGCTGGCTGGTCTGGCCGTCGCCGGTGTCCCGCTGTCCCTCCCCGGTCGCGTCGTCCCCCGCGGACGACGCGCCCGGACGGCTCCGCAGGAGACCGGCCACGAGGGCGGACAGGGCCAGCACCGCGGCCACGACCGCCTCGGTGGCGGTGGGCGGGCGCCCGGCGACCGGGCCGCCGAGCAGCAGCCCCGCGACGAGGACGGCACAGCCGGCGGCGACCGCGCGCGGCGGCACGGGTGGGCTCACGGTCGGACCCCCGCCCCGGGCACCGGGCCGGGCAGGCCCGGCCACAGCCGGCCGCCGTCGGACTCGAGCAGCTCGACGAGACCGGCCAGCCCCAGCGGGCGGGACAGCAGGAAGCCCTGCGCGAAGCCGCAGCCCAGCGACTCGAGGACGGCGAGCTGGCCGCTGGTCTCCACGCCCTCGGCCACGACCTCGACGCGCAGGGTCTCCCCCAGCGCGACGACCGCGGCGCAGACGGCACGCACGTAGGGGTCCCGGTCGATCCGGGAGAGCAGGCTGCGGTCGAGCTTGATGACGTCGACCGGCAGCCCGCCCAGGCCGGTCAGCGAGGTCGCGCCACGTCCGAGGTCGTCCAGTGCGACGTGCACGCCCATCCGCCGCAGCGCGGAGACGTCGTCGTGCACCCGCGGCCCGGTGAGCGCGGACTCGGCCAGCTCGACCACGAGGCGCCCGGCCGGCAGGCCGCTGTCGGCCAGCGCCCGCGTCACGTCGGCCACCAGCGTGCCCGCGGCCAGGTGGGCCGCGGAGACGTTGACGCCCAGGCGCAGCGCGGGGCCCGCGTGCGGCAGCCGGACCGCCGCGCTCGTGGCGTCGCGCAGCACCCAGCGCTGCAGGTCGACGGCCATCCCGGCACGGGCGGCCACCGGCAGGAACTCCTCGGGCTCCACGTCGCCCAGGTCGGGGTGCCGCCAGCGCATCAGCGCCTCGACGCCGGCGACCCGGTGCTCGGCCAGGTCGACGACGGGCAGCCAGGCCAGCTCCAGCTCGCCGCGGTCACGGGCCCCGACGAGGTCGGCGCGCAGCCGCTCCCGGCGGTCGCGGACGGCGCTGAGCTCGGGGCGGTGCCGGGAGACCGCGCCGCTGCCGGTCGCGCGGGCGTCGGCCAGGGCCAGCTCGGCACGGTCGTGCACCTGCGCGGTCGACAGTCCGGCGGACACCGGCGCGAGGCCGACGACGGCACCGAGGTCGACGATGCCGGCGCCGGTGACGATCGGCGCCTCCAGGACGGCCAGGCAGCGGGCGGCGAGCCGGTCGACCTCGGCCGGGGTGCCGGAGGCGAGCACGCCGAACAGCTCGGCGTCGACCCGGGCGACGTCGTCCTCGCCGCGGACCGTGGCACGCAGCCGGCGGGCGACCTCGACCAGCGCGGCCTCCACGGCGTACCGGCCGGCGTCCTCGTGCACCGCGCGGAGCCCGTGCACCTCCACCAGCAGGACGCTGCGGTCGGCGGCGCCGTCGGTGAGGACCCGGTCCAGGGCGCGCTCGTGGGCGGCCCGGTTGGGCAGCCCGGTCAGGGGGTCGGTGAAGGCGAGGGCGGTCAGCGCCCGCTCGTGCTCGGCGCGGGCGGTGACGTCGCGGCCCTGCAGCACCAGGGCGCGCACCGCGGGGTCGGCGCGCAGGTCGCTGACCGTGGTCTCCAGCTCCCTCGGGTGTCCGGCGTCCTCGAGCAGCCGGACGGTGTGCCGCCGCTCGACGGGCAGCGGGTCGACGAGCCAGGTGCGGAGCGCGGCGGCGTCCTCGGCCGGCACGCAGTCGGTCAGCGGGCGGCCGAGCAGACCCGGCCGGGCGGGGGTCACCCAGGTGACGCGCAGGTCGCCGTCGAGCTCGAGGACGACGTCGCTGCCGGCGGCGGCCAGCGCACGGTGCACGGTCTCGCTGCGCCGCAGCGCGGCGGCGGCCCGGGCCCCGTCGCGGACGGCGGCGGACCGCTGCAGCGTGGTGAGCAGCAGGCAGCCGGCCAGTGCGGCGCCGGCGACCGGCGGGAGGTCGACGTCGAGCAGGGCGGAGCCCAGGAGCGCCAGGACCGCGGCCACCAGCGCCAGCTGCGGCACGAGCTGCTCGCGCAGTCGCAGGTGCGCGTCGTCGGCCGGGTGGGCACGCCGCCGCCCGGACGCTGACCGACGACGCGTGTGCTCCACCCCAGCACTGTCGGCGGTCCTCCCCCCGCACTCGAGGGTCCGGGGGGAGGGCTCACCCGTTCGGGCGGGTGCGCCGCTCAGCTGGTGATGGCGCCCTGGGCCGCCGAGCCGACCAGCTTCGCGTACTTGGCCAGCACACCGCGGGTGTAGCGGGGCTCCGGCGGTGCCCAGCCCTCGCGGCGGCCGGCCAGCTCGGCGTCGTCCACCAGCAGGTCCATGGTGCGGGCGGCGAGGTCCAGCCGGATCCGGTCGCCGTCCCGCACGAAGGCGATCGGGCCGCCGTCGACCGCCTCGGGGGCGATGTGGCCGACGCACAGCCCCGTCGTGCCGCCGGAGAAGCGGCCGTCGGTCAGCAGCAGGACGTCCTTGCCCAGGCCCGCGCCCTTGATCGCCCCGGTGACGGCGAGCATCTCGCGCATCCCCGGGCCGCCCTTGGGGCCCTCGTAGCGGATGACCACGACGTCGTTGGCCTTCAGCGTGCCCTCGGTGACGGCGTCCATGGCGCCCTGCTCACCGTCGAAGACCCGGGCGGTGCCCTCGAAGACGTCGGCGTCGAAGCCGGCGGACTTCACGACCGCGCCCTCCGGGGCCAGCGAGCCCTTGAGGATCGTCAGGCCACCCGTCTTGTGGATCGGGTCGGCCATCGCGTGGATGATCGCGCCGTCGGGGTCCGGCGGGGACAGCTCCGCGAGGTTCTCCGCCAGCGTGCGGCCGGTGACGGTGAGCGCGTCACCGTGCAGCAGGCCGGCGTCCAGCAGGGCGCGCATGACCACCGGGACGCCGCCGATGCGGTCGACGTCGGTCATCACGAACCGGCCGAAGGGCTTCACGTCGGCCAGGTGCGGCGTGCGGTCGCCGATCCGGTTGAAGTCGTCCAGGGACAGGTCGACGTCGGCCTCGTGCGCGATCGCCATCAGGTGCAGGACGGCGTTGGTCGACCCGCCCAGGGCCATGAGCACCGTGATGGCGTTCTCGAACGCGTCCTTGGTCATGATCTGGCGCGCGGTGATGCCGAGGCGGAGCAGGTTCACCACGGCCTCGCCGGACCGCACCGCGATGTCGTCGCGGCGGCGGTCGGGGGCCGGCGGGGCGGCGCTGCCGGGCAGCGCCATGCCGAGGGCCTCGGCGATGCTGGCCATGGTGTTGGCGGTGTACATGCCACCGCAGGAGCCCATGCCCGGGCAGGCGGCCTTCTCGATCGCGGTCAGCTCGTCACGGGTGATCTTCCCGGCGGCGCAGGCCCCGACGCCCTCGAAGACGTCGATGAGGGTGAGGTCCTTGTCGCCCAGGCGCCCGGGGAGGGTCGAGCCGGAGTAGACGAAGACGCTGGCCAGGTCCAGGCGGGCGGCGGCCATCAGCATGCCGGGCAGCGACTTGTCACAGCCGGCCAGCAGCACCGAGCCGTCCAGCCGCTCGGCGAACATGACCGTCTCGACGGAGTCGGCGATCACCTCGCGGGAGACGAGTGAGGCGCGCATGCCCTCGTGGCCCATGGAGATGCCGTCGGAGACCGAGATCGTGCCGAACTCCAGCGGGTAGCCGCCGGCGGCGTGCACGCCCTCCTTGGCAGACTTGGCCAGCCGGTCCAGGGAGAGGTTGCAGGGGGTGATCTCGTTCCAGGAGGAGGCCACCCCGATCTGCGGCTTCACCCAGTCGTCGTCACCCATCCCGACGGCGCGGAGCATCGCCCGGGCCGGGGCCTTGGCGTCCCCGTCGGTGACGTCGCGGCTGCGGGGCTTGATGTCGACGTCCCCGGCGGGTCGGCCGGAGCTGGCGGAGCGGTCCTCGACGGTCGTCACGACCGGCGATGGTAGGCCGCGGCAGGTGGGCCCCGACGGGCCTGGTCGCGCCGTCCCACGGTCTGGGAAGATCTCAGCCGTGGCTGTCGCTCGTCTGCGCATGGGCCGGACAGCGCTGCTGCCGGTCGCTGTCGGTTTCGTCCTGGTGCTCCCGCTGGCCGGGGTGACGCTGTGGGCGCTGCTGCTCCTGCTGCTCCCACTCGCCGCGGCGGCCTGGGTGCTGCGGGTGGGCGTCGACGTCTCCGACGCCGGGGTGACCGCCCGGTCGGTGGTCTCCGCGCGCACCGTCGGCTGGCCGGAGCTGTCCGGCATCCGGGTGGGCGAGGGCAGGGAGCTGTGGCTGGTGACGACCACCGGCAGCCAGGTGCGCCTGCCGGTGCTCCGCGCCCGCGACCTCCCCCAGCTCGCCGCCCTCTCCGGTGGCCGCATCCCCGACCCCGGCACGCCGACTGCGCGCTGACCCGTCGGCCCCCTCGCAGGGGCCCGCGACGCGCGGAGCGTGTCGTGGGGAGCGAGTCGGAGGACCCCGTCCTCCTCGTCCCTCGCGGGCTCGGGACGAGCCTCGGGACGGGGCCTCAGTAGTCGGTGACGACGTTCTGCAGGGGCTGACCGGCCAGGACCCGCTCGAGCTGGGCGGTGATGGCGGCGGTGGTGCGGTCGTCGGTGTCGGGCACGGCGCCGCCGACGTGCGGGGTGAGCAGCAGGCCCGGCGCCGACCACAGCGGGTGGCCCGCGGGCAGCGGCTCGGGGTCGGTGACGTCCAGTGCCGCCCGCAGCCGCCCGGCGGTCAGCTCGGCCACCAGCGCGTCGGTGTCCACGACCACGCCGCGGGCGGCGTTGACCAGCAGGGCGTCGTCCGCCATGGCGGCGAGGAACGCCGCGTCGACCATGCCGGTGGTCTGCGGGGTGACCGGCACGATCAGCACCACGACGTCGGCGTGCGGCAGGAGCGCGGGCAGCTCCTCGAAGCCGTGCACGCCGTCGCGGGCGGTGCGGGCGACCCAGGTCAGCTCGACGTCGAAGCCGGCCATCATCGCGCCGATCCGGCGGCCGATGTCACCGGCGCCAACGACGAGCACCCGCGCCCCGACCAGGCTGTGTGCCGAGCCCGGGGACCAGCGTCCGGCGGCGGCCTCGCGGACGTAGTGCGAGAGGCCGCGCTGGGCGGCCAGCGTCGCGGCGACCGCCCACTCGGCGGTGGCGGGGGTGTGCGCGCCGCGGGCGTTGCACAGGACGACCCCGGCGGGCAGCTTCCCGGCCCAGGCCTCCGCCCCGGCGCTGCGCAGCTGGACCAGCTGCAGCCGGGGCAGCGCCTCGAGCAGCTCGGTGTCCAGGGCACCCCGCGGGACGAGCACCTGCGACTGCGCGGCCTCACCGGTGGGCAGGCCGTCGCGGCGGTCGAACCGGTGCGCGCGCACCCGCGGCGACACCGCCGCCACCGCCTCGGCGAGCGCGGTGGTGGTCACGAGGACGTGCAGCGTCTCGTCGGGGCCGAGGTCGAGGACGGGCGCGGGGGCGTCGGGCACGGCTGCTGACCCTAGGTGCGGCCGGCCGGCACCACCCGCCGGGGCACCCGACGGCCGGCGCCGGCCGTCGTACTGTGGGCCGGTGGGACGGCGGAGCACGGCACCCGGGGCCCGGCGGCTGGCCGCGGTGGCGGTGGGCTGTGTGCTGCTCGCCGGCTGCGGCGGCGGCTACGAGCCCGCCGGGCCGTTCCGCGAGCTGCCGCAGGGGCAGCCCCCGGAGGTGGCGCCCCCGCCGGAGGGCAACAGCGCCCCGGCCCCGGGCACGCCCGGCTCCCCCGGCGGGCAGGACGACCAGGACGGCGACCCGAACGTCGTGGCCACCGACCTCGCGGTGCCCACCGGCCTGGTGGTGCTCCCCGACGGGACGGCGGTCGTGGGCGAGCGCGACACCGGGCGGCTGATGAAGGTCTTCCCGGACCGCTCCCCCGCCACCGAGCTGATGACGCTGCCGGGCATCGACACCGGCGGCGACGGCGGGCTGCTCGGGCTGGCGATCTCGCCGACGTTCACCGAGGACGGCCTGTTCTACGCCTACGTGTCGACGGCGACGGACAACCGGGTGGTCCGCTTCCCGCTCGGCGGCACGCCCAACCCGGTGCTGACCGGCATCCCGCACGGCGCCGAGCACAACGGCGGCGGGCTGCTGTTCGGCGCCGACGGGACGCTGTTCGTGGGCACGGGCGACGTCGGCGACCCGGCCCTGGCCGCGGACCAGACGTCCCTGGCCGGCAAGGTGCTCGCCGTCGACGTGTTCGGCCAGCCGGTGGGCCCCAGCCCCGTGCTCAGCAGCGGGCACCGCGACGTGACGGCGCTGTGCACCGACGGCGTCGGCCCGGTGTTCGCCACCGACGCCCCCGACCAGCTGGACGCCGTCTCCCCCGGCGAGCGCCGCCAGCGCGAGGAGCCGATCACCTCGATCGCCGCGCCCGACGCCGGCCTGGCCGGTTGCGCGGTCTCCGGGCCCTACGTGTTCCTGGGCGCCCTGGACGGGAAGCGGGTGCACGTGGTCGAGCTCGACGGCACCCGCACCCCGGTCGGCGAGCCCGAGCCGTTCCTGCAGGACGTCTACGGCCGGCTGCGCACCGTCGTCCTCGGCTCCGACGGGGCGTTGTGGATCACCACGTCCAACGAGGACGGGGTGGGCACCCCCGCCGAGGACGACGACCGGGTGATCCGGATCCTGCCGCCGGCCGGTGGAGCCAGTTCGCCGCTGTGACGGCGGGGGTCGCCCGTCCGGGACCCCGCCTCAGCGGCGGACCGGGCCGTCCGGTGGCCGGGTGAAGCGGTGGACGACGTGGTCGCGCGGGTCGTCCGGGTGGTCGGGCTCCATCTCACCCTCCGCGTACCAGGTCGCCCCGGCCCGGCGCAGCGCCTGCCAGGAGGCGGTGTTGCCGAGCGCCACCGGGACGAGGACGTCGCGGGCGGCGGGGTGGTCGGCGAACCCGCGCGCGACCGCGGCCGCGATCAGGCCCGCGCCGAGGCCGCGCCCGCGGGCGGCCGGCTCACCGACCAGGTAGTCGATGCTCAGCGCGCCCGGTGGCACGGGGCAGACGCCGGCGAACTCGGCGACGTACTCCGGGTAGGCCTCGATCGGGTAGACCTGCACCAGCCCGAAGGGCGCCGCCGCGCCGTCGGGCGACCACCCCGGCGCCCAGCCCAGGTACAGCGCGGTGACGTCCGCGCCGTCCAGGCTGGGGCCGAAGTCGCGCTCCACCGCCGCCGCTGAGCTGTCGTGGTGCCACCAGCGCGCGACGAGCGGCTCGGCCAGCCAGCGGCCGAGCAGGGGGAGGTCCGCCCGGGTGAGCGGGCGCAGCTCGACGGTGGGCAGGACCACCGCCCCAGGCTAGGAGCCCAGCACCCGCTCCTCCAGCATCCGCTTCACGGTGGGCGCATCGGCCTTGCCGCGGGTGGTCTTCATGACCGCCCCGACGAGCGCGCCGAGCGCGGCGACCTTGCCCGACTGCACCTTGGCGATGACGTCGGGGGCGCCGGCGATGGCGGCCTCGACCGCGGCCACCAGCTCGTCGGACTCCCCCATGACCGCCAGGCCCTGGGCCTCGACGACCTGGGCCGGGTCGCCCTGGCCGGCCAGCACGCCGTCGAGCACCTGACGGGCCAGCTTGTCGTTGATCGTGCCCGCGGTGACCAGCCCGCACAGCTGCGCGACCTGGACCGGGGTGACGGCCAGCTCGGTCAGCTCGACGCCGGTGTCGTTGGCGCGGCGGGCGAGGTCGCCCAGCCACCACTTGCGGGCGTCACCCGGGGCGGCACCGGCGGCGACGGTCTGCTCGACCAGGCCGAGGGCACCGGCGTTGGCCAGCCAGGTCATCTCGGTGCCCGAGATGCCCCACTCCTCCTGCAGCCGGGCGCGGCGGGCGGCCGGCAGCTCGGGCAGGCCGGCGCGCAGCGTCTCGATCCAGTCGGCGTCGGGGGCCAGCGGCACGAGGTCGGGCTCGGGGAAGTACCGGTAGTCGGTCGCCTCCTCCTTGCTCCGCCCCGAGGACGTGGTGCCGGTGTCCTCGTGGAAGTGCCGGGTCTCCTGGACCACCCGGCCGCCCTCGTCCAGCACGGCGGCCTGGCGGCGCATCTCGAAGCGCACGGCCCGCTCGACCGAACGCAGCGAGTTCACGTTCTTGGTCTCGGTGCGGGTGCCCAGCTCGGCCGCGCCGGTCGGGTTGAGCGAGATGTTGACGTCGCAGCGCAGGCTGCCCTGCTCCATCCGGACGTCGGAGGCGCCGAGGGCCTGGACGATCTCGCGCAGCTCGGTGACGTAGGCGCGGGCGACCTCGGGGGCCAGCGCACCGGCGCCGGGGACCGGGCGGGTGACGATCTCCACCAGCGGGATGCCGGCCCGGTTGAAGTCGACCAGCGAGTGGTCGGCGCCGTGGATGCGCCCGGTGGCCCCACCGACGTGCAGGTTCTTGCCGGTGTCCTCCTCCAGGTGCACCCGCTCGATCTCCACGCGGTACGTGCGGCCCTCGACGTCGACGTCCAGGAAGCCGTCGACGCACAGCGGCTCGTCGAACTGGCTGGTCTGGTACCCCTTCGGGATGTCGGGGTAGAAGTAGTTCTTCCGCGCGAACCGGGACCAGTTGGCGATGCTGCAGCCCAGCGCCAGGCCGATCTGGATGGTCGACTCGACGGCGGCGGCGTTGGCCACCGGCAGCGACCCGGGCATGCCCAGGCAGACCGGGCAGGTCTGGGTGTTCGGCTCGGCGCCGAAGGTGGTCGAGCAGCCGCAGAACATCTTCGAGGCGGTGCCCAGCTCGACGTGGGTCTCCAGGCCGATGACCGGCTCGTAGCGGGTCAGCAGCTCGTCGTAGTCGACGAGGCGATCGGTGGTGCTCACTTGCGCTCCCCAGCAGAGGACGGGCCGGAGGGCGTGGAACGGAAGGCGAGCAGTGCCGCCCCGCCGGTCAGCACGCCCAGGACGATGAAGACGGCGAACACGGGGCGGCCGCTGACGGCCCAGCCGATGATGCCCGCCAGGACCACGAAGAGCGTCAGGGCCCAGGCGGCCTTGAGTGCGCCGTTCACGCGCGCACCCCGGGCAGCTCGTCGAGCAGCCGGTGCCCGCGGGCGGCGTCCTGCGCGGCCTCGAGCGCGGCGGCGACCCGGTAGCAGCGGTCGTCGGCGAGCGCGGGGGCCATGACCTGGAAGCCGACCGGCAGGCCCTCGGACAGCCCGCTGGGCACCGAGATGGCCGGCAGCCCGGCGAGGCTGGCCGGCAGGGTGCAGAGGTCGGCGGCGTACATGGCGATCGGGTCCTCGACGCGGGAGCCGATCGGGAAGGCGACCGTCGGGGTGGTCGGGCTGACCAGCACGTCGACACCGGCGAAGGCGGCGGTGAAGTCGCGGGTGATCAGCGTGCGGACCTTCTGCGCCTGGGCGTAGTAGGCGTCGTAGAGGCCGCTGGACAGCGCGTACGTGCCCAGGATGATCCGCCGCTTGACCTCGGGCCCGAAGCCCTGCTCGCGGGTGAGCGCCATGACCTCGTCGAGGTCGTGGCTGCCGTCGTCGCCGACCCGCAGGCCGAACCGCACGCCCTCGTAGCGGGACAGGTTCGACGACGCCTCGCTGGGCGCGATGAGGTAGTAGGCGGGCAGCGCCAGGTCGAAGGAGGGGCAGGAGACCTCGACGACCTCTGCACCCAGGCCCGCGAGCAGCTCGACGGCCTCGCGGGTGCGGGCCAGGACACCGGGCTCGTAGCCGTCGGTGTGCCCGTCCCCGCCCAGCTCGCGGACGACGCCGACCCGGACGCCGCTGAGGTCGCCGGACGCACCGGCGCGGGCGGCGTCGGCGAACCCGGTCGCGGGCCGGTCGATGCTGGTGGAGTCGCGCGGGTCGTACCCGCCGATCACCTCGTGCATCAGCGCGGCGTCGAGCACCGTGCGCGCCATCGGGCCGGCCTGGTCGAGGCTGGAGGAGAAGGCGATGAGGCCGTATCGGGACACCGAGCCGTAGGTGGGCTTGTGCCCGACCAGCCCGGTGACGGCGGCCGGCTGGCGGATCGAACCGCCGGTGTCGGTGCCGATCGACCAGGGCGCGAGGTGCCCGGCGACCGCGGCGCTGGACCCGCCGGAGGAGCCGCCGGGGATGCGGTCGAGGTCCCAGGGGTTGCGGGTGACCTGGTAGGCGGAGTTCTCCGTGGAGGAGCCCATCGCGAACTCGTCCATGTTGGTCTTGCCCAGCAGCACCGTGCCGGCGTCGGCCAGCCGGGTGGCGAGGGTGGCGCTGTAGGGCGGGCGCCAGCCCTCGAGGATCTTCGAGCCGCTGGTGGTCGGCACGCCCTCGGTGACCACCAGGTCCTTGAGGGCCACCGGCACACCGGCCAGCGGACCGAGCTCGTCGCCGGCGGCGCGGGCGGAGTCGATCGCGGTGGCGCCGGCGAGCGCGGCTTCGGCGTCGACATGCAGGTAGGCGCCCAGCGCGCCGTCCTCGGCGGCGATGCGGTCCAGGTGCGCGCGGGTCACCTCGACGGCGCTCACCTCACCGGCGGACAGCAGCCGGGACAGCCCGGCGACGTCGGTGGTGGTCAGGTCGGTGCTCACTCGGCGTCCCCCAGGATGCGCGGCACGCGGAAGCGGTCGTCCTCGGCGGCGGGCGCCCCGGCCAGCACGACGTCGCGCGGCAGGCTCGGGGTGACCACGTCGGGGCGCAGCACGTTGGTCAGCGGGACGGCGTGCGACATCGGCGGCACGTCGGTCACCGCGGCCTCACCGACCCGCGCCACGGCGGCCAGCACCTGGTCGAGCTGCCCGGCGAACCGGTCCAGCTCCTCGTCGGTGACCGCCAGGCGGGCCAGACGGGCGAGGTGCGCCACGTCGTCCCGGGAGATGCTGCTCAAAGCTGGAGGACCTCACTTCATCGACGTCGTGCTGCCGCGACCTGCGCCGCAGACATCAGGTCAACTGTACGTGGGGCAGGTCGCTCCCCCGGCCGTGCGCCGGGTTCGCCACAGCGGCCCCTGATGCGGGAGGCTTGCGCGGTCCGCGATCGACGCCGATCGGCCCCGCTCAGCAGGCGCACCCGGAGGGACCCGTGTCCTACCTCTTGCGGCTGGTCGTGCCCGACCGCCCCGGCACCCTCGGTGCCATCGCCACCGCACTCGGCGATGCCGGCATCGACATCGTCTCCGTCGACGTCCTGGAACGCGGCAGCGGCGTGGCCGTCGACGACATCGTCGTCGAGCTGCCCGCCGACCGCGTGGCCGACAGCCTGATCACCGCCGCGACCGCCGTGCCCGGCGTCCAGGTCGAGTCGCTGCGCCCCTTCGCCGGCCCCATGGACACCCACCGCGAGCTCGACCTGCTGGAGGCGCTCGCCCCGGCCGGGGTCGGGACGGCGAAGGTGCTGGCCGCCGAGCTGCCCCGGGTGTTCCGCAGCGGCTGGGCGGTCGTGCTCGCCGGGACGTCGGCGGACCTGACGGTGCTGGCCGCCTCCGACGCGGCACCCGTGCTGGAGGGCGTGCCGCTGCCGTGGCTGCCGCTGTCCACCCCGCTGCTGCTGCCCAGCGACGCCGAGTGGGTGCCGCTGCGCTGGCAGGAGATGGCCGTGGAGATGATGGCCGCCCCGCTGGACCCCGACGGCACCGCGGTGCTGATCGGCCGGTCGGGCGGCCCGGCGTTCCGCCGCTCGGAGCTGCTGCGGCTGGCCCACCTCACGGGCCTGGCCGCCACCGTCGCCCGGCTCCCACCGGTCTGACGGAGGACCCCGCCGCAGGGGCCGCCCGGTACGTGGGCGGCCCCTGCGGCGGGACCCGTCGGCCGATGAGGGGCCTCAGGCCCCGGGCTGCTCGGTGTCCGTGACCGGCTCGGCGGCCGCTGTCCCGTCGGCGACCGGCTCGGCGGCGGAGGTCCCCTCGGCGACTGCCACGGCGGCTGTCCCGTCAGCTGCGGCCTCGTCGACGGGTGCCCCGTCGGCAGGTGCCTCGTCGACAGCCGCCTCCGGTGCCGCCTTCTTGCGCCGCGGAGCCCGCTTCGGCTTCGCCGCCGGCTCCGCACCCGCCTCGGACTGCGCCCCCTCCGCCGGTTCTGCGGGCTCGGTGCCGTCGCCGATGGTGGCCACCTCGCGGGCGGCGTCCGGGCCCTGGTCGAGCAGCACGGCGAAACCGTCGTCGTCCAGGATCGGCGCCTTGGCCGCTACTGCCTTGTCGTACTTGCTGCCCGGGTCGGCGCCCACGACGACGAAGCCGGTCTTCTTCGACACCCCGCTGGTGACCTTGCCGCCGCGCTCCTGGATGGCGGCGATGGCCTCGTCACGGCTGTGGTCGCGCAGCGAGCCGGTGACCACGACGGTGACGCCGGTGAGCGGGCCGGGTGCCTCGTCGACGTCCGCGTCGGCCATCCGGACGCCGGCCTGCCGCCACTTCTCGACCACGTCGCGGTGCCAGTCGACTGCGAACCAGTCGCGCACGGCGGTGGCGATCGTCGGCCCCACGCCCTCGGCGGCGGCCAGCTCCTCCTCGCTCGCGGCCATCAGCCGGTCGATGGAGCGGAACTCGCGGGCCAGCGCCTGCGCGGCGGTCGGGCCGACGTGCCGGATCGACAGCGCGACCAGGACCCGCCACAGCGGCACGTCCTTGCGGGTCTGCAGGTTGGTCAGCAGCCGCTTGCCGTTGGCGGAGAGCTCACCGTCCTTGCGGGTGAAGAAGGCGGTGCGGCGCAGCGCCTCCTCGTCGAGGAAGAAGACGTCGCCCTCGTCGGCGAGCAGGTGCTCGGCGAGCAGGGCGATCGCCGCCTCGTAGCCGAGCACCTCGATGTCGAAGGCGCCGCGGCCGGCGACGTGGAAGACGCGTTCCCGCAGCTGCGCCGGGCACGACCGGGCGTTGGGGCAGCGGATGTCGGCGTCGCCCTCCTTCTCCGGGCGCAGCTCGGTGCCGCACTCGGGGCAGTGCGTGGGGAAGACGAAGGCGTGCTCGGAGCCGTCGCGGGCCGCGACCACCGGCCCGAGCACCTCGGGGATCACGTCGCCGGCCTTGCGGATGACGACGGTGTCGCCGATGAGCACGCCCTTGCGCGTGACCTCGCTGGCGTTGTGCAGCGTGGCCAGGCCGACGGTGGACCCGGCGACCTTCACCGGCTCCATGTAGGCGAACGGCGTCACCCGGCCGGTGCGGCCGACGTTGACCTTGATGTCGAGGAGCTTGGTGGTGGCCTCCTCCGGCGGGTACTTGAAGGCGATCGCCCAGCGCGGGGCTCGGCTGGTGGAGCCCAGCCGGCGCTGCAGGGAGACCTGGTCGACCTTGACCACGACGCCGTCGATCTCGTGCTCGACGGAGTGCCGCGCCTCGCGGTAGCGCTCGATGTAGGCCCAGACGGCCGGGAGGTCCTCGACCACCTCGTAGCGGCTGCTGGTGGGCAGCCCCCACGCCGCGAGCTGCTCGTAGGCCGCGGACTGGGTGGCCGGCTCGAAGCCGCGGCGGGCACCGAGGCCGTGCACGACCATGCTCAGCGGGCGCTTGGCGGTCTCGCGGGCGTCCTTCTGCCGCAGCGAGCCGGCGGCGGCGTTGCGCGGGTTGGCGAAGGGCGCCTTGCCGGCCTCGACCAGCCCGGCGTTGACCTCGGCGAAGGCGGCGACGGGGAAGAACACCTCGCCCCGCACCTCGAGGAACTCGGGGACGTCGTCGCCGGTGAGCTGCTGCGGGACGACGGCCAGCGTGCGCACGTTGGCGGTGACGTCCTCGCCGGTGACGCCGTCGCCGCGGGTGGCCGCCCCGGTGAGCCGGCCGTTCTCGTAGACCAGGTCGATGGCCAGACCGTCGACCTTCAGCTCGCACAGCCAGCCCGCGCCCGTCGCGCCGTCGCGCTCCGCGCGGCCGGCCCAGGCCGAGAGCTCGTCGGAGCTGAAGACGTTGTCCAGGCTCTGCATGCGCTCCGGGTGGGTGACCGGGGCGAAGGTCGCGCCGAAGCCGCCGTTGACCTTCTGGCTGGGCGAGTCGGGGGTCAGCAGCGCCGGGTGGGCGGCCTCCAGCGCCTTGAGCTCGCCCATCCGCTCGTCGTACTGACCGTCGCTGACCAGCGGAGCGTCCTGCACGTAGTAGGCGAAGGCGTACCGGTCGAGCTCCTCGGAGAGGTCGCGGTGCCGGGTGCGCGCATCGTCGGGGACCTCGGTGAGGTCCTCCCGGTCGACGGCGGCCTCGACCGCGGGCTGGTCGGGTCCGCCGACGGCTTCCTGCTCCACCTGGTCCGCGCTGGTCACGGTGGGCACGGTATCCGGCGGGTCCGACGGGAAACCGGCTGCGCGCGGCGGTCACCCGACCGGTGGACGTCCACCCCTGGCCCGCGACCGGTCTCACTGCTGACCACGGTGCCGCATCATCAACCCGATGTCCGTACTGGCGCTCGTGGCGGCCCCGTTCCCCGCGGGCAGTGGCGGGGGCAACGCGCCGATCTGGCTCGTCGCCCCTTTCATGGCCGTGATCGTCGGCGTCCTGTTCGTGCGCGTCATCCGGCGGCACTGATGCCCGTCCCGGTGGTGTGCGCGTTCTGCGGCGCCGATGCCGACGGCGGTCCGGTGGACCCGTGCGCGTTCGTCGTCGTCGCGCGGTGGCAGGAGCCACTGCCGGACCAGCGCGAGCAGCAGTTCTTCGCGCATGCCGAGTGCCTGCGCGCACGACTGCACCCGGACGTCGCTCCGCTGGCCCGCGTCCTGGACGTCGGTTGGGACGGCGAGGACTCGTAGTCCCTAGAGCAGCGGACCGATCAGGATCTCGGTGCCGTCGGGTCTCCAGGTGCGCCAACGATGACCCGGCGGTGCTCCAGCGTCACGCTGGACGCGGAAGCCGTGGTGGACCTTCGTGTGGTGGCGTTCGCAGAGCAGCGCGGAGTTGTCCAGTGACGTCTCCCCGTCGTTGATCCACTCGACGAGGTGGTGGACGTCGCACCAGTGCGTCGGCGCCCCACAACCGGCGAACACGCAGTGCCCGTCGCGGTTCTCCACCGCCCGGCGGAGGTGCGGCGGGACCACCCGGTGGGTGCGGCCGACGTCCAGCGGCAGCCCGTCGGGGCCCAGCACGATCCGGGTCACCGTCGAGTCGCAGGCGACCCACCGGGCGCGGGCGGCCGACAGGGTCGCCCCGAACCCGGTACGGGCGGCGTCCGGGCCGGTCGAGGGGTCGACCAGGTCCTCGATGTCGACGGTCACCACGACGTGTGGCTTCACCGTCCGCAACGTCGGTAGACCTCCGGCGGCGAGCTGGTTGTCGCACAGCTGCACGAGCGCATCGGCGTTCTGCTGCGCGCGTGTGCGGTCGTCGCCCTTCGGGCGGTCGGCCTGCACGATCGACTCGATCGCCGCCTGCACCTTCTCCCCGCCCACGACGTCGAGGTCGAACCGGCCCGTGACGGTCCCGTCGGCGTGCCTGGCGATCGTCAACCGTCGCCCCTCGGTGGGGTCCGGCTCGATGCCGTCGGGGTCCAGCGCGTCCTCGAACGCCTGCACGGCCGCGACCAGGGAGTGGTACGGCGCCGCGCTGGCGACCGCCGTCCAGGCCTCGTCGAACGGCGCCAGGTCGATGCCCTGCTCGGCCGCCTTCGCGAGCTCGACCGGCCCGACCACCTCCGCGACCACGTTGAGCTGGGCAGCGGTCACGTCACCGTCAGCGAAGCCGGCCGCCAGCGCCGGGAAGTGCTCGAGCGCGCGGCCCGACCGCACGACCCGCGACGCCTCCGCCGGCGCCAGCCTCGCGTGCCCGACCAGCCACGACCGCATCGACTTCAGCCCGTCGTGCTCGGCTGCCTGCGTCAGCTCCCCGTGCCGCACGGTGCGCGTCAGCTCCGCACTCGCGCGGTTGACCACCTGGACCAGGAACGCCGTCCGGTCCAGCACCTGCCCCTCGGACAACCCGTGCAGGTCCTCGACCGCCAGGGCGTCGAGAGCCGACTGCAACTCGCTCACGACACCTCCTCCGCCGATCGAACACGTGTTCGAAGTCTACCCGTCAGACGGTGGCCCTACAAGGCGAAAGTCCAGGTCAGGGCATCGTCCACGGGTCTCGACGACGTCGCGGGCAATGCCGTGGACAGCCCCGGGACAGTGAGTGCGTGCACCCCGAGCTCGAGCGCGCCCTGCGACCGGTGCTGGCCGACCTGCAGGCCACAAGCACCCCCGTCCCACGGATCGAGGACAGCGACTGGTCCGGTGACGCGCACCGACCCGGGGCGATGCTCTGGAGCCCGGACGGCAGCGGCCGCGGCGTGGCCACGAGCCTGGGCCGGCCGCAGGCCGAGCAGGTGGTCGACGTCGCCGACCAGGTGCAGGAGGGGGCGGTCGAGGAGCTGTGGGGCAGCGCCCCGACCAACTGGCCAGCGTGCCCGCACCACCCGACGACGCACCCGCTCGAGGCGCAACTGCACGACGGTGCCGCCTGGTGGGTCTGCTTGCACCACGGGACGGCGGTCAGCAAGGTCGGTCGCCTCGGCTGACCCTCACTCCGGGACCAGGTACCTCGCCGCCTCACGGACGTGGCGCATCGCCGTCCGGGCGTAGGCGGGGCTGGCCCCGGCCATGCCGCAGGCCGGCGTGAGCGTGACGGCGGTGGACAGCTGCTCGGCCGGGAAGCCGAGCTCGCGCCACCAGGCCTGCAGGCGGCTGGCCGTCGCCTTCGGGTTCGGCAGCGTGGTGTCGGTGCCGGGGACGACGCCCACGAGCAGGTGGGTGCCGGCCTCGACGGCGGTCCCGACGGCGTCGAGGTCCTGCACCATGCCGAGGTCGAAGGAGAGACCGTCGGCGCCGGCGGCGCGGAAGAGGTCCAGCGGCGCCCGGTTGGCGCAGCAGTGCACGACGACGGGCACCGGCACCCGGGCGACGAGGGCGGCGAGCTGCTCCTCGACCACGTTCGACTCGACGGCGGAGAGCTTGCCGAACCCGCTGATCGTCGGGAGCCCGCCCTGCAGGACGGCGGGGACCGACGGCTCGTCGAGCTGGACGACGACGCGGGCGCCGGGCACCCGGGCGGAGACGGCGGCCACGTGCGCGGCGATGCCCTCGGCCAGCGACTGGGCCAGGTCGCGGCGAGCGCCCGGGTCGACCACGGCGCGGTCACCGCGGGTGCGCTCGAGCCCGGCGGCCAGCGTCCACGGCCCGGCGACCTGGACCTTGAACGGGCCGACGTAGCGCTCGGCGACGTCGAAGAGCGCGTCCATGTCGCGGTCGAGCATCTCCTGGGCCCGGCGCAGGTCGTTGCCCGCGCGCGGGACGAGCCGCCAGCCGGCCGGGGTGAGGTCGACGGCGATGTCGACCAGCAGCGCCGCGGTCCGGCCGAGCAGGTCCGCGCCGGCGCCGCGTCCGGGCAGCTCGGGCAGGTGCGGGAGGTCCGGCAGCTCGCCGACGACCAGGCGCACCGCCTCGACCGGGTCGGTGCCGGGCAGGGACCCGACGCCGGAGGCCGGCCCCCACGGTGTGGGGACCGGCCTCAGGTCGTCGGTGCTGTCGGGCTCGCTGCTGTCGTGCGGGTGATCAGTCGGCGAGGCCACGCCGACGACGGTAGCCCGCCGCCGTCAGGGCGACCCCGCCCGCCAGCAGGGCGCCACCGACGCCGAGCATCGACCCGACCGGGGCCCCGGTGTAGGCCAGCTCGGCACCGCCCGTGCCCGACCCGCTGCCACCGCCGGCGACGACGGACCCGTGCGTGGCGGGAGCAGACGTCACCGGGACGACGCCCTTCGGCCCACCGACCGGGGCGGCCGGACCGGCAGGACCCACCGGGCCGGGCTGACCCGGCTTGCCGGGCTCACCGGGCTGACCAGGGTGGCCCGGCTGACCGGGCTGCCCGGGCTGACCGGGCTGACCCGGCTGACCCGGCTGACCGGGCTTGCCGGGCTCACCCGGCTTGCCGGGCTCACCCGGCTTGCCGGGCTCACCGGTCGCCGGGCACTCGAAGCCGGCGCCCTCGACACCGAGCGCGCCGCTGGTCCCGGGGACGGAACCGACCGGGGGCACCGGTCCGGTGCCCGCGTCCAGGCCCGCCGCCGGCTCCGGCGTGGCGAAGGTGGCGGCCTGACCGTGGTCAGCGGCCGGCGCCGACACCGGGGAGTTGGTCTCGAAGTAGGTGACGGCGCTGTCGACGTCCACCGGACCGGCGACCGGCCCGATGCCGCGCTCGTCGCCGTTGGTGAAGGAGGTGAAGCCGTCACCGCCGGCGATGAGGAAGGAGTTGGCCGCCACGCGGTACTCGGCGGTCAGGTCGAGGGGCTCGCCCAGGACGGTGATCGACGTGGGGTCGATCCGCTGCCCGTAGGGCTTGCTCAGGTCGTAGCGGTAGCTGAGCCCCTCGGACGTGCCCAGCCGCAGCGTGCTGTTGCGCGGGCCGTTCCCCGTCGTCGTGCCCGGGGAGACCTGCTGGAACTGCTGCTCCAGCACGCCCCGCACGTCGGCACCGGTCAGCGTGGTCGTGTTGACCGTGTTGCTGAACGGCTGGACGTTGAACAGGTCGGCGTAGGTGACCTCGCCGGCCTCGATGTCGGCCCGCAGCCCGCCGGGGTTCATGAACGCGATCACCGGGTCGCCGAAGGCGGGATCGGCCTGCACCGACTCCAACTGCGCCTGGGCGACCAGGTTGCCCAGGCCGGACTCGGCCGTGCGGTCGTCCCGGAAGACCGGCGGGGTCGCCGGGTCGTTGTCGGTGTCGACGAGACCGCCGGGCCGCGCGATGGTCTCGGTGGCGTCACCGACCCTGCGGTCGCCCTTCTCGGCGGCCAGGTCGGTCCAGTAGTCGACGATGCCGGCGATCTCGGCGTCCTCGTCGTCCCGGACGTTGTAGCTGCTCTCGGCCCGGTAGTCGGCGCAGAGCCGGTCCACGTCACCGGTCTCGCCGTCGAGCACGAGCCGGATGTCGGTGAGCATGCGGCCGTAGTACTCGGCCTGGGTGACCAGCCGCGGCTGGCCCGCCGGGTCGGTGAGCATGCAGTTGTAGCCCTGGTGGCTGTGGGCGCTGACGATCAGGTCGACGGCGGGGTCGGTCGCGGCGTTGACGTCCACGATCGAGCCGGTGAGCTGGTCGCAGCCGTTGGGGTCCGCGCCGTTCGTGCCGGTGTTGTCCCCGCCCTCGTGGACCAGCGCCACGATCGCCTCGACGCCCTGCGCCTGCAGCTCGGGCACGTAGCGGTTGATCGACTCCGCCTCGTCGAGGAACTCGACGTCGGAGATGCCCGTCGGGGAGACGATCGTCGGGGTGGTGTCGGTGACGACGCCGATGAAGCCGATCGACTTGCCGCCGCCGGCCTCGACGACCGCGTACGGCGGCAGCATCGGCTCGCGGGTGCCCTTGTCGACGACGTTGGCCGCCAGGTAGGGGAAGTCGGTGCCGGCGAAGGGCTGGCCGGTGCTGTCGGTGAAGCAGCCGGTGACCCCCACCTCGACGCCCTCGCAGGCGGCGACGTCGTCGGTCGCCGTGGCGTCGGTGGCCCCGGAGATGCGGCGCAGCTCGTCGGTGCCGCGGTCGAACTCGTGGTTGCCGACGACGGAGACGCTCACGCCGAGTGCGTTCATGACCTCCAGGGTCGACTCGTCGCGGACGGCCGCGGACTCGAACGGCGAGGCGCCGACCAGGTCGCCGAGCCCAACGAGCAGGGAGCCGTCGGCACTGCCGCCGTCGGCGAGGAACTGCTCGCGGGTCCGGCCCACGGTGGCGGCCAGGCTCGCCGCACCACCGACCGCGACGGACTCGTCGTCGGCGGTGCCGTAGGCGCCGTCCGCACCCGGCAGCGTCGCCTTCCCGTCGTTGCCGGAGGGCTGGTTGATCCGCCCGTGGAAGTCGTTGAACGTCATCAGCTGGACCGGGACGTCCGCGGCGACGGCCGCGGTGTCGACCTCGGCCGACGCCGTGGCGGGCAGCGCCAGGACGGCGGAGGACGCCATCACCAGGACTGCGAGGGACAGGCGCGTTCTGCGCACGGAGGTTCCTCCAGGACAGGCGTCAGCGGGCCGCCGGGACGGTCCGCTGCGCAGAGCTGACGAGCCAGGCCGAGGAGCCAGGCACGCATGGACCGGTCGGGACCGATCCGTCACAGCACGCTAACGGTCCGCTACGAGTGAGCCAAGGGGCAGCTGTGAATGGACCGCAGTCGTTAACCTGCCCGCCACGGACCCCGCGACGCTCCCCGGCAGCTGGCCTGCCGTGTCCGCACCCGGTCCGGGCGAGGCGTCCCTGCCGTCCGCCCCGTGGCCGGGAGCTCCTCCCGCGGGCATCGGCCCCGCCCCCGGCCACGGCGCCTCACAGCACGGTCACCGACTTGGCGAGGTTGCGCGGCTTGTCGGCGTCCCGGCCCAGCACGACGGCGACGCAGCGGGCCAGGTGCTGGAGGGCGACGACGCTCTCCAGCGGTCCCCAGGCCGGTGCCGGCCCGGACAGCACCGGGAACGTGTCGGTGTGCCCTGAGCCCACCCGGATCACCCGGGCACCGCGCGCGGCGAGCTCGGCGGCCGCGCTGGCCAGCCGGGCCGGGTCCCCGCTCTCCAGCAGCAGCACCGGGGTGCCCTGCTCGATCAGCGCGATGGGGCCGTGCTTGAACTCCCCGGCGGGCAGCGACTCGGCGTTGCGGTAGGTGATCTCCTTGAGCTTCAGCGCCCCCTCCGCGGCGTAGGGCAGCCCGGCGCCGCGGGAGACGAAGAAGAACGACCGGGCGTCGGCCAGCTCCTCGGCCAGGGCGACCGCGACGGGGAAGGACGTCGTGTGCGCGGCCGCCAGCCGGCCGGGCAGCGACCCCAGCCGCAACCCGTGCTGGGCCACGGACCGGCGGTCCAGCGACCCGGTCGCCGCGGCGTGGGAGATGGCCAGCGCGGCCCCGGCGACCACCTGGGTGGTGAACGTCTTGGTCGCCGCCACCCCGATCTCGGGACCGGCGCTGGTCTCCAGCACCGCGTCGCTGCGGCGGGCGAGGGAGGACTGCGGCCGGTTGGTGATCGCCAGCACCGGCCCGCGGACGTCCTCCAGGGCGTGCAGCACGTCGGATGTCTCCCCGGACTGGGAGATCGCGACCGTGAGCACGCCGTCGGTGGGCCCGGGGACGACCAGCTCGTCGTGCTCGGAGGCGACGACGACGTCGGCCGGCACCCCGCCGAGCACGCCGAAGGCGCGGGCCACCGCCTCGGCGGCGTGCCGGGAGCTGCCGCAGGCCAGGAACCGCAGCCGCTGCGGGGCGGCGAGCCCGGTCCCCGACCACAGCCGGCCGTCGGCGACCTGGGGCAGCAGCCGCTCCAGCAGCCGGCCCACCACCGCGGGCTGCTCGGCGATCTCCTTCTCCATGAAGTCGTCGTAGGCGCCGCGCTCGACGTCGTCGGCCGCCCAGGACAGCCGGACGCTCTCCCGCGGGGGGACCTCCGCTCCGGTGGCGTCGAGCCAGGTGACCTCGTCGCCCAGGACGACGACGTCGCCGTCCTGCAGGACGCTCACCGCACCGACCGTGCCGAGCAGCGCGGTGACGTCGCTGGCGGCCACGTGCCCCTCGGGGCCGGAGCCGACCACGAGCGGCGAGCGGTGCGAGGCGAGGACGACGTCCCGGGAGGTGGCGGCGGTGACCGCCAGCGCCCACGTGCCCCGCAGCCGGCGGGCCGCGGCGAGGGTGGCGGCCGCCAGCGAGCCGGAGCCGGCGTAGAGCTCCTCCACCAGGTGGGCGACCACCTCGCTGTCGACGTCGGAGGTGAAGAGGTGGCCGCGCCCCCGCAGCTCGGCCACCAGCTCGTCGGCGTTGTCGATGATCCCGTTGTGGACCACCGCGATCGCGCCGGCGCAGTCCCGGTGCGGGTGGGCGTTGGACTCCGAGACACCGCCGTGGGTCGCCCAGCGCGTGTGCCCGATGCCCAGGCACGACCCGGCGGGCGGTGGTGCGGCGGCGAGCCGTTCGTGCAGCGAGGCGACCCGGCCCACGGCCCGGACGACGGTCAGGCCCTCGGGGCCGGTCCCGGTGACGGCGATGCCGGCCGAGTCGTACCCGCGGTACTCCAGCCGGGACAGCGCCCCGGCCAGGAACTCAGCGGCTCGTTCCCGGCCGCGGCACGCGACGATCCCACACACTTCTACCTCCGGCGGTCGGCCCGGCAGCGCGGCACGTCACGGGGACGCACCGCGCCGGGGCGTGGCTGCACGGCGCTCGGGCGCCGTGCGGGGGCACCGCACGACTCCTCGCGCCACGGACGGCGGGAGGGGCGTCAGCCGGCGACGGCGACGCAGCGTGCGGGAGCAGGACGGGGAACCGCTCGGGCGACCGTCACAGCGGGTGACCTCCGGTGGGGCGTGCGCGGGTCTGCGCTGCTGCTCGGCTGCTCGAGCGTCCACCGGGGAACCTGCCCACCAGTGGCGGCGTTCCTCGACCGACGGCAACGTAGCACCGCCGTGACACGTGCAACAGGTCCCCGCCGACCCAGCCGAGAAGTAGCGGACCGCTCACGCGTCGTGAGGGAACGCGGCTCGGCCGAGGAGCCGGATCCGGAGCCCACGACTCTGCGTGACAGTGCGGCACAGTGCCGCCATGGGTGACCCCGACCGCACCGACCTCGCCGAGCGGCTCCGGCTCGTCGACTCCCTGCTCACCGTCGCCACGGACATCGTGTCCTCGCTCCAGCGCGTGCTCACCGAGGTGCACCACGAGCTGGGCCCGGCGCGCCGCGAGGAGGAGGCGCACCCCCGCGACGCCGAGATCGCCGAGCTGCGGCGCGAGGTGGCGCAGCTGCGCGAGGGCCTGGCCTCCCGCGCGGTGATCGAACGGGCGAAGGGCGTCCTCATGCACGGGCACGGGGTCACCGAGGCCGAGTCGTTCACGCTGCTCACCGAGCTGTCGCAGCGCACCCACCGCAAGGTCCGCGACGTCGCCGCCGACCTGCTCGACGGCGCCCCGGGCCTGCCGGTCGCGGCGCGTCGCCCGACCGGCGTGCCGACCGACCGGCCGCCGGACGGCACCGGCGGGGACGCCGCGGTCCGGGCCCTGGCCACCGCGGTGGACCCGCCGTGAACCACCTCAGGCGGTGGCGCTGACCGCCGCCTGGCCGAGCACCCGGTCGCCCCGCAGCGCGTCCGGTGCGTAGAACACCGCGGACTGACCCGGGGCCACCCCGCGCTGCCGCTCCCCCAGCACGACCCGCAGGCCGCCACCCTCGGCCGCGGACACCTCGCAGGGCACCGCCGCACCGTGCGCCCGCACCTGCACCTGCCCGCGGAAGGGCAGCCCGGGCACCGTGCCGGTCCAGGTGGGCGCCGCGGTGAGCACCTCGGAGACCTCCGCCTGCTCGGCGGTGCCGATCGTCACCGTGCGGCTGACCGGCTCGATGCCCAGGACGAACCGCGGCCGCTGGTCGCCGGCGGTGACGCCCAGCCCGCGGCGCTGGCCGATCGTGAAGCCGTAGGCCCCGGCGTGCGTGCCCACGGTCGCCCCGGTCGCGGCGTCGACCACCGGCCCGGGCTGCTCGCCCAGCCGCCGGGTGAGGAAGCCGCGGGTGTCGCCGTCGGAGATGAAGCAGATGTCGTGCGAGTCGGGCTTGGAGGCCACCGCGTAGCCGCGCTCGGCGGCGATCTCCCGCACCCGGTCCTTGGTCATCTCCCCCAGCGGGAAGACCGCGTGCGCCAGCTGCCCGGCCGTGAGCACGCCGAGCACGTAGGACTGGTCCTTGGCCGCGTCGACCGAGCGGCGCAGCTCGCCGTCGACGAGGCGGGCGTGGTGGCCGGTGACGACCGCGTCGAAGCCCAGCGCCCGGGCCCGGTCCAGCACCGCGGAGAACTTGATCTTCTCGTTGCAGCGCAGGCACGGGTTGGGCGTGCGGCCGGCGGCGTACTCGGCCACGAAGTCGTCCACCACGTCCTCGCGGAACCGGTCGGCGAGGTCCCAGACGTAGAACGGGATGCCCAGCTCGTCGGCGACCCGGCGGGCGTCGTGGGAGTCCTCGACGCTGCAGCACCCCCGCGACCCGCTGCGCAGCTGCTGACGGTCCGGGGACAGCGCCAGGTGCACCCCGGTGACGTCGTGCCCGGCCTCGACGGCCAGCGCGGCGGCGACCGCGGAGTCCACGCCCCCGCTCATCGCGGCGACGACCCTCACCGGGCACCCGCCCGGCGGGCGCGCTCGACCACGGGGGCGATCACGGCGAGCACCGCGTCGACGTCGGCGTCGGTGGAGGTGTGGCCCAGGCTCATCCGCAGGGAGCTGCGCGCCCGGGCCGGGTCGGCGCCGGTGGCCAGCAGCACGTGGCTGGGCCGGGCGACCCCGGCGCTGCACGCCGAGCCGGTGGAGCACTCGATGCCGCGGGCGTCGAGCAGCATCAGCAGCGCGTCGCCCTCCGCACCGGGGAAGGACAGGTGCGCGTTGCCCGGCAGCCGGCCGGGCCCACCGGCCACGACGTCGTCCAGGGCCGGGCCGTTGAGCTGGGCGTCGGGCACCTCGGCCAGGACGCCGGCGACCAGCCGGTCGCGCAGCTCCGCGATCCGCGCCGTCCGCTCGACCCGGTCGCCGACCGCCGCCCGGGCGGCCGCGGCCAGGCCGACGATCGCGGCGACGTCCAGCGTGCCGGAGCGGACGTCGCGCTCCTGACCGCCGCCGTGCAGCAGCGGCGTGCACTCGACGTCCCGGCGCAGCAGCAGCGCGCCGGCGCCCATCGGGCCGCCGAGCTTGTGCCCGGTGAGGGTGAGCGCGTCGACGCCGCTGGCGGCGAAGTCCACCTCCAGCTGGCCGACGGCCTGCACGGCGTCGGTGTGCAGCGGGACGCTGACGGCGTGGGCGACCGCGGCGAGCGCGGCGACGTCGCTGACCGCGCCGATCTCGTTGTTGGCCCACATCACGCTGGCCACGGCGACGTCCGCGCCGTCGCCGAGGGCGTCGGCGAGGGCCGCCGGCGTGACCCGGCCGGTGGGGTCGACCGGCAGCCAGGTGACCTCGGCGCCGGCGTGCGCCTCCAGCCACTCGACGCTGTCCAGGACGGCGTGGTGCTCGGCGGGGCTGGCCACGATCCGGCGGCGCCGGTCGTCGGCGCCGCGGCGGGCCCAGTACAGGCCCTTGACGGCCAGGTTGTCGCCCTCGGTGCCGCCGGCGGTGAACAGCACCTCCGACGGCCGGGCGCCCAGGGCGGCGGCCAGCTGCTCGCGGGACTGCTCGGCGACCCGCCGGGCCTGGCGGCCGCTGGCGTGCAGCGAGGAGGCGTTGCCCACCCGGGCCAGCTGCTCGGTCATCGCCGCCAGTGCGACGGGCAGCATCGGCGTGGTGGCCGCGTGGTCGAGGTAGGTCATGGCCCGACCAGCGTAGGCGCGCACGCCGTTCCGGCCACCCCTGGGAAGGGTGCCCCGCCTCACCCCCGCCGGGCGGTGACCTGCGCCGTGAGCTCCGGGACGACGGTGGCCAGGTCGCCGACGACGCCGAAGTCGGCGAGGGCGAACACCGGGGCGTCGGGATCGGAGTTCACCGCCACGACGGTCTGCGCCGACCGCACCCCCGACCAGTGCTGCGCGGCCCCGGAGATGCCGACGGCGACGTAGAGCCGCGGCGCCACCCGGGTGCCGGACTGCCCCACCAGGCACGAGGGCGGGCAGAACCCGGCGTCCACGGCGGCCCGCGAGGCACCGATGGCCGCACCGAGCGCGTCGGCCAGCTGCTCGACGAGCGCGAACTCCGCCGCGCCGGTGACCCCGCGGCCCACCGCGACCACCACGGCGGCGTCCGCCAGGGCCGGCCGCCCGGCGCTGCGCTCGACGACCCGCGCCAGCACCCGGGCCTCCCGCGCCGGTGACGGCTCGACCAGCACCTGCTCGACCACGGTGGCGACGGGTGCGGGCACCGGGGTCAGCGAGGCCGCCCGCCAGGCGTGCACCGGGGTGCCGCAGGTGACCCGGGCCTGCACGACCGTCGTCCCGCCGGGGGCCAGCTGGGTGGCGGTGCCGTCGGGGGCGAACCCGACCACGTCGGTGAGGAAGCCGCTGCCGGTGCGCACGGCCAGCCGGCCGGCCACCTCCCGGCCCGCGGCCGAGCCCGGGACGACGACCGCGGCCGGGGCACGGTCGGCGACCAGCCGGGCCAGCACGTCGACGGCCGGGCCGACCAGGTGGGCGGCCAGGTCGACGGCGGGGTCGGCGGACCCCGCGACGAGCACCCGCGCCGCGCCGTACCGGGCCAGCCGGTCGGCGGCGGGGTGTGCCGCACCCAGGAGGACCGCGACCGGCTCGCCGAGCACCCGTGCGGCGGTCAGCGCCTCCAGCGTGCCGCGGGTCGGCTCGCCGTCCCCGGTGAGCTCGGCCAGGACCAGGACCTCGGCCACCTCAGACCAGCGCCCGGTCGGCCAGGAAGCGCACCAGCTCCGCCGGGTCGCCGGTGCGCCCCGTCGTGCGGACCGGCCGGCCGGCGGAGAGGACCCGGCTGGTCGCGGCGGCCAGGCCGACGGTCGACGGGTCGACGCCCAGGTCGGCCAGCGTCCACGTGGTGATCGGTGTGGCCGCGGCGGAGCGGATCCCGGCGACCGTGCGGCGGCGGGGCCGGTCGGGCAGCACCCAGGTGGAGACGACCGCCGGCAGGTCGGCCGCCAGGTCCCACCGGCCCTCCTCCGTCTGCCGCTCCCCCGTCACCGTCGTCCCGGCCACGGCGAGCGTGCGCAGCCCGGACAGGTGCGGCACGCCCAGCCGCTCGCCCAGCAGCGCGGCCATCACCCCGAGCTGCCCGTCGGCCGAGGCCGCTCCGCAGAGCACCAGGTCGAAGCCCACCCGGCGCAGCGCGGCGGCGAGGACGGCGCTGGTCTGCGGGGCGCAGGCCCCGTGCAGCGCCGGGTCGCTGACGTGCACGGCCCGGTCGGTGCCCATGGCCAGCGCGTGCCGCAGCACCGACGCGGCGGGGGCGGGGCCGGCGGTCAGCGCGGTGACCGTGCCCCCGCCGGCCTCGCGCAGCCGCAGCGCCGCCTCCAGTGCGTGGAGGCCGAGCGGGTCGACCCCGGAGTCGGCGCGGACGAGGGTGTGGTCGGCCAGGTCCAGCCGGAGGTCACCGGTGGGCTCGGGGACCCCCTTGACCAGCACGACCAGCCGCATCGTCGTCCTCCTCGGGCGCTCGTCGGACGGGCGCTCCGACCCGAGGCTACGCACCCGGAGCGACGTGGGTCACACCTCGTCGGCGGTCCACTCCCCGGTGCGGGCGAAGTGCTCGAGGACGGCGGTGTGCGGCGCCAGGTCCAGCCCCTGGCCGGCCACCCAGGCGTCGTCGTAGTAGGTGCGGGCGTAGCGCTCCCCGCCGTCGCAGAGGAGCGTGACCACGCTGCCGGTGCGGCCGGCCGCGAGCATCTCGGCGACCAGGCGGAACGCGCCCCACAGGTTGGTGCCGGTCGAGGCGCCGGCCCGCCGCCCGGTGACCCGCTCCAGCTGACGCATCGCCGCGAGCGAGGCGGCGTCGGGCACGCAGATCATCCGGTCGACGATCGTGGGGACGAACGACGGCTCGACCCGCGGCCGGCCGATGCCCTCGATCCGCGACCCGGAGCCGGTGGTGGCCGGGTCGGCGTCGCGCCAGCCGGGGAAGAAGGCCGAGGCCTCCGGGTCGACGACGGCCAGCCGGGTGGGCAGCCGCCGGTAGCGCACGTACCGGCCGATCGTGGCACTGGTGCCGCCGGTGCCCGCGCCGACGACGACCCACTCGGGCACCGGGTGGCGCTCCCGGCCCATCTGCTCGAAGACCGACTCGGCGATGTTGTTGTTGCCCCGCCAGTCGGTGGCCCGCTCGGCGTTGGTGAACTGGTCGAGGTAGTGCCCGCCGGTGTCGGCGGCGATCCGGCGGGCCTCGTCGTAGACGGTGCCGGCGTCGCGCACCAGGTGGCAGCGGCCGCCGTGGAACTCGATCAGCGCGATCTTCTCCGGGCTGGTGGTCGCCGGCATGACCGCGACGAAGGGCAGCCCCAGCATCCGGGCGAAGTACGCCTCGCTGACCGCGGTCGAGCCGCTGGAGGCCTCCACCACGGTGCTGCCGGCGTGCAGCTGGCCCGAGCACAGCGCGTAGAGGAACAGCGAGCGGGCCAGCCGGTGCTTGAGGCTGCCGGTCGGGTGGGTGGACTCGTCCTTGAGGTACAGGTCGATCCCCCACTCGGGGGGCAGCGGGTGCACCAGCAGGTGGGTGTCGGCCGAGCGGTGCGCGTCGGCCTCGACCAGCGACACGGCCCGCTCGACCCAGGCCCGGCCGCCGGGGTCGGAGCGGTCGACGTCGGAGGCGTTCGGCGGGGCGGCAGTCACCCCGGCATGGTCCCCCAGCGGGCTCAGCGGCCGGTGAAGGTGGCCCGGCCGGGGCCCTCGGTGAGGAAGGAGGCCATGCCGGTGCGCTGGTCCTCGGTGCCGAACAGCCCGGCGAACAGCTCGCCCTCCAGCGCCAGCCCGGTGTCCAGGTCGCCGTCGAGCCCCTCGTCGATCGCCCGCTTGGCGGCGGCCAGCGCCAGCGGCGGGCCGGCGGCGAACTTGCGCGCCATGGCCACGGCGGCCGGGTACACGTCGGCGTCCGGGACGACGGCGTCGACCAGGCCCATCTCCAGCGCCTCGTCCGCGCCGACCTGCCGGCCGGTGAACACCAGGTCCTTGGCCCGCGCCGGGCCGACCAGCCGGGCCAGCCGCTGGGTGCCGCCGGCGCCGGGGACGACCCCCAGCAGGATCTCGGGCTGACCCACCCGGGCCCCGGCACCCAGCACCCGGAAGTCCGCGCACAGCGCCAGCTCGTAGCCGCCGCCCAGGGCGTAGCCGGTGATCGCGGCGATCACCGGCTTGGGCAGCCGGGCGACGGTGGTGAAGGAGGTGGTGAGCTCCCGGCCCCACGCGGCGACCCCCCCGGCGTCCAGGCGGGACATCGCCGCGATGTCGGCGCCGGCGGCGAACACCCGCTCCCCGCCGTAGAGGACGACGGCCCGCACGTCGGACCGCTCACCGGCCTCCTCCGCGGCGGCACGCAGCTCGAGGTGCAGCTGCTCGTCGATGGCGTTGACCTTCGGCCGGTCCAGCCGGATCGTGCCGACGCCGTCGGTGACCGACAGGGTGACGAACTCGGGTGCTCCCATGCCGGGCACCCTAGGTCCCCTCGCCGCCGGCCGGGCCGGTCAGGGGGCCGCGGACACCGGGGCGCCGAAGCGCTGCAGGCGCATGACCTCGCCCGCGCCGCGGCGGGGCTGCAGCAGCAGCTCGGGGTCGCCGCGCAGCTGGGCGAGGGAGTCGCCGACCTGCGTGCAGGCCGCGTCGGAGGGCACCCGGTACCCCTCGCTGGTGACCAGCCAGACCGCACCGTCGCCGGCGCGCGCGGAGACCTGTGCGGCCACCGAGACGGGGTCGGCGGACTCGTTGCGCGGGGAGTAGTCGGTCCAGTCGACGCGGTCGGCCGGCCGCAGGTCGGGGTAGACGACCAGGTCCAGCCCGGCGGGGGCGAGCCGGCTGACCGAGGGCCCCAGCTGGTCGGGGCAGAAGACGACGGTGTCGCCCGGCGCGGCGGCCTGCAGCTGCTGGGCGACCTGGTCGGCCTGGGTGCGCCACAGCCGGGCCGAGGAGGTCGCCAGCCCGAGCCCGACGAGCACGCAGCAGGCCAGCAGCACCGCACCCGTGCGGCGGCTGGGCAGGCTGGTGAGGCCGACGGCGACCAGCGCGAGGAACGCCGGCAGCGCGACGCTGGTGTACCGGCCCGACACCGCGCTGGAAGTGAGCAGGCTGGCGATGCCTGCGACCACGAGGGTGCCCAGGGAGAGTGCGACCAGGACCCACCGGCCGCGGCTGTGCGACAGGGCCAGCCGGGCGCCCCCGGCGAAGGGCCGGGTGACCACCGCGAGCACCGCGAGGACGACGAGGGTCAGGCCCAGCAGCTGGGGCAGCACGGCCGACCCCCCGCGCCAGGCGTCCAGCGCGGTGGAGATGGAGCCCAGCCCGCCGACGGCGGCCCAGGGCGTGCCGGTGTGCGCCAGCTGGAAGCGCAGCGTGGGGACCCAGGGCAGGAAGAGCACGCCGCCGACGACCAGCCCGGCCAGCACCCGGACCGCGGCGGCCCGGTCGAGGCGCAGGCCCGCCAGGGCGAGCAGCCCGACGGCGACGAGCAGGTACACCGACCAGTAGTGGGTCAGCAGCAGTGCAGCGGTGGACAGCCCGACCGCGACCACCGGCAGGGGGCCGGGCCGGCGGACCGCCCACGAGACCGCCGCGGCCCCGACCAGGACCAGCAGCACGAGCAGCGAGTACATCCGCGTCTCGCTGGAGTAGCGGATGGCAAACGGCGAGCTGGCGAGCAGCAGGGTGAGGGCCAGCCCGACGCGGGGGCCGCCGAGCCGGCGGCCCAGCACCCAGGCCAGCGGCAGCGCCAGGACCCCGAAGACCCCTGACAGCGCGCGCACCGCGCCGGCGCCGTCACCGAAGACGCCGATCCACCCGTGCAGCAGCGCGTAGTACAGCGGCGGGGCGCCGTCCTGCCGCAGCCCGGTGTAGAGGCCGTGCCAGTCGGAGCGGGCGATGGCCACGCTCTGCGCCTCGTCCAGCCACAGCGCCGGCGGGGAGACGAACCGCAGCACCACACCGACCAGCACCGCCAGCGCAGCGGCCACGACCACCCCCCGGCCGTTCCAGGCCGGGCCACCGGTCGTCCCGGCGTCCGGAGCCCGGTCCGCGTCGGTCACCTGGCGGTCCGGTGCACCGAACGCCCGGGAGGAGCCGGTCACGGCGTCCGGATGGGTGCTCGGCGACTCGGACAGGGTTCCTCCAGGCAGACGTGCCGGCCCCGGGTCGGAGCAGGCGGTGGAGCGGGGCGGACCTCGGGTCCGGCTGCCCGGACGGCGGCGGTCCGGGCCATCGACCTCGGTCCGGGCCCCGGGCTGGCTGCGGTGCAGCGCTACCCGACCGTTGTGCCACGCAAGCGCCACACCGATGCGTACCCCGACGGCCCGGAGACGGCCACTTCCTCGTAACCGGACCGGAGGTCGTCGAGGACCTGCGACGTCCGGCCGTCCGATCGTACCCAGTCGGGGGCGTCGTCCAGGCCAGCCACGACGACGTAGTCCAGGTCCCGCCCGGCGGCCGGGAGGTCGACCGTCGGCGGCACGCGCTCGACGCCCTCGCGCTCGGGGTCGATCGCGGCGCGGATGCCGGGCTCGGCGGTGAAGCGCACCTGGAAGTAGGGGAAGGCCGCCTCGTAGTGGCCGACGTCGACCGCACCGGCCTCGATCGCCAGCCGGCTGGAGACGTGCCGCAGCGGGTCGGGGGCGCGCGGCAGCGGCGCGAGCGCGGGTGAGTACGGGTCGAAGTGCAGCACCAGGAAGGTCGAGCCGGCCGGGATGTCGGCGGCCACCGCGAGCAGCTCGTCGGCGGTGCGCTCGTCACGCAGCTGGGTGGGCAGCCGGACGAGCGCGGCGGCGGTGGCGGCCAGCACCAGCACCCCGGCCACCAGCCGGTGCGTCGTCGTCCGGCGGGGCAGCCGGGTGGCGCAGAACAGCAGCAGCACCAGCGGTGGGAACCAGGCCAGCCGGTCGGGCAGGAAGCCGTACTCCTGGCCGAGCCGGGACGGGACGACGAGCACCGCCAGCGCGGCCAGCACCGTGGCCAGCCCCAGCACGGTGCGGTCGGCCCGGGCGAGCCCGTCGGCGCCGTCGGCGCCGTCGGCGGGAGCTGCACCGCCCCGGCGGAGGGCGACGACGAGGAGCGCGATCAGCGTGCCGGCGACGAGCAGCGCCGAGGGCAGCTCCCACCAGCTGCCGGCCACGAGCGGGCGGTACATCGACACCAGCCAGCCCAGCCGCACCAGCGACGGGCCGCCGACCACCTGGCCGTGCTCCCCGCCGCCGGTCAGGGCGTACCAGCCGGTGAGCAGCACGGTCGGGGCGATCGCCAGCGCCGGGCCCACGGCGTGCCGGCGCAGCGCCGGACCCCAGCCCGCGCCCGCGCGGGCGGCCAGCGAGCGGCCGACGGCCAGCGCACCGACCACCCCGACCGCGGCGACCTCCGGCAGCAGGTGCGCCGACCAGGTGACCAGCAGCAGCAGCGCCAGCGCGGCGGTGCGCACCGGCGTCCACCCGCCGCGCGCCCGCAACGCCACCCCCATCGCCACCAGCGCCAGGGCCACGCCCCAGAGGAAGTTGTAGAAGCCGTAGACGACCAGGTGGCTGCCGGCGAACGGCAGCGCGGCGACGGCGAGCCAGCCGGCCCGCCGGTCCACCCCGCGCAGCGCGTACCGCAGCCCACCGGCCAGGGCCAGCACGAAGCCGGCGACCACGACCTTCTCGGCCCAGTCCGGGCCCAGCAGCGGCAGCAGCGCGGCCAGCATGCCGGTGGTGAGCAGGTTGGGCACCGGGCTCAGGTCGAGGAGATAGTTCTCCCGCAGCGCGTCGCCCACGACGCCGGGGTCGCCGTGGTGCAGGAGGACCCACGCGCTGTCGACGTGCGCCGGGCCGTCCTGGGTGAGCACGTGGCCGAGCAGCAGCAGCGGCGCCAGCTGCACGGCCAGGCCGAGGAGGAGCAGGACGGCGGCCCAGCCGGGCCGGCGTCCGGGTGCCGGTGCGGGCCCGACCGGGTCAGGCAGCGCGCCGGGCGCTGTAGCGGCCACGCTCACGCTGGACCTCCAGCCGGATGCCGAAGGCGTCCGACAGCAGGGGCGCGGTCAGCACCTCCTCGATCGGACCGGCCGACACCACCTCACCGCCCTTGAGCAGCAGCCCGTGGGTGTAGCCCGGCGGGATCTCCTCCACGTGGTGGGTGACCAGCACCTGGGCCGGGGCGAGGGTGTCCCGGGCCAGGTCCGACAGCCGGGCGACGAGGTCCTCCCGGCCGCCCAGGTCCAGGCCGGCGCCCGGCTCGTCGAGCAGCAACAGCTCCGGGTCGGTCATCAGCGCCCGGGCGATCTGGGCCCGCTTGCGCTCCCCCTCCGACAGCGTGCCGAAGGGCCGGTGCGCCATCCGCGCCACGCCCCACTGCTGCATCAGCAGCGCGGCCCGGGTGAGGTCGTGCACGTCGTAGCGCTCCCGCCACCGGCCCACGACCGCGTACCCGGCGCTGACGACGACGTCACCGACCCGCTCGGCGGGGTCGATCCGCTGGGCGAGCGCGGCGCTGGTCAGCCCGATCCGCGGCCGCAGCTCGAAGACGTCGACCGCGCCCAGGGTCTCCCCCAGGATCGTCACCTCCCCGGCGCTGGGGTGCAGCTGCGCACCGGCCAGCTGGAGCAGCGTCGTCTTCCCCGCGCCGTTCGGGCCCAGCAGCACCCACCGCTCGTCGGGCCGGACCGTCCAGTCGACCCCGCGCAGCAGGTGCGCCTGGCCTCGGACGACGTCCACACCCCGGACCTCGACGACCGGTTGAGTCCACACGCTGCCCATCCAACCAACCCGCCGGGTGTTCCGGGCGCCCGGTCCGGGGCGAGTCGGGCACCATGCTCCGGGTGACCGCATCGACGACCGGCCGGCAGGTGGAGGTGTGGCCCGGGGTCCCGGCGCCCCTGGGAGCGCACTGGGACGGCACGGGCACCAACTTCGCGCTGTGGTCGGCCGGGGCCAGCGCGGTCGACCTCTGCCTGTTCGACCCCGACGGCACCGAGCACCGGCAGCGGCTGCAGGAGACCACCCACCAGGTGTGGCACGGCCGGCTGCCCGGCGTCGGGCCCGGCCAGCGCTACGGCTACCGCGTGCACGGGCACTTCGACCCGGCCGCCGGCGCCCGCTACAACCCGGCCAAGCTGCTGCTGGACCCCTACACCCGCGCCGTCGACGGCGAGCTGCGCCTGGACGAGGCCCTCTTCGGCTTCGACCGCCGCGACCCGGCGTCGCCGAACACCACCGACTCCGCGCCGTTCGTGCCGCGCGGGGTGGTCATCCACGACTCGTTCCCCTGGGACGGCGACACCCTGCTGCGCACCCCGTGGTCGGACACCGTGGTCTACGAGGTGCACGTCAAGGGCGCCACGATGACCCACCCCGACGTCCCGCCGGCGCTGCGCGGCACCTACGCGGGCCTGGCGCACCCGGCGTTCGTCGAGCACCTGGTGTCCCTCGGGGTCACCGCCGTCGAGCTGCTGCCGGTGCACTCCTTCGTCAGCGAGCCGCACCTGCTGCGCCGCGGGCTGACCAACTACTGGGGCTACAACACCCTCGGCTACTTCGCCCCGCACGCCGCCTACAGCTCGGTGGGCTCCGGCGGTGGGCAGGTCACCGAGTTCAAGGCGATGGTCAAGGCGCTGCACGCCGCGGGCATCGAGGTGATCCTCGACGTCGTCTACAACCACACCGCCGAGGGCGACCACACCGGCCCGACGCTGTCCTTCCGCGGCATCGACAACGGCGGCTACTACCGCCTCGACGGCGCCGACCCCTCCCGCTACACCGACTACACCGGCTGCGGGAACACCCTCGACGTCCGCCGTCCGCCGGTGCTGGCGCTGCTGATGGACTCGCTGCGCTACTGGGTCACCGAGATGCACGTCGACGGGTTCCGCTTCGACCTCGCCTCGGCCCTGGCCCGCTCCTTCCACGACGTCGACCGGCTGTCGGCCTTCTTCGACGTCGTCCACCAGGACCCGGTGGTCAGCACGGTCAAGCTCATCGCCGAGCCCTGGGACGTCGGCGAGGGCGGCTACCAGGTGGGCAACTTCCCCCCGCCCTGGACGGAGTGGAACGGCAAGTACCGCGACACGGTCCGCGACGTGTGGTCCGGAGCCCGGGTCGGCGTCCGCGACCTGGCCTACCGGCTCACCGGGTCCTCGGACCTCTACCGCTCCGACGGCCGCCGCCCGTTCGCCTCGGTCAACTTCGTCACCGCCCACGACGGCTTCCCGATGGCCGACCTGGTCACGTACCAGGACAAGCACAACGAGGCCAACGGCGAGGACAACCGGGACGGCGAGAGCCACAACCGCAACTGGAACTGCGGCGTCGAGGGGCCCAGCGACGACCCGGCCGTGGTCGAGCTGCGCGCCCGGCAGGTGCGCAACCACCTGGCCACCCTGCTGCTGTCCACCGGCGTGCCGATGCTCACCGCCGGCGACGAGCTCGGCCGCACCCAGGGCGGCAACAACAACGCCTACTGCCAGGACAACGAGATCTCCTGGCTGGACTGGGGCGCGATCGACCCCGACCTGTGGAGCTTCGTGTCCCACGTGGTCGGGCTGCGCCGCAACTCCCCCGTGCTGCGCCAGGAGGCGTTCTTCGAGGGCAGCGAGATCCCTGGCTCCGGCGGCACCCGCGACCTGGCCTGGTTCGCACCGAACGGCGAGCAGCTGACCAGCAGCGACTGGTTCGACAACGAGCTGCAGACCGTCGGCATGTACCTCGACGGCCGCGGCCTGCGGCTGCGCGACCAGCGGGGACGCCCGGTCGTCGACGACTCGTGGCTGATCTGGCTGCACGCCGGCGCCGACCCGGTGGACGTCGTCCTGCCCGGCGCGCCCTGGGGTGACGGCTACGAGCTCGCGCTGGCCACCGAGTACGCCACCGGCCTCCCGCCGCGGCCCACCGCGCTGCCCCCGGGCGGCACGCAGCTGCCCGGCCGCTCCGTCTGGGCGCTGCGCGTGCTGCGGACGCCGCCCTCGGCCCACTAGGCGGCGCCGTCCGCGGTGCACGCCGTCCGTGCTGCACGCCGTCCGTGCGCAGTGCACGTGCTGCGGCACGTGCACTGCGGAGGCAACGCGTGCAGTGCGGCGGGACCCGCGGAGGCCGACCCCGTCCCTCCCGTCCGGCCCCGACGCCGACCGCGGTCTCGTTGCCCGCCCCTCCTCCGCGGTGCACGTGCTGCAGCGCGTGCACTACGGGTGCAACGCGTGCAGAGACGCAGCACGGCCCCGTTCCCGGGGCGGGAACGGGGCCGTGGAGGGCGCGGGAGGGTCTTACTCCGGCGTCTGCTCGAAGGTGATGACGGTCCAGCCGAGCAGCAGCCGGTCGCCGTCGGTGAGCGGGTGCGGCACGCCGGGCTCGAGCTGGGTCCACTCGGTGGCCTCGGGGCCGGCGACGTGGGTGCCGTTGAGCGAGCCCAGGTCGGTGAGGGAGACCTCGCGGCCGGCCCGCTGGATGGCGGCGTGCGCGGAGGAGAGCACGTTCTGGGTGTCGGCGATCGGGACCGGGCGGGCGTTGCCGCTGGTCACCAGGTCGTGGCCGTCGGGACGGCGACCGAGCACCAGGTCCTCGTCGACGGTGACGACCATGCCGTCGTCGAAGCGCAGCACCGGCGCCGCCGGCGGCTCGGGCCGCCAGAACGCGGTCTGCTCGCCGCCGGGGGCCTGACCGGCGGGACGGGCGGAGCTGCCGAACCCGGCGTCGGAGCCCGCGGTGAAGGACTCACCGCTGGGCAGCGGGCCCACCGGCGGGGCGACGACGGCGGACGACGCGGCGGCGGCGAGCTGCAGCAGCGCGCCGGAGCCGGGGACGGTGCCCTCGACCAGGTCGAGGGCCACGCCCGGGGGCATGGCGGCGGCGGGCTGACCGGGGCCGACGTAGAGCGTCTGGCCGAGGGAGAAGCCGGCGGCCAGCGTGCAGCCGTCGACGGAGGACCCGGACACCGGGACGCCGTCCACGGCCGGCTGGCCCTTGCCCGACCACAGCGCGACACCGGCGCCGGTGCCACCGGAGGTGTCGGCGAGCACCAGGGCGAAGGACGCCGGGCCGTCGGCGAGCCGGGACACCTGCCCGGCGACGGCGGCCAGCACCCGGTCGGCGCCAGGACCGGCGACCCCCAGGCAGGCGTGCAGGGCGGCGACCAGTGCCGGCGACCCCGGGGCGTCGACCCACAGCAGGCCTCCGCCACGTCGGGCGACGACAGAGTCTCCGGGGAGCACCTCACAGCGGTCGGGCATGACGGCCAGCCTAATGAGCGTGGGCCCGATCCCGCGCCGGGCGTCGGCGTGCCACGCCGCGTCCCCGGTCCGTCGCGCACTACCTGTACCAGGGGCCACACACGTCACGGCCCAGATCCCACGGAGCGCTGTCGTACCACCGCAGGCAGTCACCGGACGCCCGGTTCGTCCACCTGCGCCCCGTCGCGGGGCCACGACACGCCGTCGGGGACGTCAGGAGGCGGTGACGACGACGCCCAGCTCGGCGGGGACGGCGAGGTGGGCGTTGCGCGGCAGCACGCGCACCGTGTAGCCGAACGGCCCGGTGCGGGTCAGCGGCACGGTGCCGGTGAACCAGTGCCGCGAGCCCTCGCTGCCGTCGAGCTGCAGCGGCAGCGTGCTCACCGCGTGCAGCCCGTCCGCGTCGTCCACCCGGCCCGAGACCGCCTCGACCACGACGTCGGCCGGGGTCAGCCCGGGCAGCTCGACCTCGGCCCGCAGGCCGATGCCGCCCCCGATCTCGGGGGTCTCCCCCACGCCGGTGGCCTCCACGTGACCGACCCGCACCCCCGGCCAGTGCTCCAGCAGCCGCGCGCGCCAGGCCGCCAGCTCGCGGGCCGCGGCCCACTCCCCGGCGGCCATCGCCCGGGCGGCACCGGCCGCGGGCACGTACAGCGTGCGGACGTAGTCACCGACCATCCGGGTGGCCAGCACCTTGGGGCCGGTCTCGCGCAGGGTGGCCCGGACCATCTCCAGCCAGCGGGCCGGGACGCCGTCACCGCCCACCTCGTAGAAGCGCGGGACCACCTGGCGCTCCAGCAGCTCGTAGACCGCCTGCGCCTCGACGTCGTCACGGCGGTCGGGGTCGGCCACGCCGTCCGCGGTCGGGACGGCCCAGCCGTTCTGCCCGTCGAACCACTCGTCCCACCAGCCGTCGCGGATGGAGAGGTTCAGCCCGCCGTTGAGCGCGGACTTCATGCCCGACGTGCCGCAGGCCTCCAGCGGCCGCAGCGGGTTGTTCAGCCAGACGTCGCAGCCCCAGTAGAGGTACCGCGCCATGCCGATGTCGTAGTCGGGCAGGAAGACGATCCGGTGGCGGACCGCCGGGTCGTCGGCGAAGCGCACCACCTGCTGGATCAGCTGCTTGCCACCGTCGTCGGCCGGGTGGCTCTTGCCGGCGATGACCAGCTGCAGCGGCCGGTCCTCGTCCAGCAGCAGCGCCCGCAGCCGCGCGGGGTCCCGCAGCATCAGCGTGAGCCGCTTGTAGGAGGGCACCCGGCGGGCGAAGCCGACGGTGAGCACGTCGGGGTCGAGGACGGTCGCGGTCCAGCCGAGCTCGGCCTCGGTCGCCCCGCGGGCGGCGGCGCTGGCCCGCACCCGGCGGCGCACCTCCTCCACCAGCCGCGCCCGCAGCAGCCGGCGGGTGCCCCACAGCTCCTCGGCGGGCACCCGGTCGACCCCGTCGAAGTGCGCGGGCCCCGCGGCCCCGTCGTCCGTGCCGGTGGTCTGGGTGCCCAGCGCCAGCAGCTCCCGGGCGGTCCAGGTGGGGGCGTGCACCCCGTTGGTGATCGAGCCGATCGGGACGTCGTCGGGGTCGAAGCCGGGCCACAGGTCGCCGAACATCTCCCGGCTGACGCGCCCGTGCAGCAGGCTGACGCCGTTGGCCCGCTGGCCCAGCCGCAGCCCCATGTGCGCCATGTTAAAGGTGTCCGGGTCGCGCTCGGCCCCCAGCGGCAGCAGCTGGTCGACCGGGACGCCGAAACCCACGGCGTACCGCTCGATCAGCGCGCGCGGGAACCGGTCGATGCCGGCGGGCACCGGGGTGTGCGTGGTGAACACGGTGCCCGCGCGCACCGCCTGCAGCGCCTCGGCGAAGGTCAGCCCGTGGGCGGCGGTGAGCTCGCGGATCCGCTCCACCCCCTGGAAGCCGGCGTGCCCCTCGTTGGCGTGGAAGACCTCCGGCGCCGGCGTGCCGGTCAGCGAGCAGTACGCGCGCAGCGCCCGCACCCCGCCGATGCCCAGCAGCATCTCCTGGCGCAGCCGGTGGTCCTCCCCGCCGCCGTAGAGCCGGTCGGTGACGCCGCGCTCGGCCGGGGCGTTCTCCTCGATGTCGCTGTCGAGCAGCAGCAGCTGCACCCGCCCCACCTGCGCCCGCCAGACGTGGGCGGACAGGGTGCGCGCCTCGGGCAGCGCCACGGTGACCACCACGGCGTCGCCGGCGGCGTCGCGCAGCAGCTTCAGCGGCAGCCCGTGCGGGTCCAGCGCCGGGTAGCGCTCCAGCTGCCACCCGTCGGCCGACAGACCCTGGGAGAAGTAGCCGGCCCGGTAGAGCAGCCCCACCCCGATCAGCGGGACGCCGAGGTCCGAGGCCGCCTTGAGGTGGTCACCGGCCAGGATGCCCAGCCCGCCGGAGTAGTTCGGCAGCACCTCGGAGACGCCGAACTCCGCGGAGAAGTAGGCCACCGCGGCCGGCGCCCCGGGCCCCAGCGACTGGTACCAGTGCGGGGCGTCCAGGTACGTGCGCAGGTCCTCGGCGACCGACCCCAGCTGCTGGAGGAACGCCGGGTCGTCGGCCAGGGCGGCCAGCCGCTCGGCGGACACCTCGCCCAGCACCCGGACCGGGTCGCCGCCGCAGCTCTCCCACAGCTGCGGGTCCAGCGCCTCGAACAGGTCGCGGGTCTCGGGGTGCCACGACCAGCGCAGGTTGGTGACCAGCTGCGAGAGCGGCAGCAGGGCGTCGGGGAGGGCCGCGCGGACGGTGAGACGGCGGAGGGCTCGCACGGGCGCGACCCTAGCGGCGAACGGCCTCCCGCAGCGGCCCCGGAGAGACGGCGGTCACAGCGACCGGCGGGCCCCGCTCACCCGCTCGGTCGACCCCGCCCCCCGCCGACGTGTGCGGCGGGCGTGATCTGGATAGCGTTGCGCCGATGACTGGCCGCGCTGACCTCCGCCTCGGCATCTCTGATGTCGCCCCCGTCGTGTCCTGCGGGTCGTTCTCGACCCGCGCCGTGGTCGGGGAACACCTGCCGATCACCGCCACCGTGTTCCGCGAGGGCCATGACGCCGTCGCGGCGAGCGTGGTCCTGACCCCGCCGTCGGAGGCAGGTGCGGCCGCGACGCCGCAGCTGACCCGTATGCGCAAGTTCGGTCCCGAGCCCGACCGGTGGACGGCGACCGTCGTCCCCGACCGCGAGGGGCTGTGGACCTACCAGGTCGAGGCGTGGGACGACCCGCTGAGCACCTGGCACCACGACGTCGAGGTGAAGATCGAGGCGGGGCAGGGTCCCGACGAGCTCGCCAACGACCTCGAGTCCGGCGCCCGGCTGCTGGAGGAGGTCGCCGCGGCCGTCGCCGAGGACCACGCGGGCGTCCTCGAGCACCGCGCCGACCTCACCGCTGCCGCCGCGGCACTGCGGGACGAGTCGCTCGAGCTCACCGCCCGGATCGCCCCGGCGCTGTCGCCGGCCCTGCAGGGGGTGCTGCACGCCCACCCGGTGCGCCGCCTGGTGACCGGCTCCCAGGTCTACGAGCTCTACGTCGACCGGCCGCGCGCGCTGTACGGCTCCTGGTACGAGTTCTTCCCCCGCTCCGAGGGGCCCGTCGTCGGTGGCACCCCCACCCACGGCACGTTCGCCCAGGCCGCCGAGCGGCTGCCGGCGATCGCCGGCATGGGCTTCGACGTCGTCTACCTGCCCCCGATCCACCCGATCGGCCACACCAACCGCAAGGGCAAGAACAACACCCTGGTGGCGCACCCCGACGACGTCGGGTCCCCCTGGGCGATCGGCAGCGAGGACGGCGGGCACGACGCCGTCCACCCGCAGCTGGGCACCATGGACGACTTCCGGGCCTTCGTCGAGCGGACGAAGGAGCTGGGCATGGAGGTGGCGCTGGACTTCGCGCTGCAGGCCACGCCCGACCACCCCTGGGTGACCAGCCACCCGGAGTGGTTCACCACCAAGCCCGACGGCACGATCGCCTACGCGGAGAACCCGCCGAAGAAGTACCAGGACATCTACCCGATCAACTTCGACAACGACCCCGAGGGCATCTACGCCGAGTGCCTGCGGGTGATCCGGGTCTGGATCGAGGCCGGGGTCCGCATCTTCCGTGTCGACAACCCGCACACCAAGCCGCTGAACTTCTGGCACTGGCTGATCTGGGAGGTCAAGAAGACCGACCCCGACGTGCTGTTCCTCGCCGAGGCCTTCACCCGGCCGGCGATGATGCACCAGCTGGCGCGGGTCGGCTTCACCCAGAGCTACACGTACTTCACCTGGCGGACCGAGGCGGCCGAGCTGGCGGAGTACGGCCGGCAGCTGACGGAGTCGGCGCACTACATGCGGCCGAACTTCTTCGTCAACACCCCGGACATCCTGCACGAGACGCTGCAGGTCGGCGGCCCGCCGATGTTCAAGATCCGGGCCGTGCTGGCGGCGATGATGAGCCCGACCTGGGGCGTCTACTCCGGGTACGAGCTCTTCGAGCACGTGGGCCTGCGTCCGGGCAGCGAGGAGTACCTGGACACCGAGAAGTTCCAGCTGCGCCCCCGCGACTGGGCCGCCGCCGAGGCCTCCGGGCGGTCGCTGGCGCCCTACCTGACCCGGCTCAACGAGATCCGCCGGGCGCACCCGGCGCTGCAGCAGCTGCGCACGCTGCGCTTCCACGCGGTCGACAACCCGAACCTGCTGGTCTTCTCCAAGACCGACCCGGGCTCGGACGACGCCGTGCTGGTGGTCGTGTCGCTCAACAGCAGCTACACCCAGATCGGCACCACCGCGCTGGACATGCCGGCCCTGGGTCTGGACTGGTCGGACCGGTTCTCCGTCACCGACGAGATCACCGGTGCCCACTACGACTTCGGCCAGAGCAACTACGTGGAGCTGGACCCCTACCGGGAGCCGGCCCACGTGTTCACGGTGCACCGCAGCCTGCCCGCTGCGGTCGCCCAGCAGTAACGCCCGCACGACCTCCCGTCCTCACGCGACGCCGCCGGCCTCCGGGCCGGCGGCGTCGCGGCCCGATCCGCCTCCCCCGCAACGAACGAGGACCGAGTACATGAGCCTCCCCGTCCCAGCACAGTCGACCCCCGGCGCGGGCGAGCAGTCAGCGCTGCCCACCCCGGGCAGCGATCCCGAGTGGTTCAAGCGCGCCGTCTTCTACGAGGTGCTGGTGCGCGGCTTCGCCGACAGCAACGGCGACGGCATCGGTGACCTGCGCGGCATGATGGGCAAGCTGGACTACCTGCAGTGGCTCGGTGTCGACTGCCTGTGGCTGCCGCCGTTCTTCGCCTCGCCGCTGCGCGACGGTGGCTACGACGTCAGCGACTACACCGCGGTCCTGCCGGAGTTCGGCGACATCGAGGACTTCAAGGAGCTCATCGCCGCGACGCACGCCCGCGGCATGCGCATGATCATCGACTTCGTCATGAACCACACCTCGGACCAGCACCCGTGGTTCCAGGCCAGCCGCAGCGACCCCGAGGGCCCCTACGGCGACTTCTACGTGTGGGCCGACGACGACACCCAGTACGCCGACGCCCGCATCATCTTCGTCGACACCGAGTCCTCGAACTGGACGTTCGACCCGGTGCGCAAGCAGTACTTCTGGCACCGCTTCTTCAGCCACCAGCCCGACCTGAACTTCGAGAACCCGAAGGTGCAGGAGGCGATCATCGACGCCCTGCGCTTCTGGCTGGACCTGGGCATCGACGGCTTCCGGCTCGACGCCGTCCCCTACCTGTTCGAGGAGGAGGGCACCAACGGCGAGAACCTGCCGCAGACCCACGCCTTCCTCAAGCACGTCCGCAAGGTCGTGGACGAGAACTACTCGGACAAGGTCATGCTCTGCGAGGCCAACCAGTGGCCGGCCGACGTCGTCGAGTACTTCGGCGAGAACGGCGACGAGTGCCAGATGGCCTTCCACTTCCCGGTGATGCCCCGGCTGTTCATGGCCGTGCGGCGGGAGCAGCGGTTCCCGATCTCGGAGATCATGGCCCAGACGCCGGCCATCCCGGACAACTGCCAGTGGGGCATCTTCCTGCGCAACCACGACGAGCTGACCCTGGAGATGGTCACCGACGAGGAGCGCGACTACATGTGGGGCGAGTACGCCCAGGACCCCCGCATGAAGGCCAACATCGGCATCCGCCGCCGGCTGGCCCCGCTGCTGGACAACGACCTCGACACCCTCGAGCTGTTCACCGCCCTGCTGATGTCGCTGCCCGGCTCACCGGTCATGTACTACGGCGACGAGATCGGCATGGGCGACAACATCTGGCTCGGTGACCGCGACGGCGTCCGCACCCCGATGCAGTGGACCCCCGACCGCAACGGCGGGTTCTCCACCGCCGACCCGCAGCGGATGCACCTGCCGCTGATCGCCGACCCGGTGTACGGCTACCAGGTCACCAACGTCGAGGGCCAGCTGCGCAACACCAACTCGCTGCTGCAGTGGACCCGAACGATGATCTCCGTGCGCAAGCAGCACCCGACCTTCGGCCTCGGCTCCTACGCCGAGATCAGCTCGCGCAACCCCACGGTGCTG